>CAKOHH010000022.1 GCA_934085675.1 uncultured Bacilli bacterium | reverse complement strand
ATCCCGAACAGAGAAGTTAAGCACTAGTACGCCGACGATAGTGTAAGCGAAAATAGGAAGTTGCCTGTTTTTTTTTTACTTTTTTTTTAGTTAATTCTATGATACACTTTATTTAGGTGATAATATATGGAATATAAAATAACGTCTCATGATATGAACGACACATTGTTACTTGCTCAAAATATAGAATCAGAAAAATTTCCAAATATGGTTATCTGTTTAAATGGAGAGCTTGGAACTGGCAAGACCGTTTTTGTAAAAGGCTTTGCCGGGGCACTAGGAATTAAAGATCCTATTACCTCACCCACATTTAATATTGTAAAAGAATATCCAAACGGTGAACTTCCTTTATATCATATGGATGTTTATCGTTTAGAAGATAATAAAGACAATATTGGTCTTACTGATTATTTCAATAAAGGGGGAGTTACCATTATTGAATGGGCAGACATGATAGAAGATGAACTTCCAAGTGAAAGACTTGATATTGAATTTAAATTTATTGATGAAAATACCCGTATTTTAGTTTTAAAACCATATGGTAAAGATTACGAAGATATCTGTGACGCCGTCCTTTAAGGAGGCTTTTTTTATTGACTTTAAGGCCTTTTTTTTCTATACTACATAAAGAGAGGAAGTGTTAAAATGTATACTTTATTTATTGATACACACGCGATGAATACACTTTTAATTCTATATAAAGATAGCCATTTATGTAAAATAAAAAATAAAGAAAGTAATTCTCAAAGTGAGGTTATTATGCCTACTTTAATTGAACTACTAGAAGAAGAAAATCTAACAGTGGATAACTTATCTAAAATAGCTGTTGTGATTGGGCCTGGTTCTTT
The DNA here is from genome assembly GCA_934085675.1 of uncultured Bacilli bacterium. Lineage (GTDB taxonomy): Bacteria > Bacillota_I > Bacilli_A > RF39 > UBA660 > Ventrenecus. Next base: position 1,882 of record CAKOHH010000022.1, on the reverse strand, counting down.
TACAGGCGTAAGACTTGGAGTTACCATTGCTAAAACGATTGGTTATTGTAAAAATATTCCCGTAGTAACTATAACAAGTTTAGAACTGGGTTTACCAACTAAAGCCCCTTTTCTTAGTGAGCCCGAAAAGAATGGTTATTATATAGGAAGTGTTATAAATAACTCCCTTCAAAATTATCAATATTTAAAAAAGGATGAATATTTAGAATTTATAAAAACACATGAAGTTGATACGGTGAAAGAAATAAACTATGATTATCTTATCAAAGTCATTAATCAAAAAGAAAGTGTTAATCCTCATCAAGTCAATCCTTTTTATGTGAAGTTAATCGAGGTAGAACAAAAATGATTAGAAAAGTAACAGAAAAAGATTTTCCAAGAATTTATGAACTAGGAAAATTATTACATGAAAATTACGAAAATTTATATAATTTAAAAGAATTAACTAAAAAAGAATATTTTAAGACTTTAGTAGCAGAAGAACAAGGAAATGTCGTTGGCTTTTTAATGTATACGGATTTAGATGGTATCATCGATATTATGGATATTGTTGTTGATAACGCTTACCGAAGAAAAAAATTAGGAAGTCTATTAATGGATGAAATGATTACAACATCCAAAAAAGAAAGTAAATTTTATTTAGAAGTCAATGTAAAAAATGAACCTGCGATTCAAATGTATGAGAAGTTTGGTTTTAAAAAGATTCATACCCGTAAAAAATACTATGGTGAAGAAGATGCTTTAATTATGGAAAGGACAAACGAAAATGAATGATGTATTTATTTTAGCCATTGAATCATCTTGTGATGAAACTTCAATGGCCATTGTTAAAAATGGTAAAGATATCGTGTCCTTGACAATTTTAACGCAGATGGATACCCATGCTAATTTTGGTGGAGTGGTACCCGAGATAGCATCTCGTATGCATACCGAAAATATCACAATGGTCTTAGATGAAACATTAAGAAAAGCCCATATGAAAATGGAAGATATGAGTGCCATCGCCGTTACTTATGCCCCGGGTTTACTAGGAAGTTTACTTGTTGGAGTAGAATGTGCCAAAACACTTGCTTATTTATATCATAAGCCGTTAATTGCTGTAAATCATACCATGGGCCATATTTATGCCAATAATATTGAGCATGATATTACTTATCCAACCCTTGCTTTAATCGTCAGTGGAGGACATACGAATTTACTTGTTTTAAAAAGTGAAACAGAACTTCAAAGTTTAGGTAGTACCATTGATGACTCAGTTGGCGAAGTTTTTGATAAAGTAGCCCGTGTTCTAGGAATGAAATATCCTGGCGGTCCTAATATTGAAAAAGCTGCTTTAATGGGTGAGGATACTTATGAACTTCCTGCCCCTATGAAAGAAGAAGGTTATAATTTTAGTTACAGTGGTCTAAAAAGTTATGTGATTAACTTGGTCCATAATGAACGTCAAAGAAATCATGATATTCGTATTAATGATTTAGCGTGTTCTTTTCAAAAAGCGGCCGTCGAAGAATTAACGAGAAAAGTGGGGTATGCCTTAGAACAAACGGGCATTAAAAATTTTATTTTAGCAGGTGGTGTTTCAGCTAATAAATATTTAAGAAGTGAAATGACAAAGGTTTGCCAAAAATATGGCGTTAATTTTCATGTTCCTAACATTTTATATTGTACAGATAATGCTGCGATGATTGGCTGTGCTGCATATCCTTTATATAAAGCTAAAAAATTTGCTTCTTTTACTTTAAATGCCAAAAGTAACGAAAGTATTGAAATAGGGCTACCGCAATCCCACTGGCTTTAGACGGTGAGTTAAGGTAGCCGGAAGCGGAGGTTTGTGCTATACTTGCGTTATGGGAACGTGGAAATCAAAAAACAGACACAAATA
>CAKOHH010000021.1 GCA_934085675.1 uncultured Bacilli bacterium | reverse complement strand
GATCGAGATAAGATGTTTGAGAATGCTTGCTATGATAAAGGCTATAGCAAAGGTGAATCTATTGGCTATAGCAAAGGCAAACAAGAACGTAATAAAGAAATTGCCAAGGAATTGTTACAATTAGAAGTTTCTCTTCCTAAAATTATGAAAGCAACAGGCTTAAGTAAAGAAGAAATATTAAATTTAAAAGATGAATAAAAAGGACTCAGAAAGTATTGCCCCTTTCCAGGTTGAAAAGAAAAATTCAGTTTATGCTGAATTTTTTTGCTTACAATTAAAGTTTTTCGTTTTATTTGAACATATGAAATTGATTTACAATTTTTCATTTTTTTGTTATCATTATAGTGATTAGAATAAAAGAAAAATAAGCGAGGTTGATTCTATGTACCAAAATATTATAAAAAAGATAACGACTCTTATTGAAATGGCTAATTCAAGTAATACCTACGAATCATTACAATCTGAATTAAAAGTTATTCAAAAAGATTTATTAAAATGTGAACGCGAAATAGAAAAATATAAAATAACCACCAATGAGAGTAAATATATTAAAGCTAGTGATAAACTAATTGATGAAAACATTAAAATTAGTTTAGAAAACAAAATCGAAATGTATGAACAAGAACTATTGGATTGCAAAGCTAAAATAGATGAGGTATCTGAAAGTGAAGAAGAATATCATGAGGCTATTTTGAATATTGAAAGAGAGTTAACTTCTTTAGACAATTTTCTTTCTTCTTTAGAATTAAAAGCTAAAACAATCGGTAGTCGTGATAAATCTTCTTATCAATTTTATCAAGGGCTTATTGAAGATGCCACTAATGAAATGGCTACTTTAAAAGAGCAATTAAATGATAAGCAATCTTCTTATGAACAAATAAATAAAAGACTATCTTCCTTTGGAGAACAAAGGGCTAAGTTAGAAAATCTTTTAAAAGAAAAACGGGAAAAATTAACAGAAACAACAAATTACTTAATGAATCCTAATACCTACATTGATGAAAAATTAAAAGCTGAGGATGAAAAAAAATTAGAAGAATTAAACAAGGCAAAAGAAGAATTAAATCATAGAAAAGAAGAAATTTTAGGAGATCCTGTTTATATTGGTCATGAAGCCATAACTCTTATTAAAGAAGAAGATGTTACCGCGGCAATTTTAAAACTAAAAGATTTAATTAATAAATTAAATACGTTACCTTATATGAATGTTTCTTATGAAGAACTAGATGAATTGTTAGAAGAAGCCGAAAATAAACGTGATGAGTTTTCAAGTTCGATGGAAAATAAAGATTACAAAACACATGATAACAAAGCTATTGTCAGTCGTTTAGAATATTTACAAAATCGTAAAAGAGAAATGGAAGCAAGTATCAAAAACTTAGAGATTGAAATTCATGATTTAGATGTTAACGTTGTTAAGGATTTAATGAACCATGTTTCTTTACTACATACTACGAAAGATGAATTAACTAAAGATATTGAAGAATATCGCACTGTAATCAGTGAAAATACAGAATACAAAACACCACGTAAAAAGGCTTCATTAACAACAGCTTTAAACCAAAAATGTGAAGATTTAGACTATATAGAAGAACTATTGAAAAAGTATGAAACTGAATTAGAACAAACGGTTTTATATTCTAAAGATTTAGAAGAAAACAATTTAATGAAATTGAAAAATTGTTTAGCAAATATTGATAAAGAAATCATGGAAATTAATAAGAATATCGTTGTTACTACTAACTCTCAAGACTTGCTAGCAATTGAAAAAGACAAGACAAAGTTAAAAAAATTAGCGGATGAAGTTGATGCAATTGTAAATCGTAAATCTTACAAGAAAACTCCTAATGAAATATATAAAGAAATTGAAGATTTAGTTAAAGAAACTGAAGAACCTGAAGTTTTAGAAAGCGATGAAGAATCCCCAATTAACTTAGATGATTATCGTATAGATGAACTATCATTTGATGAAGAAGAACCACCTAAAAAATCATTTGAAGATGAACTTATTAAAGAAGTACCTCCTGTTGTAGAAGATGTTTCCTCTTATCAGATTCCTGAACCAGAAATAAAAGAAGAACCTGTTGTTTTCCCACCTAGACAAACATATGAAACAAAAAATAAACGTTTAAAAGTTATTCATGTAGAAGATATTGTACCAACTAAAGAAGAGGAAAAGAAAGAACCTAAGAAAGAAGAACCAAAAGAAGAAACACTTGATTCTTTAATTGATGAAAAGTATATGGTAAATGATTTAGAGGATACTAATTATATTAGCTTTAACGACTTATTAGAGGGAGAACAAGATGAAGATTAGAACAAATACAATTATTACATTAGAAAATAATGAACAATATATGGTTTTGAATCAAACTGAATATGAAGGATTTTCTTATTACTTAGTAATGGGACTTGATCAAAATAAAGAATTTATTGAAAATAATGTAGCTATTTTTAAAGAAGAAATAGACAATAATGATGTTTATATTGAAAAAGTAGAAGATTCTAAGTTAATTATTGAACTTACAAAAAAATTAAAGGCTGAACTATAGTCTTTAATTTTTTTTCTAAACAATAGTGAGATGTGTTATAATACTACGAGTAGTTTGGAGGTTTTTTTATGGACGAAAGAGAAATGCAATATGAAGAAAAGCATAATTTTCAAAAAAATAATAAAAAAGTCCTTTGGGATATGGCTTTAGGGTTACAAGAAATTTCCAATTTAAAACCTTCTATAAAATTAGAAAAATTAATTGAAGAAAACTTAGCAAATAACTTACCCTTAAAAATGCTTACGCAAGAATTAAAACAATATTATGTTGAAGAATTAAAAACTGATCAATTAAATCCAGAAGAATTAGAATGTGATTTTGTTACCATTCGGATTGTTGAATTATTAAAAGAAGATAAATTTGATTTATCTGTAGATTATTTTAAATATGTCCATAAAGTTTTGTTTCAAGATGTATATGATTATGCTGGTTTATTTAGAACGACAGATATTACAATACCAGAGGATATTTTAAATGGAGAATCCGTTTGTTATGGTAACTTTGAAAATTTAGCTGCTTCATTGGAATATGATATTCTTTTAGAAAGAAAAAAGGATTATGCTAAAATGTCTATAGTCGAGGTAATTAATAGCCTAGCACGTTTTACTTCTCATATTTGGCAAGTTTATCCATTTAAAAATGGTAATACGAGAACAGTTGCTTTGTTTATGATTAAATACTTAACTTTTTTAGGCTTTAATATAGATATGCGAATTTTTAATGATAATAGCCTTTATTTTCGGCAGGCTTTAGTAAGAGGAAATTATTTTAATAACGAACTTAATATTAAACAAAATAATGAATATCTTATTTATTTTTATGAAAACTTATTGCTTGGTAAAAATAATAATTTATTAGGAGAAGAACTTATTTTACATGATTTATTTTAAAATTGTGTCATTTAAGTTGTTTTTTTTATAAAATATGCTATACTTAAGTAGTAATCATTACTAGTTAGGAGATGCCATGCGTAAGTCTAATCAAAAAGATTTAATTTTAGATATCATCAATCATTCTACAAATCATTATACGGCTTATGAAATTTACGAAAGATGTCAAATTGTTTTACCTAATATTAGTTTAGGAACAGTTTATCGTAATTTAAATAAAATGGTTTTGAATAATGAAATTGAAAGAATTAAAACCACAGAAGGTTATGACCGTTATGATAATAAAATAAAGGCTCATCATCACTTTATTTGTGATAAATGTCAAAAAATTGAAGATGTTTTTGAACCAATTGTTTTAAATTTGAATGATTATGATAACGAGGTAACATCTTATTCAATAATGTTTCATGGTATCTGTAAAGATTGCAAAAGGAAGGAAGAAAATTATGGAACTAAAAGGAAGTAAAACGGAAAAGAACTTAATGGCTGCTTTTGCTGGAGAAAGTCAAGCTCACACAAAATATCAATATTATGCTAGCCAAGCTCGTAAAGATGGTTATGAACAAATTGCAGCTATTTTTGAAGAAACATCAAAAAATGAAAAGGAACACGCTAAACTTTGGTTTAAAGCTTTACATGATGGAGCTATTCCTGATACTTTGACAAATTTAAAAGATGCCGCTAATGGTGAAAACTATGAATGGACAGATATGTATAAAGAATTTGCTAATGTTGCTCGCGAAGAAGGTTTTGATGAAATTGCCCGTCTTTTTGAAGGTGTTGGGGAAATCGAAAAACATCATGAAGAACGTTATTTAAAACTTGTTGGTAATATTGAAAATAATTTAGTTTTCATGAAAGGTACGGAAAAAGTATGGATTTGCCGTAACTGCGGACATGTTTATGTCGGAGAAAATGCTTTAGACGTATGTCCTATTTGTAATCATCCTCAAAGTTTTATGGAACTTAAAAGCGAAAATTATTAAGAAGAAAAAAATTCTTCTTTTTTTGTGAAAATATAAGATATAATAATATTATTGGAGGAATAAAATTTATGAAACAAATAATGGATGGCAATAGTGCGGCTTCAAAAATCGCTTATTTATTTTCTGAAATGGCTTTTATTTATCCTATTACCCCATCAAGTCCTATGGCTTCTAATATGGATAATTTGCGTACTAAAGAAAATTATAATTTATTTCATGATAAAGTTCGAATTATGGAAATGCAATCTGAAAAAGGGGCAGCTGGGGCTTTACATGGTTCTTTACTTACGGGAACTTTAACAACAACTTTTACTTCTAGTCAAGGTTTGCTTTTAATGATTCCTAATTTATATAAAATTGCTGGGGAATGTTTACCAGCTGTTATTCATGTGGCTTCAAGAACGATAGCTACTCATGCTCTTTCTATTTTTGGGGACCATTCAGATATCTATGCAGTAAGACAAACGGGCTTTTGTATGCTTGCCTCCGCAAGTCCATTAGAAAGTTATCATATGGCTATCATCGCTCATTTAGCGAGCCTTAAAGGAACACTTCCTTTTATTCATTTTTTTGATGGCTTTAGAACAAGTCATGAATTAAATGTTGTAGATACTTTGAATGAAGAAGATTTACTAAAACTTGTTCCTAAAAAAGAATTAGAAGAATTTAAAAATAGAGCATTAAATCCTTTAAAACCTATTAACTATGGTATGAATCAAAACGAAGATGTTTATTTTCAAACCGTAGAAGCCAGAAGTCCTTTATATGATAATATGCCTGATATTGTGGAAAATTATATGGAAAAATTAAATGAGCTTGCCCATACAAACTATCACCCTTTTACTTATTATGGAAGTAGTGATGCCGAAAGTGTCATTATCGCGATGGGAAGTGTTACAGATACAATTTCTTTAGTTGTCGATGAAGAAATGAAAAAAGGTAAAAAAATTGGGGTTATTTCTGTTCATTTATATCGTCCTTTTAGTCCAAAATATTTAGAAAAAGTTTTACCTAAAACGGTTAAAAAAGTAGCTGTTTTAGATCGAACAAAAGAACAAGGTAGTGAAGGAGAACCTTTATATTTAGATGTCTTAGGTGCATTAAAAGATAAAGGCATCACAGTCGTGGGCGGAAGATTTGGCCTTTCTTCTAAAGATACCACTCCTAAAGATATTTATGCTGTCTATAAAATGCTAGAAAATAATCCTCGTAATAATTTTACAATAGGTATTGTAGATGATATGAATAAAACGAGTTTAGAAACTTTTCCTTATCATATTGATTTGCATACAAATGAAATCCAAATTTACGGATATGGTTCAGATGGCATGGTATCGGCTTCTAAAGATATCTTAAATATTATGGGAAAAACTTCTTATGTTCAAGGATACTTTTCTTATGATTCTAAAAAATCTGGTGGCGTTACCGTAAGTCATTTAAGACTTGGGGAAAACCTTATAAAAGCTCCTTATTATGTTACCAATCCTGATTTAATCGTGGTTACCAAAGAAGAGTACTTTAGTCAATATACCATGTTAGATAATTTAAAAGAAAATGGTTTTCTACTCATTAATACAAGTGATAAAGAAAATATTTTAGCAAAGTTTACTTCTAAAGATTTAGAACTTATTACCCAAAAGAAAATAAAAGTTTTAATGATTGACGCTTATAAAATTGCGGAAGAACATCACTTAACAGGAAAAATAAGTAAAATTATGGAAGCAGTCATTTTAAAACTATTAGGAAAAGAAAATGTTTATGAAGTACTTACCGAAAGTATTGAGAATAAGTTTATGACAAAAGGTGAAGATATTGTTAAGAATAACAAAGAGGCCGTGAAAGAGGCTTTAAATGCTGTTTATAAACTTGATTTTAAAATGATAACATCATCCAAAACACCAGAAGAAATGAAAACAATTTATGATAAAATTACCCATCGTTTAGGCAATACTTTAACGGTATCAGAAATGTCAAAATATAGGGATGGTCATTGTGAAACGAGCTTAACAGATAAAGAAAAAAGAAGTCCTTCTAAAATCGTTTCGAAATGGCTTAGTGAAAATTGTATTGGCTGTGGTATGTGTTCTTTAATTTGTCCTCATGCGGTAATAAGACCTTTCTTAATTAAAGAAGATAAAGGCATTTTAGATCCAGTTCACAAAGAATATCACTACTACGTTTGCATCAGCGAAAAAGATTGTACCGGTTGTGGTTTATGCGTTAGTATTTGTCCAGGAAAACAAGGTAAAAAAGCCCTTTTCTTAGGTGAAAAAAGTATTGATGAAAGTGAGAAATATTTTAATTATCAAAATCCTAAATTGTATCCTAAATTTACTGTGAAAGGAAGTCAACTAGAAGAACCAAAATTTGCTTTTTCAGGAGCGTGTGCCGGCTGTGGCGAAACGGCTTACATTAAACTTTTAACCCAGTTATATAAAGATGAGTTAGTCTTTGCAAACGCGACAGGATGTTCTTCTATTTATGGTGGATCTTTTATGTCTACTCCTTATAAATTACCTTGGGCAAATAGTTTATTTGAAGATAATGCTGAGTTTGCTTATGGTATGCATCATTCTTATAAATTAAAAAGAAATCGTTTAAAGAAAATAATTTTGGAAAATAAAGAAAACGCTTCACCTAATCTTAAGAATCTTTATGAAGAATTTTTAAATAATTTTAATAGTTTTGAAAAAACATTGGCTTTAAAAGAAGCTTTTCTAAAAGAAGATATTCCCGAAGAATTAAAAGAACTTATTGATTATGTTCCTTATCGTACGGTTGTCGCTTTAGGTGGTGATGGCTGGGCTTATGATATTGGTTTTGATGGTATTGATCACGTTTTATCCTCTGGTGAAAACGTTAAGATTATGGTTTTGGATACCGAGGTTTATTCCAATACAGGTGGCCAAATGAGTAAATCAAGCCATATTGGCGCTGTCTGTGAATTTGCTGATGAAGGTAAAAAAGTTTATAAAAAAGATTTATTTAAAATTGCTATGTGTTATCCAAATTGTTATGTGGCTTCTATTTGTTTAGGGGCTAATCCTATGCAAGCTATTAAAGCTATGAAAGAAGCTATGGAACATGATGGTCCAAGTTTGATTTTGTGTTATGCCCCTTGTATTGAACATGGTATAAAAGGTGGTATGGCTTGTTCTTTAGAGGAAGAAAAATTAGCCGTTAAAGTAGGTTATAGCCTTCTTATGCGTTATAATCCAAGTGAAGAAAAACTTTATCTAGATTACAAAAATCCTGATTTTACCAAATACCATGAATTTTTAGAAAATGAAGTTCGTTATAAAGCCTTAAAAATAAAAAATAAAGAACAAGCGGAAATTCTTCTTCAAGAAAATGCTGAAGCAAGTCAAAAAAGATTTAACTATTACAAAAAACTTTCAGAAGATTAATTTATGTCTTTTATTTCTAAAAAAAGATAGTATAAATTACTCTTAAGTATTAGTCATTTCATTGTTTAAGAAAATTATATTTTATAGTAAGGAAATTTTTAATACTTACATACCCAATTTGTTTACTGGTAAAATAATTTGTCATTCTACAAATAAAAATAAAAGTCTCTTGACAGTCGGGGGGGGGGGTATCTGTTATAATTATCATAGGAAACTATGGTGAAGATAATGGAATTAAAAAA
>CAKOHH010000020.1 GCA_934085675.1 uncultured Bacilli bacterium | reverse complement strand
AATAATTTGTTTGGTAAGGGAGAAATTATTTAAAAACTTCCATAATTTTTATCTTGACATATTACCAGATGTCTTTCCATCACTAGCTAATTTTGTTAAGTCTTTTTCATCTAAATCAAGCATAATTAAATACTTGAATTTCTCAATGTTTACTTCATCTTTAGCATACCAATAATTTAAGACTTTGTCCATATTCCATTCCACAATTTTAAAGTTACGAACAAAGTTTTTTTCACCATCATTCAAAGTATAAATCCGACATATTTTCTTATCTTTCTTATTCATACCATAAGTAAGATTTAATTGAATGATTAAAGTATCTTCACTGTAGGAATCACCTTTTAAAGTATATCTACTATAAATATTACATAAAAAGGCTAAGTTTCTGGTATGAAGATAATCTTTTGGTTCTGAGTTAATCTCAATACCAATGTAACCATCACTTGTTTTTAAAAGTAAGTCACAATACTTTTTACGAGTATTAATATTACCTTGTAAAGTTTCTACATTAAGTCTTTGAATTTCGTAAACTTTAAGGCTTAAAGTAAGTTCTAGTAAAGTTACTAATAAATCCTCATTTTCTTCTTTTAAAAAGACTTCTTTAAATGTTCTGTCGTAACGACAACTGTAAAATTTTTTTGTTGCTTTTAATTCTGTTAACATATCTATTATCCTTTTCTAAGAAAGATAACTTTGCTAGCCTTAAATTATCCTTCTACTTATATATACAAAAAAAATCTTTGATTTCCTTTTTTTTATGATAAAAATCGTTCGTCAAAATTCGACAAATATTTTAATAGATAAAAAATAAGCTCTTTTAAGGCTTAATTTTGGATAGTTACATATTATTTTTGAAGTTTAAAATTTCTTGATATGATTTATGTGTTTTTCATAGTAGTTTTTTTAGTCTGGCTGTGTTAAAATTTTAGTGTTAAGAATAGAGAGGATAAACTATGAAACAACGAATCCAAAATATGAATTTAAAAAATAAAAGAGTTATCTTAAGACTTGATTTAAATGTGCCTATTAATAATGGCCAAATATTAGATGATACTAAAATAGTCGCGTCTTTAGAAACGATAAAATACTTATTATCTCAAAATTGTAGCATTGTCATATTAAGTCATTTAGGAAAAATAAAAGAAGATGATGATAAGAAAAAGTATACTTTAGAGCCTGTTGCTTTACATTTAAAAACTCTTTTAAATCAAGAAGTTTATTTTTCACGTGAAAATTTTGGCGAAGGCATTTACGAAAGAGTTAAATTATTACAGGGAAAAGAAATACTTGTTTTAGAAAATACAAGATTTATGGATTTACAAGGAAGAATGGAAAGTAATTGTGATGCTCAATTATCCTTGTTTTGGGCAAGCCTAGGTGAAGTATTTATTAATGATGCTTTTGCCTCAATGCATAGACGTCATGCTTCCACTTATGGTATTGCCGAGTACTTACCAAGTGGGATTGGTTTTTTAGTCCAAAAAGAATTAGAAAATTTAGATAAATATATTTTAAATCCATTGCATCCATTTACCATTATCATGGGTGGAGCTAAAATAGATGATAAAATGGATTTGATTGAGGCTTTACTTCCTAAATGTGATCATATTTTATGTGGTGGAGGAATTGCTAATACCTGTTTAAAAGCCTTGAATTTTAGCGTTGGTAATTCATTAGCCTCAGATAATTACGCTTTAATTTATAAAATAGGTCAACTAATGCTTCATAACAAGGAAAAATTTGTTTTACCTTTAGATGTCATTGTAGGTAGTACTTATGATAAAAATTATATTCAATATAAAAGGGTCGATAAAGTAGTGGACAACGAGGTTATTTTAGATATAGGCCATAAAACTTTAGAAAGATTTGCAAGTATTATTGGAAATAGTCAAACTATCTTTTTAAATGGTACGGTTGGTTTTTATGAAGATGAACGCTTTGCTAATGGTACAAAAGAATTATTTAATATTTTAGTTCAAAGTAGAAAAAATGTAATTATAGGTGGAGGAGATGCTTCTTCCAGTGTTAAAAAATTAGGTTATGGCAATTACTTTACTTACGTCTCTTCCGGAGGTGGGGCTACTTTAGAATATATTGCTAAAGGACATTTAGTTGCCTTAGATATTATAAAGGAAGAAGGTAGTATTATTGAAACCCTTGATATTTAATTTAAAAATGAATCATTCTTTACAAGAAATGATAGCGTATAAAAAAGAATTAGAAAAAGATTCTTTATCTAACTTAAGTATTGCTCCTGCTACCTGTTATCTTCCTTTAATGCATAGTTCTCATTATGATTTAATTAGTCAATATGTAAGTCCTAGAGAAAAAAATAAAGTGACAGGTAGTACAAGTGCTGAAGCCTTAAAAAGCTTAGATGTCAAAGGTGTCCTAATTAACCATTTTGAAAGTAGAACAAGACCAGATGAAGTAGAAAGCCAAATAAAAGAATGTTTAGAAAATAATTTAAAAGTGTATCTTATTATTACAGGTACTTTAGAAGAATATTATTATCAATATACAAGTGAAGTTTTAATTATGCATTTACAAGTGTTTTTAAAAGATGTTTCTCCTAAATACTATTCTAAAATTGTCGTGATATATGAACCTTCTTTTTTAATTGGTGAAGGAAAAGCTTTGCCTATTAACGAACTTAATAATATTTTTAAAGAATTACGTTTAAAAATGACTGATTATTTTCATTATACTTTTCCTTTATATTACGGAGGAGGTCTTTCTAGTAATAATATTAAAACTTACTTAGAAGATGATAATATTGATGGTTTATTAATTGGTAGTTTTGCTCATAAAATATCAAATTTATGTCAAATTAAAGAAATTCGACACGATTAGACATAAGTAGACATAACAAGACAATACATTCTCTTTAAATTCGACGAAATCTTTGATACGATTATATCGTGTTAGTTGTAGTGGTGTATAAAGAGGGAGAAAACAATGAAAAAAATTAATGCTTTAGTAGTAGATGATAGTAAAGAATTTACTAAAGAAGTACAAAATTATTTTGCAGAAAACACCGAAATCAACATCTTAAATGTTATTTTTAATGGTAAAGAGGTGATACCATATATTAAAAGTCATGAAAATGAAATTGATGTGATTGTAATGGACCTTATTTTACCAGGTAAAGATGGCTTAGCTATTTTAAGTGAGTTAAAAGATTTAAAAATTAATAAACATGTTATTGTCTTATCAAGTTATGGTAAAGAATATACGATTAAAATGATTAATAAATACAATGTTGATTATTTAATGCTAAAACCTTGTGAATTGAGTTCTTTAAAAGATCGTATTAAAGAAGTTGTCGTGGATGTTTCTAATGAATTGTATGAAAACAAAAAAGCAAATCATGCCTTACAATTAAAAGTATCCGAGTTACTTCATGATTTAGGTGTTCCATCACAAATTAAAGGTTATCAATATTTAAGAGAGGGCATTCTTATGTTATATGAACAAGCTTCTTTAATTGGTGGAATCACCAAAGAAGTTTATCCTGAAATAGCGAGTCGTTATAATACAACGCCATCAAGGGTAGAAAGAGCTATTCGTCATGCTATAGAAGTAAGTTGGAATCGTGCTGACTATGATGTTATGAATAAAATATTTGGTCATAGTATTGATTATGACCGGGCTAAACCAACAAATTCAGAATTTATGGCTACTTTATCCGATAGTCTTCGCCTAAATCATAATCCTTTTGGTATCTATTTATAACTAGAGTAATCTAGTTTTTTTAAGCCTAAAAAAAAGAGCTAAAGCCCTTCTTCTGTTTCTTCCGTTGTAGGTGTACCAGGAACAATAGTTTCATCCTTTTTTTCATCTTTATCTGTTGGTGTTTCTGGTTCTTTTGTATTGTCTTTATTATCCGTTGTTGTATTATTGTCATTGCCATTATCTGTATTATCATCTTTTCCTTCTTCAGGATTATTATCAGTATTTGTATTGTCGTTGTCATTATCGTTAGGAGTATCTTCAGTATTATTATCATCATTGTTATTATCATTATCACTTGGCTCTGGTACCCTTGTATCAGTAATAGAACTATCAGGAACTTTACCACCTGAATAAATACCGGTTCCAATAATTTCAGAAGTAATCTCATAGTCTTCCGAATAATCATAAGAGAATGTTTTAACGGTTTCTATATCTATAAGTCCTAAATTTTCTTTCATTGTTTCAATCACAGTATCTAGACTTCCTTGGTAGTAACCTACACAAGATAAACCATAAGGATTTGTAAAATAAAATGTTTGTAATGCCAGTTTTTGAATACTAATGAAATCTTCACCATTTAAAGCTTTACCTAACATTCCTTTAATAGATTGATAAAAGGATAAGATTTGATTTGTTTTCATGTTTGTAGCAATATTTTTACTAATGGTGTCTAATAAGTTTTCAAAAGTACTTAAATTAGATGATTTCATTAGTTGTTTAGCTACGGCTTCAATTACTTGTTGTTGATGACGATTACGGTCTAAATCGCCATTAATAAAGCCATAACGGTTACGAGAATATGCTAGGGCTTGTTCGCCATTTAAGTGTTGCATTCCTGTATTCATACATACTAAATCAGTAGGAAGTGTTGAACGAAGAGAGTTACTTTCGCAAAGTCTTCCTTCACCATAGATACTTACATAATAAGAGTAAGTAGGTTGTTCCACATCGACATCAATACCACCTAAAGTATTAACAAGGTCAATAACACCTTGGAAATTTACTTTGACAAAATAATCAATATTAATACCGGTTAAATGTTCAATTGTGTTAACAGTACTTGCTGTACCATAAGCAGCAGAAGCATTAATTTTGTTTTGATAAAGCATTCTATCACTACTACTATAAATAGGAACATAAGTATCTCTTGGGAAACTAAGCATGGTTGCAGTTAACGTTTTAGGATTAAAAGTAACAAGCATTAAAGTGTCCCCATTAAAAGCTGCGTTTGCATCTAAGCCATCTTTACTTTCAGAGTCAACGCCTAAGAATAAAACAGTGAAAGGTTCAGTTAAACTTTTAGTAGAAGTTAAAAGTTCACTTTCTTCTGTTTTCATTTCTTTAGAATATTCCTTTAAAATTTCTGTTTCACTAGCAATGTTTTGATATTTTTCTTCATTTCGATATAAGATAGGGTAATCTTTAGTAATGAAAATCGCGTCTACTTCTTTATTGTAAAGAGCCTCTAATAATTCAGTATAATTACCATAGTAAGAAATTTCTTGTTTCATGTTTTCTTTTTTCATGAATTCTAATGGTAAGATATAGCCTGTTCGATCACTTTCATCGGTAATCATGCCGATTTTACTATCATTTGTTAACGTGGTTCCTTTTAAACCAATCAAAACAGTTGTATAAGTACTTGTGTCTTTAGTGACAAAGTTTTCAATTTTTTGATAAACAAAATCAATATAATGAGAACTAACACCAAAAATTATGGCAAATATAATGGTAAAGATAGTTAAAATAGTAAACCATATTTTTTTCTTTTTAATTAATGTTTTAAAACCAAAAATAAGATAGATAAGTCCAAATAGACCAAACAGTCCCAAAATAAGAAACCTTATTAATGTTTCAATTCCTTCTAAATGAAGAAGACTTTTAAAAATAAGAACATAACATATCAAGTAACTAGTTAATGAAATAAAATAAAAAAATAGCATTCCTTTATTGACATTTTTAAGTTTATTTATGAGTGATTTCATGTAACACAACCTTTCTTCCGCTTCCTTTTATTCTACTTTGATTATAAACTAAAATATTAAAAATCTCAACATTTGATAGTTTATTTACATAAAAAAGGCTAGACTTTTCCATTTTCGACAAAATTTTGGTATAATGATTATGAATAAAAGGAGGGTAGCAACATGTCTTATAAAAAAATAATATTTAGTTTATTATTATGTCTTTTTTTGGGATGTATCAAGGTATCGGCAGCCACAGTTGCCACGGTGACCGGTAATGAAGTATCTTTTAGATCTGGGGCAGGAACAAATAATCCTGTTGTGACTTATCTTTATCGTAATAATCAAATCACTTTAGAAAGTACTACTCTTCATCAAGGAATAGGATGTACGGCTGGTTGGTATAAAGGTAGTTTTAATGGAAAAAATGGTTATGTTTGTGCGGCCTATGTTAATGTTCCAGAAATTGGTGTTATTAGTAATTATAATTTACCTTGGACGAGTCCTAAGAAAGCTATATTAGGTGGCGCTTCTTTTATCGCTAATGATTATATTTCTGCTGGTCAATACACAAGTTATTTAAAAAAATATAATGTGAATCCAAGTGGTAGTTATAGTGTTTATACGCATCAATATATGGCTAATTTAGCAGCTCCAATGCATGAAGCCGCTTCTAGTTATCGTAGTTATAAAGAAAATGGTTTGTTATCTTTAGCTCTTCATTTTACCATTCCTATTTACAATAATATGCCAGAGTATACCACTCATCCTAGAACGGGCAAAGAAGTTGGAGGTACCAGTGAGGTTAAGGATGCTTCTTTTGAGGCAGCTTTAAATAAAGAAGGTTTTGATGAAACTTATAAAAAATGGCTTCGTAGTTTACATGAACAACATCCTAATTGGACTTTTTCAAGTTTAAAAACAAATCTTGATTTTAATACATCTGTTCAAAGAGAAAAATTGGTTGGTTCAATAAGTAGTTGTACGGAATGCTTTGAAAGACCTTTACAAAATACCGAAGGCAGTTGGTATATTGCTAATACTCAAACAGTGGAATACTTTTTAGACCCACGTAACTTTTTAATGGCGGATAGTATTTTGATGTTTGAAGATTTAAGTTACACAGATTATTATACAGAAAGTATGGTTTTAAGTGTTTTAAAGGGAACCTTTATGACAGGAAAAGATAATGTGGATAATATAAGTTATAGTAGTATGTTTATGGAAGCAGGTAAAACGTATAATGTTAGTCCTATTTATTTAGCTTCTTTATCTAAACAAGAAGTAGGTAGTACCATTGGGTTAGTAACAAGTGGTAATCGTTTTGAATATCAAGGCCAAATCTATGAAGGGTTTTATAACTTCTATAATATTGGTGCGTATTCTTCGGCTGAAAATCCTGCTAAAGCTGGTTTAGTTTATGCCTCAAATGGAGCAAGTAAAAATAGTGAAGGAGTATATGCTGGTAATATAGGAAGTAACAACAATAATAATGGTAAAGACGACAACAAAAAAGATGATGGCAAAAAAGAAGATGTTGTTCCAGTAGTAACACCAGTAAGTACTCATTTATCTAACATGGGCTTAAATCAAAAAGGAGAATTTGTGACTAATCTTTCACTTAATGTTACAGCCGGTAGTTTAAAGAGTAAAACAATTGCTAGTGAAGTTACTATTAAAAGAAATAATGGTTCTTTAGTAGGTGATTCTGAAAAAGTTCATACTGGCGATATTATTACCTTTAGTAATGGCGAATCAAGAAAAGTTGTTATTTACGGTGACTTAACAGGAGATGGGGAGATTAATTCAGCTGATTTACTTCGTATGCGTCAAGTTTTACTTAAAAAAGTTACTTTGACAGGCGCTTATTTAGAGGCTTCTCATGTTTATACAACAAGTGGTGCTGCAAATTCTTCTGACTTACTTCGTTTAAGACAATATTTATTAGGCAAAAAAGGCATAAATCAAGCCTAGAAAGGAATTTTATGAAAAAGAAATTATTACTTTTAATCCCTTGCGTGATAGGGTTAAATGTTCATGCTGCAAGCGTTAATGTTACTTCTTCTGCTAATTATATAGAAGCAGGTAATCGCGTTACTTTTTATATTAATATGCAAGGAGTAGGGGCTTGGTCTTTACAAGGAAATGGCTATGGCGCTACTTCTAATTGTTCTTTAGGGGATAATGGCACAGGAGATTCAGGAACAGGTACAAATATTAATAAAACGTTATCTGTTACATGTACTTCTACTTCAGTAGGACAAATTGGTTTTTCTGTAACGGGTAATGTAAGTTCTGTTAATTCTGATAAAATTGACACGATTAATGTCAATACAAGTAAAATTGTCACGGTTACTGCTCCAAGAGAAAAAGATACCAATAATTATTTAAAAAGTATTCAAGTAGGCGAATATGCTCTTTCACCAGCCTTTAATAAAGATACTTTAGAATATACTGTTAATGTTCCATCTACTGTAAATAAAGTGAAAATAGATGCGACAAAAGAAAGCAGTTATGCTACCGTTAGTGGAACTGGTGAGGTAGAAGTTAATGAAGGTGTTAATACTTTTGAAATAAAAGTTTTAAGTGAAACAGGTAGTGAAAGAATATATAAAGTCATTGTTAATGTAAAAGATGATAATCCAATTAATGTTAAAATTAATGATTCTGAATATGTAGTTGTTAAAAATGCTAAAAATTTAGAGACACCATCTGGCTATGAAGCTAAAACAATAAAAATTAGTAATTTTGATATTCCTGCTTTTTATAGTGAAACAACAGGGTTTACTTTAGTTCCTTTAAAGGATAGTAAAGGTGATGTTTCTTACGCCATTTATGATGAAACAAAAAACACTTACACATTATATAATGAAAATAAATCTGATCAACTAATTCTTTATATTAAAAATATTCCTAATGAAAAAGAAGGCTTTCAAAAAACAACTATAAAAATTAATAATGAAACTTATGAGGCTTTAGAAAGTGAAGATAAAAGTATTGTTCTTATTTATGCCATGAATATTGTTACAGGTAAAGAAAACTATTATATATATGATAAAGAAGAAAATTCTTATGTAATTTATAATGATAAAATGCTTTTAACTGTTAAAGAAGAATTATTAAAATATAAAAATGTTATTTTATATATGGCAGGAGGACTTATTTTCTTACTTCTTTTATTAATGATTGTTCTTTTAAAGAAAAGTAAAAAGAAAAAAGTAATTATTACAGAACCATTACCACCAGTCAAAGAGGAAAAGGTAGAAAATAAAGTAAAGAAAAATAAGCCAAAGAAAGAAGAACCTTCAGAAATAAAAAAAGATACAACAGATAAAAAAACTACTAAAGCAAATTCTCAAAATAAAGATGATGTTTTATCTAAAGTAAATGATGCCACCAGTATTATTGAAAATTATGAAAAGTCTATTAAAAATACCCAAAAAGAAATGGCAAAGAAAAAAGAAGAAGTAGAAGAAACAGAAATGTATGATATTTTTGAAGATGATAAAAAGAAAAAGAGAAAGAAAAAATGAGTGAATATTTAAATTCTTTAAATGAAGAGGTAAGAGCCTATTTTAAAATTCTTTCACCTCTTTATCCTTTATGGTTAGATGATTATATTAATACGAAAGCTTTAAAAAGACTTAGTAAAATAAGTATGAATTGTGGAACAGACTATTCAAAATGTTTCAATGTTCAATACTTTTATTCTAATTTAGAACACTCGGTTGGTGTAGCCCTTATCCTTTGGCATTTTACCAAAGATAAAAAACAAACTTTAGCGGGACTTTTTCATAAATAAAATTCTTTCGTTTGCCATAGGCGGAAACCCACTACCTTTAGGTGGTGGGAGGAGCCTTGTAAATCGTTAATCGTTAACCCTGTTTCTCAATATATTTTTGTATGGTAGTTGACGATACTTCTCCAATATTACAAGCAAAATATCCGTCTGACCAAAATATTTTTTTCTTCCAATACTGTTTAGGCAGAAACGAACCATATTTGCGCCAAAATAATACGCTGTTTCTTGCTTTACAATTTTGACAATATCACAAACTCTATCTGTTATATCGTAACTTAATAAGAAATGCATATGGTCTTTGTCGGTTTCTATAGCAATAATTTCGTAGTCATAAGTATTAGCAATAACGAAAATCTTTTGTTTAACATCATCAACAATAGAATTTTTGAGTAATTGTTTACGATATTTGGTTACTAGAACTATATGTACTTTAAGGCTGTATTTCCGTCTGTTATGACGATTGTATCTATTATCCATAATTCAACTCAAAGCATTGAGTTTCACTAATTGTTATTATATAATATTTTTTAATATTTTTGGTGAAATATCTATGAAAGGAGCACATTTATGGAACAGATGACTATTACAGCTAAAATTCAAATAATCGTAGATGAAACAGATAAGGTTTTGCTTGATGAAACTATGTCTGTTTATCGTAATGCCTGTAATTATGTTTCAGATTATGTATTTCGTACTCATGACTTAAAGCAGTTTTCACTTAATAAGGTTTTGTATTCTACTTTACGGGAAAAGTTTAACCTTAAAGCACAAATGACTCAATCTGTTTTGAAGACAGTTGTCGCCAGATATAAGACCATTCTTGAGAATCAAAACGAATGGATTAAACCCTCGTTCAAAAAGCCTCAGTATGATTTGGTTTGGAACAGAGATTATTCCTTAACACAAAACTGCTTTTCAATCAATACGCTAAACGGTCGTGTGAAGTTATCTTATTTTGCAGA
>CAKOHH010000019.1 GCA_934085675.1 uncultured Bacilli bacterium | reverse complement strand
TCTTTACCTATCTTAATACCAGTTTCTTTGGCTAAACGATTAGACTTGTTTAAGATACTTCTTTCTTCATTCATTACTTCATCTGTTAAAAAATCTTTGACAACTTCATCCATCTTTCTGATTACCTCACTTTCTTTTGTCAATTTTCTTCTTTCATCTTCTGTTCTTGCTTTTAGAAAATGTAAAATATTTAAAAACTCTTTATCACTTATGTCTACATTATAATTAAGTTTATCCAGTAAATCAAGGCGAATATAGTAGATTTGAATATCATCTGTTAAAGGATAGCCTTGTTCTTCTAAACGATATCTTTGAATGATTTTTTCTTGTAATAAATTAGCCTCGACATGATCAACAAGATTAATTTGAATAAAAGGATTCATAGTTTGATATTTATGACCTTTCTTTAACTGCGAAGAATAACCTCTTAAAATATACAAATTTGATTTTTTTAGACTTTCTAAGCTAAAAGAAGTATAGGCTTCCACATTCACAAGGGTTTTCTCCTCTTTAAGTAATATTGTTAAATCTGTTCGACTATTTTTTGTATCATATGTTATTTTTGAAACAGGTCGTTCAAAAGTGATATCAGATAACTTTCCTTGTAATGAAAAAGGTTCTTTTTGCAAAACATTTTCTAAAATAATTTCAAGTGGTCTCGTATATTTTTCACTTCCTAAAATATACTTACACCACATATCTTCTAATAACATGGTTTTCACCTCCAATCT
Organism: uncultured Bacilli bacterium; assembly: GCA_934085675.1. GTDB lineage: Bacteria > Bacillota_I > Bacilli_A > RF39 > UBA660 > Ventrenecus. The sequence continues at coordinate 10,328 of CAKOHH010000019.1, read as the reverse complement.
AAGAAAGTAATTTTACCTTCTACTTATATATACAAAAAAAATCGGCAATTTCCTTTTTTTTATGATAAAAATCGTTCGTCAAAATTCGACAAAAATAATATTCTTTAATTTTAAAAAAAATATTTATCTTTTTTGGCACATCTTTAATGTTACATCCAAAATAACCTAAAGTCTTACCGTAGGACAAATGCAAAATATAATTAAAGTTTATTTTCATCTTAAAATTAAGGAAAGAAACTGTTAAAAGTAAATAACAGTTTTTTTATATCTTTATTTGTGCTAAAATGTTATCAAAGATAGGAGTAGATTTTATGCAATTGGGAATGGTTATTTTAATCATCGTTATCATTTTAAGTTTTCTTGCCATTTTATATATTAGTGTTTATAATCGCTTGCAATTTGGAAAAACAAAAATAGAACATGTAGAATGTTTAATTGACGAAGATTTAAGAAAAAAATACGATATTATAAAAAGGGCAGATGATGTCATTAAAAATAATTTAAATAGTAAAAAAGACTATTTAAATGCTTATATTATTTCAAAAGATGAAGCCATAAGTAACTTTGATTTTGAGAGGAAAATGAAACAAGCACAAAATATTATTGAAAATCTTTATAATGACAACGTGGAATTAAGTGAAAATGAAAACATGAAGCAAATTATGCAAGATTTTAAAGAAATTGATGAGAAGTTAACCGCTGGTATTTCTTACTATAATAAAAAAACAAATATATTAAATGCATATATCCGTAAATTTCCTAATAACATAGTAGCCAAAATACATAAAATTAAATCCAAACCATTTTTTGATGGCAAGGATATGACTGACATTGAAATAAATGATTTTAAAATTTAAAAAAGGATTATCGTCACTTAGATAATCCTTTTATCACATGTTTAATCATGAATAATGGTCGTATTATTTTGTTTAATATCTTCCCTAAGCGTTAATGCCATAATTGCAAAAACGCATGTAATAGCCATTAAAGATATAAGACAAACTAAGAAATTTTTTAAACTACCTTTCATAGCATCACCAATTTTTATTTTATAGATTAAATTTGTTAGAAATGTGAAAAAAAGAAGAAATTATGCTTCTTCTAAATTTTCGCTAAATTTTTCTCTAGTATTTTTTATTTTGGTTTCAGAAACAGATGCTATTTTATACATATCTTCTTCGCTCATTAAAGTATATAAATTTTCTTGCATTTCTAAAACACTATTTAGACTATCCAGAAAAGTATCTTTGACTATTTTATTATCTGCTGATTCAATCGTGCCATGCACAAATAAATCGCTTAAACATTTTAAATCCCATAAAATACCTTCTAACATTGTTTTATTGTCCATAAATTATTCTCCCTTCAATAAATCATAAAAATTGGTATATAAACGGTCTGTTTTTTTTGAAAACTTCTTTAAAAGACTCGTTTCATTATTTTCACTTAAACATTCCCCATTAATGCCTAAATGTCTTTTGAAGTATTCTAAATGCGCTAAAGCATCTTCAATATATAATAGATTTTTTTCACTCATTTTTTCACCTTCTTTCCTTGTTAGTATGAAAAAAAGATTAAAAAAAATACCCTTTCGGGTACTTGTAATAATTACCAATCAAATAAACTTATTTGTTCATTTTGAGGAATTTCTTTTTTGTATTCTTCAATAATCATATCCATATCGGTAAGTAAATGAGCTTCGCTACACCTTTTTAAATAAAGTTCCATTAAATGACGATACTGAAGAGTATTACAAATGGTTTTATTTCCGTAAACAGCTATATAATCTTCTTTTAATCCTGGATATAAAATATCTAAAGCATTATAATAAAAATCTCTTTGATTTGTTTTTAGATTCATGCCCATGCGACTGTAAAGAAACTTAGCACCGGCTTTTTTTGTTTTTTCAATCATTTTTAACACATTCTCTTCAGTATCGGTTAAAAAAGGAAGAACGGGATTCATTAAAACCCCTGTATAAAGGCCATTTTGGCTTAATTTTTCGACAACCTCAAAACGTTTGGTAGAACTAATAACACGTGGTTCTAGTTTTCTTGCTAATTCATCATCATAAGTTGTAATGGAAACTTTTAAGATAACACTGTTCTTTTTTTCTATTTCTTTTAATAAATCAATATCCCGAAGAATTAAATCACTTTTGGTATCAATAGATACTCCAAAACCATATTTTAAAATAAGTTTTAAAGCATTACGAGTTAGTTCTAGTTCTTCTTCTAAAGGATTATAAGGATCTGATAAAGAGCCGAAAGAAACAACGCCCTTTAATTTTTTACTTTTAAGTTCCTCTTCTAATATTTCTAAAGCATTTTCTTTGACTTTTACCTTATCAAAGTCATCAATATGATATGCTTCACATCTTGAGTCACAATAAATACACCCCATATTACAGCCTTTATATAAGTTCATGTGATAATCAATACCAAACCAACGATTACCTTGATCGGATTTAGTCATTATTGTTCTAGTTTTTATCATTTCCATAAACCCCACCACACCTTTGTTTTTTATAAAGTTTATTATACCAAAATATGTTTAAAATGCAAATTTAATCTAAAAAGCCAACTTTCAAGGGACCATATTTTTTAACTCTTATAATATTTATTTTCTCATCAATATTTTGAATGGGTGCATATTTTTTTATATTTTTTTCTTCAAGAAAATTAAGTTCTTCTAAACCTGTTTCATAGGCTTCCCTGACATATCCTTCTAAGGCTAACGAAAGTCTTGCCGCGCCTGTATAGGTAAAAAATGTATAACTTCCTAAAACTAAAGTTAGAAGAAAAATGCTCACAAATATCGTTTTACTTGTTTTAACAAAACATTTAATAAAAAAATATAAAGACAATAGAAATAAACCAAAATACACGAAGGCTACTCTACTTTGAAATAAAAGAATTAAAAAATAAAGAACTAAAATACCACCTATCATCATTAATAAATAATATATAATTTTATTTTGCTTTTTTCTTTTTTGTACGTACTTTAAAAGATAATAAACAAACCCCATAAACATAATATTTAGTATTAAAAAGAAGATGCCTCGACCAAAATGGTAATAAAACATACTTTTAATATCTAAAATAGTATTAGAAATATTTTTAAAAAAGAACATATGATAAATACTCATCCCTAAATTTAAAATTCCTAATAAAGTTCCTCTTTTTAAAACTCTTTTTCTAATCAGTAAAAAACTTTCTACAAATAGGACAATATGCCAAATAATAAATACTACTTTCATTTTATTCCTTTCTTTCTAATTAAATTGAGAAAAAAAAGATGCGTCACATCTTTTAATCGTTATCTTTACCAAAGAATTTTAGTAATTCAAGGAATATATTAATAAAATCGAGATATAAATCTAAAGCCCCATAAATAGCTAAATTTTCTTCTGGTAAAACATTATTGTCATAAAGTCTTAATACTCTTTGAACATCATATGCCGTAAAACCAATAAATATTAAAACAGAGATTACGGAAATGACAAAATCGAATGATGAACTTTTAATAAACATATTTAAAATAGTACAAATTAAAACACTCAATAAAGCCATCAATAAATAAGTTCCTGTTTTAGTTAAATCTAGTTTTGTTGTTGAGCCAATAAAAGCAAAGACTCCAAACACTAAAGCGGTTATTAAAAAGACATAAATGATACTGGTAAGTTCATAGACAACAAAAATACTTGCAAATGTTAAACCGGTTACAAATGAATAAAGTAAAAAACTTACTTTAGCAGTTGTTGGGCTCATTTTACTAATACGCGCTGATAAGAAAATAACTAAAAGCAGTTCACAAATGACACAGAAGACATAACCTACTCCTCCAAATAAACTTAAAAGCATATTAGGATTTAAAGATACCACATAACCCGTTAAAAAAGTCACAAGTAAGCCAATGAACATCCACATAAATACTTTGGATAATAATGTTTGTTTATTCATAAATTTATTTCCTCCTTTATAAGGGTATTGTATCAAATTTCTGATGAAAAGTCTTTAGTTTAGAACCAAAAAAATATTATAACTTGTTTCCATGCTAACATCATATAAAGTTTCTCTTATTTGAGATAATTTAATCTTTTTTTCTTAAATAAGTTAAGACCGTTCTTATTCTATTATTTTTAAATCTTCATCATATCCTATATTTTTGTAATAAAACAACGTTTCATTGATATAGTCATATGAATTTTCTATTAAATTCAATTCAAAATTCATTAACATCAATCTACAATAATTCTAAATATTTTTTTAACATTTCAATTTCCAACTTAGTAACCAATTTAACAAAATCAGTGTAGTTACCAGTTGTATGTGCCTTATCTAGGGTTTCATAATATTTTAATCTTGATTCTTTTTTTATAATTACGGGATTATATCCATTGTTCATTAAAACTAAATTCATAAGTAATCTGGATGTTCTTCCATTACCATCTACAAATGGGTGTATTTTAACCAACTCACCATGTAATAATGCTGCTTGAATTATTGGATGATATTCACTCCAAGTATTATAAGTTAATATTAATTTTTCCATCAATTCAGGAACTTTTAAATAATCTGGTGGAATATGTGTCGCACCTTTAATACTTACATTTTCTTTTCTGTATCTTCCAGCATTTTCATTATCTATATCCTTTAAAATTAACTGATGAATATTTTTAATATTCCATTCACTAATTGGTTCATTATCCTTAACTAAATCATCTAAAAATAAAATTGCCTTTTCATGATTAATAGCTTCTAAATGTTCCTTAATAGATTTTCCACCAACAGTTATTCCTTCTAAAACAACCTGTGTTTCCCTTAATGTTAAAGTATTACCTTCTATTCCGTTGCTATTATAAGTCCACTCTAAGTTAATAGATTCTCTTAATGATTTTAAAGTTTCTTTTGGTATTGGTCTTTTACTATCTAATTCTTTTTTTAAGCTATCTACTTCATCAAAATAATTATCTTCTAAATCAATAATAAATTTATTATTATCCGGTTTAATTATTCTTTTATCAACAGGTTTATCAGCATCAATAGGAATATTCCAACTGTTTCCAACTTTAATAGCACCTTCAATTCTCCCATCTTGCAGTAATCGTCTTATTCTTCTTTCACTAATGTTCCATTTTTGGACAGCTTCTTTTGTAGTCATAAAGCCCATATTTTTCACCTCTATTTCCATCATACCGATTTCGGTATGATTTGTCAACATAATTATTCCGCTATCGGTACAATTATCTACAACTTGGCACGAAGTTATTAAAATAATACTCAATTAATTGTCAAACTTGATAAAGTATTAAAATTATATAGTCAAAAAAATTGGCACTCCCTGTTAAAGTGGAAAAAAATTATCCCACCGAAACGCGGAGAACCAAAAAATCTTAACTTTAAAACTAAATATCGTAAAAATCAAAAAAAGCATTACGATAAACAAAAGAACTGTGTTTACAATTATTAAAATATCCTTTATAACTGGCATAAACACTACGTTTATTAGGAGGATTACGACGATTTACATACTTTAAATGAGCCTTTATTTTTTTCTTTGTTTCGGGACACATTAAAGTAATAAGACGATTATTTTTAATAATAAAGCGATATCCTAGGAAATTAAGTCCTTCTTTTTTAAAAGGATAAATTCTTGTTTTTTTAGGATGTAAAGTAAGAGCACATTTTTCTTTTAGAAAAAAATTTATTTTATCTAAACATTCTTTTAAATATTCTTTATCTTCATGAAATAAAACCAAATCATCCATATAACGGACATAGTATTTAATATGTAATTTTTCTTTAATATAATGATCTAAGTCATTAAGATAAAAAATAGCTAAAATTTGACTCGTCATATTACCAATAGGTAACCCTTTATGTAAATGATAACGAGGAATAGAATCTAGTTCAGCAAATTTATCTTCTAAATAAGGATTATGAGTTTTTAGTAATCGTTGTTTTTCAGCCTCGATTACCTTATTTATTTCGTTATTCATAGCTTCACTATTGGTCGTTTCTAAAATGTCTCTTAACACATCTAATACGTCATTGTCAGGCAGAAATCTTTTTAACATATTAAGAAGTATTTCATGGTCAATATTATAAAAGTATTTTTTAATATCACATTTTAAGACATAAAAATTATCATTTGTACATCTAATATTATTAATATATTTTTTGATATAAAAAAGTCCCATCTTTATACCCTTGTTTTTTCTTGTTGCCACATTTGTTTCAATAAGACGTGGTTCAATTAATGGCAATAAAATTTCATCACTAATTAAATGATTAACAATCTTATCAGAAATATTCTCACTCATAATCAAACGATATTTATATTCTTTCACTAAAAAAACATTGTAAGCACCATGTTTATATTTTTTTAATCTTAAAATTTCATAAATTTGCATAATATTTGTTAAATAAAAGACATTAAAATTAATTATTTTCTGTTTATGTTTGGTTGTTAGTCGAACGTCGTGATATACCTTTTCTATTTTGGAAATATTTACTATTCTATCATACAGTATCATTGTTACCTCGTATTAATCCATAGGCCATTCTTCTAATTTCAATAAGCATTCTTGTAAGACATTCTAATTGATGTTTACTAATAAATTTTTTGTGAAAGCTTATATTCATATAAAAATCACACATAGATAGTTTAACTAAAAAGTCCTTCATATATTTATCTTTAATACGGATACTCGTATTAATATTATACGCAAAAATACTTTCCATAAGTTCATATTGATTTCTCTCAATATTCTGTCTTAAAACTATTTCTTTCTTAGGATAATTGGGTATACAGTAATTTTGATAATCTATTAATTTTTCGGTAGCCGAAAGAAGTTTAAATTTTTGAGTGGCATCATTTTTCATTTGTATCTCCTGACATAGGTGGAAAGCCTTCAAAAGTTATAAATAACGTCCAAAGGCCTCTACATCTTTTTTTTAGGCTAAGCCATGGAGTAGTCTTGTTTCCAATCTTTCGATTATGATTTCTCATTACTTCTTCGGATAAGTAGCCGTGACCACTTATTCACAGTGCATTAGTACTATACTAATCTTAGTAGGAAGCTGGGCGCAGACCATTGGTGTTGTTAGCGTTATTGTCATCGATATTACCAGAGCCGTTGACATTGAACACATTAGCATTCCAGTTGGTATTGCCGAACGGAGGACCGAAGAGCAACCACTGAAACAGGTCTCGTAAATATGGGACTACCCCAAAATAAGTAACAAACCCCAGGCTCAAAAGCGAAGAGTCGCTTTTGAGCATTCATTTCTCCGTCTATGACACTACGTACGGATCAGTCTTAGTTCCGCTACCAGTGATTGTCACGCCAGACTTCAGATTAACAACTGGGCGCAGACCATGGGTGTTGTTAGCGTAAGTGTCATCGAAATGACCAGAGCCGTTGACACGGAACACATTAGCAAGCCAGTAGGCATAGCCGAACGGATTATAGCCTCCGGCAGGTGTCATAGTCCAGAAAGCATTTCCTGTTACTAAATAACTACCGTTATTAGTTTTCATATGGTTATAAGAACCATCAAAGACACCACCCGCGTGACCAGCAAGCATAACTTCATCGGCCGTGATTAAGCCAATCGGATAACTTAATTTTTTGTTGCCGCTTGAAGCACTTGCCACAGTGTAATAATCACTGGCATTTTCACAAGTAAGGGTTGGCGCACTTTCTTCTACTCTTAAATATCCTTTATTATAGGTAATGACTGTTCCTGTGCCAACGCCACTTTGTTGGTTTAAGTTAGAACGGTCCCCACAGAAACCAGCATTTGTATCTAATTTGGAAGCATAACTGGCTAATTTATCCGTATAGAACTTATCCGCATTTGTTTTAATTGCTGAAGATGTTCCGGTTCCATGGGCTTCTCCAGATGTATACATATAGCCTACATACATATTGTTATTCCAGTTTGTATTAAATTGACTTGTGCCATATTGTCTATCTGTTGATGATTCGCCATTCGCGTGAGCACTTGTGCCATCATAAATAATTCTAACAGAACCATTACCATTAATACGTACAACACGCCAGTAATATCCGGCAAATTTTAAATAGTTATTTTCGACTGCCCCACGATAGTAATAACTTGTTCCATCCGCGTCTGTTGTTTCAAAAATGCCTTTTTCATGTGATTCACAATTTGAAGTATCACATGCTGATTTAGTTAAATCTGGCTTATAACTATTAACTTCAATATTTCCTAAAGCAGTTTTTACAGTTTTAGCTGTTTTATTAAAATATAAAGTACATTTGGTTCTTGTATTATCCGTTGCAGCATAATTTTCATAGTAAATGTTGGCTTTCCATTTACTATAATCCCAATCAACCGTTACGCCATTATCACAACTTGATTTGGTTGTATCTAAAGTATAACCTGTGTTTTTTAATGGCATAGTTCTAGATATTTTACCATCGACATAATAAGCAAAATAAAGGTCTCCTGGATCTTCAACAGTTCCATTAATAACATTGAAATTTTTTGTTTCTTCATAAAAAGCATATGAAGTATACAAATAAACTCCCGTGATTAAAAGTAAACATAGAACAGTAAAAGATATTACAATTATTTTTTTCTTGGTATTTTCTTTAAATCCTTCTAATTTCATTATTACACTCTCCTACTTATAAGAAGAGAGTATCACACATTTTGAATTTAAACAACGACATTTTTAGGTATTTTTTAAAAAAAATATCTAATTGACGTCAATTTTAGTCAAAAAAAAGCCTTATTTTTTTAAGACTTTAATCTAAGATTACACATTAAATCTAAAATAAACAATATCGCCATCTTGCATTAGATAATCTTTACCTTCAAGATTTAACTTACCTGCTTCTTGAACTTCTTTAGCACTACCTAAGGCTTCTAAATCAGCATATTTCATAATTTCGGCTTTAATAAAGCCTCTTTCAATATCTGAATGAATTAGTCCAGCACAAGATTTAGCATTCATTCCTTTTTTAAAGGTCCATGCTCGACATTCATCTGGTCCTACGGTAAAAAATGTTTGTAAACCGAGTAAATCATATGTTGCAAAAATAAGTTTATCTAAACCACTTGCAGAAATACCAAGTTCTTTTAAAAACTCTTTTTTATCACTTTCTTCTAATTCAGCCATTTGACTTTCTAATTCAGCACACATAACAATGACACCAGAGCCTTCTTTTGAAGCATATTCTTTTACCTGTTTAGAATAGGCATTATCACCTAAAACAATATCATCTTCTTTAACATTAGCAACATAAATAATAGGTTTAGCAGTAATAAAGCTAAAGTTTTTGATAATTACTTTTTCATCTTCATTTAAATCTAAAGAACGAATAGGCTTATTTTGCATTAAAGCATCTACACATCTTTTTAAGGTTTCATATTCTAAAACGGTATTTTTTTCTTTCGTTGTCTGGGCTTTTTTCGCTATTTTATCTAATCTATTTTGAGCAATTTCTAAATCAGCTAAAACAAGTTCTACATTAATAATTTCAATGTCATTAATAGGATCAATTTTTCCTGAAACATGAATAATATTTTCATCATCAAAACAACGAACTACTTCAACAATCGCGTCTACTTCTCTAATATGAGACAAAAATTTATTACCAAGGCCTTCTCCTTTTGAAGCTCCTTTGACAAGACCAGCGATATCAGTAAATTCAAAAGATGTTGGTACAGTACTTTTTGGTACATACAATTCTTCTAGAAAAGTTAATCTTGAATCAGGAACAGTAACCACTCCAACATTAGGTTCGATAGTAGCAAATGGATAATTTGCCGCTAAAATATGTTTTTTAGTAATGGCATTAAATAAGGTTGATTTTCCAACATTAGGTAAACCAACAATTCCAGCTTTTAAAGACAATTAAATCACTCCTTCACGTTTCTGTTTAAGATTATATCAATTTTAGGATTATTTTTAAAGTTTAACTAAAGATTTTTTTTAAAACAGTTATGATTTATGCCTATTTCTTACTTTTTTACCGTTAAGGGTATGATGTGTTTTAAAAATTACTTAATAAATCTCTAATTTCTTTTTCATCTTGGTATAAATTATTAAAAAAGTATAATTATGAAATAGATAAGTACATAAATAATTGTAAAGAAAAAAACATACCAGAACTTATAGAAGCATCAAAAACTATATTTAGATGGAAAGAGTATATATTAAATTATTAAATAATATTTTCAAAAGTTGTTATGTAAATACTTATTTTTTTAACAACCAATCAATTATATTTTTATGAATTATGCCATTTTGTGATAAATCAAATTTATCCATTGAAAGAACATATTTTG
>CAKOHH010000018.1 GCA_934085675.1 uncultured Bacilli bacterium | reverse complement strand
ATTATCATAGGAAACTATGGTGAAGATAATGGAATTAAAAAAATATAAAGACAATAATTATAAAAGAAAATCTTATGCCATATTGGTTATAGGATTTCTTTTGCTTTCCATAAGCAGCTATTTATTTTATAAATCCTATGCCTTCTACGAAGAAAAGAAAGATTTTGATGTCATAAATGGAACTGTTGAAGACCCAGGAGACCTTTATTTTGCTTATTATGTCAATAATACTATTACAAGAGAAATGCCTAATAAAGATTCAGGACTTACTTTAGATACGACCAAATCATCATGCACCAGTGGAGTCACTATTTCATGGGATGATGATAATTGGCATGCGATATTAGATTATAGTACTTATGAATCAAATAGCACTACCAGAACGAAATGCACTTTATATTTTACAAAGAAAATTGTGGCGGGAAAAGATGTGTTAACATATGTGAAAAAAAATGCACCTTCAAGTACAACAGATGTTTATACTGTTCCAGATAAAACAAGTGATGCATGTACTTATACTTTAGCTTATGATGGAACAAGTGATAATAATTTAAGATATGTTGGGAAAAATCCTTGTAATTATGTAACCTTTAATGGTGAACAAGCAGGTTGGAGAATTATTGGAATCTTAAATACCCCTGAAGGTCAAAGAATAAAATTAATTCGAACTGATTCCATTGGAAGTTACAGTTGGGATAACACGTATGATGAAACTAGATATGGTTCAAATGATTGGAGGATCAGTGCCATAGCTGGTGTTTTAAATTCGGGAGCCTACTATAATAAAACATCAGGAAAATGCCCATCTGGCTCAAATGAAGCAACAACCTCTTGTGATTTTACAAGTAATGGTTTAACAGAGGCAGCCAAAAATCAAATAGACATGATAACATGGAAATTAGGAGGAACAACAAGTTTTACAAGCTCATCAAATGGATTGGTAAGTCATTGGTATACCTATGAAAGGGAAACAGAAGAGGATAAGTTCAGAGTTGGACTTATGTATCCAAGTGATTATGGCTATGCGACAAGTGGAGGAAGTACAAGCAATCGAACCAGTTGCTTAAATAAAGAATTATCTAATTGGAATGATAGTGCTTATAGCGACTGTAAAAATAATGATTGGCTTTATTCTGATAAATTCCAATGGACACTAACGCCGTTATTGAGCAATTCATATGCGGTAATTAAGGTTGCAGGTTGTGTTACAGCTGCCAGAGCCATCTCCCACGCCGAGGTTCGTCCTTCAGTTTATTTAAAATCATCTACAATGATTTTAGGCGGTGAAGGAACTCCTGAGAATCCGTATGAAATTGGGTAGGGACAGTGTGTTTTATCCAGAAATTAACTTGAATTTTATTTTTTCAAGTGTTAAAATAAACGCATAGAAAGCGAAGAACATAGTAAGTAGTGACTTAAAACATCTTTTAGAGAGAGAATATAATAGCTGCAAGTATTCTTAAGAAAAATAAGTGATGAATTTCAATATGGGAGTTTTCAACGTAATTCTGCGTTAAAGAATAAAGTGTATAGTAAAACTATAAAATAAGGTGGTACCACGGGGTAAACTCGTCCTTATGTTTATAGTTTTTTTCTATTTAAAAAGAAAATGGAGGAATTATTATGATAGATATAGAAAATAATATAAGAACTCAATTAAACAGTGCCAGAAATTTAAATGAGTTAAATGACCTTAAAGTAAAATATTTAGGTAAAAAAGGTATTATTACAGAACTTGCTTCTAAAATCAAAGAAGTACCTAATGAAGAGAAAAAAGAATATGGTCTTAAGATGAATGAATTAAAAAAAATATTTAATGATATTTTTGAAGAAAAAAAGACAATGTTTGAGCAAGAAGAATTAAATAAAAAACTTGTTTCAGAAGCGATTGATGTGACTTTACCTGCTACAAAAGTAAGTATTGGTAGTCCTAATATTTTAGAGAAACTTGTTGAAAACGTGGAAGAAATATTTATGAGTATGGGGTATGATGTCGTTGATGGTCCTGAAATAGAAGAAGATAAATATAATTTTGAATTATTAAATATTCCTAAAGGCCATCCGGCTAGAGATGCTCAAGATACTTTTTACATTCAAAATGATGAAATTTTACTACGTAGTCAAACGTCTCCTGTTCAAATTAGAACAATGTTAAAAAATCATGGAGAAAAGCCAGTTAGAATGATATGCCCTGGTAAAACTTATCGTCGTGATGATGATGATGCAACTCACTCTCATCAATTTATGCAAATTGAAGGTTTACTTGTTGATAAAGATATTCATTTAACCGATTTAAAAGGAACAATGGCTGTTGTTGCCAAAGAATTATTTGGCAAAGACACGACCGTTCGTTTAAGGCCAAGTTATTATCAGTTCACTGAACCATCTGTCGAACTTGATATCAGCTGTTTTAACTGTAAAGGAAAAGGTTGTCCTATTTGTAAAAATACAGGCTTCATTACGGTGGCTGGTGCTGGTATGGTTCATCCCAATGTCTTAAGAAATTGTGGTTATGATCCAAGTATTTGGTCTGGCTTTGCTTTTGGTTTTGGAGCCGAAAGACTTGCTATGTTAAAATATGATATTAAAGATATTAGAACATTTTATATGACAGATTTAAGAGAAAATAAAACATTTGATAGAAAGGAGTCATTAAATGATTAGTTTAGAATGGGTAAGCGATTACATTGATATTAAAGGGTTAGATCCTCATGAACTAGCTACTAAAATTACCGAAGCGGGTATTAACATTGAAAAAGTTATGGATAATCATATTGATCATTTAGTAATCGGTAAAGTTTTGGAATGTGTGAATCACCCTGATAGTGATCACCTTCATATTTGTCAAGTTGATGTCGGAAGTGAAATACGCCAAATTGTTTGTGGAGCTCCGAATGTTCGCGCTGGCATAAAAGTTATTGTTGCTTTACCAGGTGCTGTTTTACCTCATGATTTTGTAATTAAAGAAAGTGAAATAAGAGGCGTTAAATCAAATGGTATGTTGTGTGCTTTATATGAACTTGGTCTTGAAGAAAAAACAGAAGAGAATCACGCGAAAGGAATTTATGAAGTAAGTGATGAAATTCCAATTGGTAAAGACGCTTTAAAAGCCTTAAACTTAGATTCTTGTGTTTATGAACTAGATATTCATAAACATCGTAACAATGACTGTTATTATCATATTGGTTTTGCATATGAAATCGCGGCTATTTTAAATAAAAAAGTAACTCTTCCTGAATTACAATTTAAAGAAATCAAAGATTCTATAAAAGACCATTTTAGTGTTCAAGTAGAAACACCTAAATGTTCTTATTATTTAGCTAAAGAAGTTAAAAATGTTAAAATTGGACCATCACCTTTATTTATGCAAAAAAGACTTAAAGAAGCTGGCATGCGTTCTATTAATAATGTTGTTGATATTTCTAATTATGTTATGCTTGAATTTGGTCAACCTCTTCATTTTTTTGATAAAGATGTTTTAGGTGATAAAATTCTTGTTCGTAATGCGAAAGAAAATGAACACTTAACTACTTTAGACGGTCAAGAAAGAATTTTATCAGAAAAAGATATTGTCATCACGGATACAAATCGTCCTGTTTGTCTTGCCGGTGTTATGGGTGGTGAAAATACCGAGGTTACCGAAAAAACTAAAAATATTTTAATTGAAAGTGCCATTTTTGATGCTGTAAGTATTAGAAATACCGCGGCTCGTCATAACTTAAGAAGTGAAGCATCTATTAGATATGGTAAAGGTCTTGACTATGAATATACTATGATGGCTTTAGAAAGAGCATGTTATCTTTTACAAAAATATGCTGGAGCAGAAATTTTAAGTGAAGTTGTTTCTTATGATAATGTTGATAAAACACCAAAAGAAGTAACCTTTAAAGCGGAAGATGTCAATTCTTTATTAGGTATTACCATTAGTACTAAAGATATGGAAGTAGAACTTTCAAGACTATCTTTTCCTTATACATTAAATGGGGATGAATTTCATGTAACGATTCCAAATAGACGTTTAGATATTGACCCTAATATTAATGATATCGCGGAAGAAATCGGTAGATTATACGGATATCATAACTTAACGGAAACACTTCCAAAAGTACCCGTTAAAAGAGGGGAATATATTGGTGATGTTTATTATCGTAAATTTATTTCTAAAAGACTACGAGCTTTAGGACTTAATGAAACAAAAACTTATACTTTAGTTTCTCCTGAAATGGCTAAAGAGTTTAATTACGAAGGAAAATTAAATGTAGTTTTACCTAATCCTATGAGTGTGGATAAGTCTATTGTAAGAACCACTCTTATTCCATCATTATTAAATGTTTATAACTATAATAAAGCTCATAAAGTAAGTGATATTATGCTTTATGAAATAAGTAAAACATACGATATTAATTATCATGAAGAATCAAAAATTAGTGGTTTATTAAAAGGAAATTATATTGAATCTTCTTGGGCACGTAAAACACCAGTAGACTTTTATCTTACAAAAGGAATTGTTGAAAATGTCTTAGATTCTTTAGGCTTTAAAAATCGTTATACTTTTATTCCTAAAGTATTACCAGATTTACATCCAGGTATAAGTGCGTCTATTCTTTTAGATCGAGAAGAAATCGGTATAATTGGTCGTGTTCATCCAAGTGTTTCTAAAGATGAAATTTATGTTTTTGAATTATCCTTAAATAAACTAATGAAAGAAGTTAAACCAATTAAATATAAAGAAGCCTATAAATATCCAAGCATTGAAAAAGATATGGCTTTCATATTAGCTAAAGATATTCCTGCGGCGAATATTATTGATATTATCAAAAAACAAGGCGGACATTTACTTAAAGATGTTACTGTCTTTGATGTTTACGAAGGTGAAAATGTTTCTTCAAATGAAAAATCAATTGCCTTTAAACTTACTTTCCAAGCTGAGAATAGAACTTTAACCGATGAAGAAGTTATGGATGTTTTCTATAAAATTATTGAAAAGGTTAAACTTGAGTTTAAAGCCGAATTAAGAGATAAATAAAAGTATTTTTAAATCAGAGTTAAGTTAATTTTCTCTGATTTTTTTTTGATAGTATGTTTCAAATAAAGATTCATCTAATGGGGAATATGTGTTATATTTTGATATAAAAAAACTAGAAAAAATCTAGTTTAATCAAAAGTATCTGAATAATCAGGACTATAATTTATTTTCTCGGCAAATTCGACAAAGTTTACATAAAGCATCCGAATTAAATACCAATTTCCTGTAGAAGGATCAGATAAAATTAAATGATCTCGTCCACTTTCCTCAATAATGCCATTATAAATACGATCTTTCCATTCATTAGAATCAGGATAAGATGCATATACTTTTACTTTTTTACCTTTATTAAGTCTTAAAATATTTTCAATAAGACTTTGTTCTAAAGATAAAATACTTGTTGAATTTACATTTCCAGGTGGTGTAATAAAATTATCATTTGTTCCGGCTTGAGGAAATGTAGGATTACTAAAATAACTTCCGTTCAAATTTATCACCTCACCTCATTTTATGTTTATTGCTTTTTAAATAGAAGTCCTTTATAATGATTGTAAGGTGGGAGCATGAAAAAAATAAATTTAAGTGAAAAAATTTTACAAAGAGAAATGGTGGAAAGAATATTTTTTCTTATGTTGGGAACTTTTTTGTTAGGTGTTAATTATAACTTGTTTTTAGCTCCTAATAATTTAGTTATTGGCGGGTTATCCGGTTTAGCTCTTATTTTTGAACAACTTTGGCATTGGAACATTCAAATTTTTATTTATGTAGGAACTTTTTTAATGATATTATTAAGCTTTATTTTTTTAGGTAAAGAAAAAACAAAAGGTACTATTATCGGAGGCATTTTATATCCTCTTATGATTAGTTTAACTCTTCCTCTTACGGAAATATTAAAAAACTATATCATTATAGATAATGAATTATTAATTATACTTGTTGCTGGACTTATTCAAGGTTTTGCCATCGGGATAATATTTAAATACGGTTTTACAACAGGCGGTTTAGATACAATGACTTATTTACTAAATAAATATGGTCATATGTCCGAAGGAAATAGTAATATTTTTATTCAAACTATTGTGATATTATTAGGTGGCTTTACATTTGGAATTAATAAAATGATTTATGCTTTAATCATTCTTATTATTTATTCATCTTTAGTTGATAAAATATTGATTGGTATATCTAACTCTAAACTTTTCTTTATTTATACAAATAAAGTAGATAAAGTAAAAGATTATATTTTAAAAGAATTACATACGGGAGTTACCCTTTTACATGGGCAGGGAGGGTTTAGCAAAAAAAATAATCGCGTCTTAATGTGTGTCGTTCCTAATCGAGATTATTATTTATTTAAAGAAATTGTTTTAGAAATTGATCCTGATGCTTTTTTTGTTATTAATGATTGTTATGAGGTTCAAGGTGGTCAAAGAAGAAATTTACCCCATAAGTAAAATGTGTTATAATAAATGAGAAAATAGAGGTGTAAAATGAAGTTAATTAAAGTAGAACATGCCTATAAGATATATAAAAATGGTACGACTGCGGTTGCCGATTTAAGCGTGTCAATAGACAAAGGAGAATTTGTATTTGTTATTGGAACAACCGGTTCGGGTAAAAGTACCTTTATTAAACTTTTATATCGTGAAGAAAAACCAACTAAAGGCAGTGTTATTGTTGGTGGTATTGATGTGGCAAAGCTAAGAAATTCTAAAGTTTATAAATTAAGAAGAAAATTAGGTGTTGTTTTCCAAGATTTTAAATTATTGCCTAAATTGACTGTTTATGAAAATGTTGCTTTTGCTCTTGAAATGTTAGGAATACCTGGAAGTGAAATAAGACCAAAAGTGTTAAAGGCTATTGATGCCGTTGGTTTAAAAGACAAAGCCAGAAACTTACCAAACGAATTATCTGGTGGAGAACAGCAACGTGTCGCGATTGCAAGGGCCATTGTTAATGATCCTAAATTACTTATTTGTGATGAACCAACCGGAAACTTGGACCCAGAAACAAGTAAAGAAATTATGAAAATTTTGGAAAATATTAATCAAACTCTTGGAACGACTATTATTATGGCTACCCATGATAAAGAACTTGTTAATCGTATGAAAAAACGAGTTTTAGTTATTGAAAATGGTGTTTTAGCCAGTGATACAAAGAAAGGAAGTTATAAAGTACATGAAAGCATTAAGAATTCTTAGTAGAAGTATCAGAGATTCATTCAAAAGTGTTTTTCGTAATCTTCCTTTATCTATGGCGAGTATCCTTTGTACGACAATTACATTAATTTTAGTCGCTATTGCTATTTTCCTTTCTTATAATGTAAGAGAGGTAACGACAACATTAGAACATGAACTTACCATTGTTGTTTATTTAAAAAAAGAAGTAACGGAAGAAGAAAAAATAGAGATTCAAAATGATTTGAAAACAATGGATAATGTGGATAACTACAAATTAAAGACCAAAGAAGAATGGAAAGCAGAAATGAAAAAAGAAAGTGATACTTTAAATACCACTTTAGATTATTTGGAAGAAAATCCTCTTTTGGACTCCGTTATTGTAACGGTTAAAGATGTCAAAGACTTAAAAGCAACGGCTGAACGTCTTCGTGACTATGATTATGTAAGTAGTGCTGAATACGGAGAAGGTATGGTCGAAAACATTATTGGTATCTTTGATGCAATTAGTTATGGCACTATTATTATGGTTGTTGCTCTTGTTTGTGTTACGGCATTTTTAATAGCCAATACCATTAAACTTACTATTTTTTCTCGTAAAACAGAAATTGAAATTATGCGCCTTGTGGGTGCTTCTAATACCGCTATTAAATTACCTTTTGTTTTTGAAGGCTTTATCTTGGGTGTGTTAGGTAGTCTTATTCCGGTTGCTTTAAGTATTTATGGTTATACAATTTTATATAATCAGACAGGTGGTTATGTTTTTACAAAAATTATTACGCTTGTTAAGCCATTCCCATTTGTTTTATATGTTTCCTTGATTTTACTAGGAATTGGTTCTGTTGTTGGTATGCTTGGTTCTTGGTGGGCAGTAAGAAAGCATTTAAAAATATAATGAGAAGAAAAATTATTTTTCTTCTTTTTGTCCTTTTTTTCACCTTTAGTATGAATGTTTATGCGACTTCTGATATGCCCACTTTAGGAGAACTTAAACAATCTTTACAAGACAAACTAAATGAAAAAAAAGAAACAGAAAGTAAAACTGCTGAGGCCAAAGCCGAAATTGCTAAAAAGGAAGCTGCGGTTAAACAAGTAGAGCAAGAAATTCATGAATCGGAAAGTGAAGTCGAAAAATTAACGGCAGAAATTGCTGATTCTAATAAAGAAATAGAACGTCTTACGGTTGAAGTAAATAAAACACTTGCCTATTTACAACAAATGAAAAGTTCCAATGCCTATTTAGAATATGTGACGGGGGCTAAAACCGTAACCGATATGCTTATGCGTGTTGCTGCGGTGGAACAAACTTCAAAGGCTATTGAAGATGTTATGCAAAATATGCGTGATGAGATTAAGAAAAATGAAGCCTTAAAAGAAGAAGAAAAGAAAAAACAGCAAGAATTAAATAGTAAAGCGATTGAATATAAAAAAGTAATTGAAGCACGTTATGGTGATATAAAAAGTTATGATAAATATGCTTTAGATATTGATAACCAAATTAAGAGTTTGCAAACGAAAGTAGCAGATGCTGAAAAAAAATGTGCTTTATATGCTCCTTCTAAAGGTGATAAAGCCGTTATCAGTGTGGATTGTGTAAAACCACCAGATCCTCCAAAACCAAATGGTGGTATTACCTATGTAGAAAATGGTGAATGGTTAAAGCCTCTTACATACGGCATGATAACAAGTGAAGTTGGTTATCGCTGGGGAAGTTATCATAATGCCATAGATATTGGTGGTAATGCCGAAGGAACTCCAGTTTATGCGGCTGCAGCCGGTGTTGTTTCTGGAAAAATATCACGTTATTATTGTGGTGGTAATATGTTATATATAGACGTCTTGGTAAATGGCAAAGCCTATACCACTTATTACTATCACTTATTAAGTTTTAATGTAAATATTGGTGATTCTGTAACACAAAATACTATTATTGGATATGTTGGTGGTGGCAGACAAACTTCTGCTAGTTATGGCGGTTATGATACTTGTACAACAGGAGCCCATCTTCACTTTGGTGTAGCCAATGGTTTTTATAACGGTTACTCTGTAAGTAGAAGTAATGTCATTATTCCTCCAGGTTTCCCAAATAGTTATGGTTGGCGGTTCTATTCACGTTACGATATGTATAAAGGTTAAAAGAGCAAATGCTCTTTTTTTCGTGTTATAATTATAAGTATTATGGAGGAAAAAATGATAGATTTAAAGTATAGAAAAATATATGAAAAATTTTTAGAAAATTATAAACAAATACATGTTAATCCTTGGCATGAAATAGACGAAAAAGAATTAGAAAAAATAACTAATGATTTACTTCAAAGATACGATGTGACAGGTGGTTATTCTTTTTGTTATTTTATGAATTATATTATTAAGAGGTTAAGTGGAATCAGTGACGCCCATACTATCTACAAACCAATGCTCCAATTTCCATGAATTTTAAAATATTTGGCGAAGATGTTTTAGTTAATTATCCAAGTGCTTTAAGAGGTTCAAAATTAGTTTCTATAAATAATGTAGATATACGGCAAATTTTAAAAGAATTAGATGAAATACTAACCTATGGTACTTTGGGTAAAAAAAGAATTGAAATGGAGAGGGCTTTATTTAATCGCTGCTTTATCTGGGGATTACCAAGTTTAAAAGAAAGTAAAGAACTTACGTTTCAAATTCTTACACGCGATAATAAATTAGTTACGAAAACATATGATGCAAAAAAAGATTATCAAAATGAGATGTTTGATTATGAAAAATATTTATATGGAGATAATGCTACTTTTGAAATAAAAAATAACTGTTTAATTTATTGTCACAGTTCTTGTCAGCCAAGTTACAAAGATAAAATAGCGGAAGCAGTAGCCACTTTATATCAACTTAATATTTCAAATATTGACACGATCATTGTTGATTTAAGAGGAAATACAGGTGGTAATTCAGCTTTTAATGATGCTTTGATGGCTTTTTTGAAACAATCACATAAAAATTTAATTTGTTTAACTGATTACCGTGTTTTTTCGGCAGGAAGATTTGCTTTACGGGATTTAATAAATCTTGGGGCCATAACAATAGGAGAAGAAATATCCACACCTATAAATTGCTATGGGAATAGTAGTAAAGTTGATATAGATGGCCATAATTTTTCTATTTCATCTCGTTATTTTCATCCATTTCTTGGCGTTAGTATCCGTTCTAAAGAGGAATATAAAAAACTTGCCACGCCAGAAGTTTTAAAACCTGTTTATTTTAAACCAGATATAGAAATTAATGAAAAAGAAGAGGATTATTTAATGGGTGAAGACACCATTTTAAATTATGCTTTTATGTATATTGAACAAAAAAGAAAAGGAGAAATGATGAGAAAATAAATGAATATATATTACAAAGATGACCATATATCAGATAGTTATGAGAAATATGTTTTTATTGAGAGTGACTTCGATTATTATCTTTATTTTTTCGTGAATTTGTTAAACTAACAATTATTAGAAATATGATAAAATTTGGCATTTTGAACAAAAAAGGACTAAGTGAAAATGAATAATTTTGCCTAGCCTTTTTTCAATTGAAATAAAAGATGTAAAATCAAGACATCCCATTTCGCATAAAATTTTCAAACAAATATTACATTTTTTATTTTAGCCCAATATTTTGAATTCTCAGCCATACATTTTTGTCATACTTGTTAAATTATTTAATTTATGTTAATCATAGGTTATATATTTAGTATAATTTTTTTCTAAAACATAAAAAAATCAAACCTTTTAGTTCGATTTAAATAACAATTGGAGCAGGTGTCTTAGGTATTTACAACTTTTTTCCAATATACAAATTGATACATAAATATCAATCACTACATTTCAGTTATATCATAGTTTTAATTTTGTTGCACAAATTTTTACTATATAGATCTAAAAATAGCAAAAAAAATTATATAATATTAATGAATGTTGCAGTCTATTGTAATGGTAAAATAAAAGGAATGGTGAAAAAATAATTCCTTTTTTATATTACAAAACTGTAAGGTAAAATCTACCTTATTCGTGGTATTATAATTAATAAGAAATGTGGTGAAATATATGAAGAAAATTATGATTATTGAAGATGATGATGCAATATGTAACGAGTTATCAGAACTTTTAGAAAATAATAATTATAAACCCATTATTTTAAGAAACTTTAAAAATTTTTTAAATGAAATAATTGAATCTTCCCCAGATTTAATATTACTAGATATAAACATACCTTATATAAATGGTGAAAAATTATTACAAGATCTAAGAAAAACATCTAATATTCCTGTAATAATGGTAACTAGTAGAAATTCTGAAATTGATGAGGCATTA
>CAKOHH010000017.1 GCA_934085675.1 uncultured Bacilli bacterium | reverse complement strand
ATAATTGGTGTTGCAATATTTATTGTTGCAATTTATGGAGGATACTTCTTAGTAACTTATATTTGCAGTAAAAATATTATTAAAGAGCGATACTAATGGAATATAAAGAAAAATTATCAGTAGTAGAAGTACAATACGATGAACTTCCAGAAAAAGTGCAATCTAAATATTTTAATAAATAATAAAGATAGATTTTGGACAGTCTTATAAATTGAAAAGTTAAGTGTCCGATTGGGACATAAAAAAGACACATAGAATTACCTATGATACAATGTAAGTGCGAACTAACATTGGAGGTAATGAACTATGTGTCTTTTAGATTATAACAAAAAAGCAAAGAAATATAAACATATAACCTATTCTGAAAGAACTATGATAGAAACTTGGTATAATTCGGATAAAAAGAGTAAAAAAGAAATAGCAGAATTATTACATAAAAGCGAAAGGACAATTAGAAGAGAAATAAATCGTGGACTAATTGCGATTAGAAATTATGATTGGACAGAGGGTATAGAATATAGTGCGAGGGTAGCCAAAGATAAATATGAATATGGTATGACAAGTAAAGGTCCAGCGTTAAAATTAGATCAAGATATAAAATTGGTGGAACATATTGAAAATGAAACACTATGTAATAAAAAGTCACCTGAGGTAGTAGCTATACAGTTGAAAGATAATGGTTTTGATATAAAAATAAGTGGAAAGACCATAAGAAATGCAATAAAAGGTGGCTTAATATTTGAAAAAATACAAAATGGGAAAATAATATATAAAAAGGAATACAATAACAAGAATAAAGAAAAACGAGTATCTAAAATGATACCAGCTGAGAAAAGTATTGAACATAGACCAAAAGAAGCGAATACAAGGAAAGAATATGGGCATTGGGAAGGAGATTTAGTTGTAGGTAAGCAAGGAACTAAAGTAGTTTTATTTACATTAACAGAAAGAAAAACAAGACAGGAAATAATAATGAAACTTCCAAATAAAGAAACGAAGATAATAGCAAAAGCAATTGATAAAATAGAAAGAAGATATCAAGGGAAGTTTTATGAAGTTTTTAAAAGCATAACATTTGATAATGGAGTTGAATTCATGGGATATGAGGGCATAGAAAAATCATGTTTGAGGAAAAAGAATAGAACAAAAGTATATTATGCTCATCCTTATTGTTCTAGGGAGAGAGGAACAAATGAAAATAATAATAGATTAATAAGAAGATGGATTCCAAAAGGAACAGATATAACGAATATAAAAGTATCATTTATAAAGCAAAATGAAGATTGGATAAATAACTATCCAAGATTAATATTTGGATATAAAAGTTCAAATATGTTATTATTAGAAATATAGATTAGCACTTATGAGGTAATTGAATGTGCGGACACTTATTATTTCCATTTATAGCAGCAATTGATTTCGATATATTTTTTGATTATATTTATGGACTATGTTATAGTAGTCCATATAGTTGGAAGGATAATGAATGGAAAACTAAAAGTGGTCAAATTGATTATCGAGATACCATGGGGGTATTTGATTTAAATAGAAAAAAAATTATAGAATGCCTAATCAAAAATCATGATTATAATGAAGAAAGTGAAGTGGCAGAATATAGAAGGAGATGTCTAAAATGAGAGTAGTAAG
The DNA here is from genome assembly GCA_934085675.1 of uncultured Bacilli bacterium. Lineage (GTDB taxonomy): Bacteria > Bacillota_I > Bacilli_A > RF39 > UBA660 > Ventrenecus. The sequence continues at coordinate 11,333 of CAKOHH010000017.1, read as the reverse complement.
TATAGGAGATCTTGTAACAGATTATTACTATAAGGATGATAAATTAATTGGTATAAATGGGGGAATGACGTCTCATAATATCATTGCCAATTTAGCTAAAATGGGAATTGAAACCTCTGTTTTTGGTTGTTGTGGTGATGATTGTCAGGGTAAATTGGCTATTAATAGTTTAGAAAAATTAAATGTTGATATCAGCAATATTAAAATTATCAACAATATTAGAACAAGATGTTTCCATGTTTCCTATTATAATGATAATGGAAGGTTATCTTTTACTTCAAAGAAAAGATGTCCATTTTGTCATAATAAAAAATGGTATGAAGAAAGTTTAATAGATACCAACTTTGTTATGTCAAATCTTAAATCAGATGACATTTTAGTTTTTGATAACTTAAATGAAAAAAATCAACAAATTATAGATAATACGAATAATAAGAAAATAATTGATTTAGGACAATATTTCGAATTTGAACAGATGGAAAATAACGAGATAATTAAAAAAATATCTAAAAAATTTGAAATAATAAATTTCAATGAAAGAGTAACTAAATATCTTTTAAATAGAATGAATTTGACAACAGAAAGTGAACTATTTAATATTATTGAACCTAAATTGATGACAATTACTAGGGGAGAAAAAGGTGCAACCTTTATAACTAAAAATAATACTTGTCACTTTAATTTAATTAAAAAAGGTATTGTTGTGGATTCTACTGGGGCGGGAGATGCTTTTATTTCAAGTATTATTAAAGATTGTCTTAAAAATGATTTTAAATATAATGTGGATAACTTTGCAAAATGGTATGAAAATTCAAATAAACTCACTTCTAAGGTTGTATCTAAAATGGGTGCCAGAGGTCATATATATCCTTTATTTAAAATAAAGAAAATTTCCGAATTTTGTACATGTGATAAATTTTCAACTATTGTCAGAAAAAAAATAAAAAGATGTAATATTAATATCAATAATTTAGAAAAGAGAATCATTAATGCAGTAAACTCTTCAGCCGCTCTTAAATTAGATGATATCGGTTTTAGTAATCATAGTAACTCTTTATTTATAGGTACGGGTGGTTCTTTTGCTGGGGCATATTTTTCTTCTAAAATAATAAATCTGTTATTTGGATGTAATACTTATTCTTTGTATCCAAGGGATGTATTATATAGAAATAATAATAATATTGATAAAATTATTCTTTTTTCTTACTCTGGCACGACTAATGATATTATTGAAAGTGTCAAAGATTTAAATAATAAAAACATATATATGATTACAAAAGGAGAATATCAAAAAATAGTTTTAAAAACAAGAATATTAAAGAAAAACATATTAAGTTATAGAACGCCTTCAAATAAAGGAAAAGAACGAGGCTTTTTATCATTTGAAGGTGCTGTCGCCCCTGCCGCATTATTTTTAAAATATTATTTAGAAAAATTAAACCACAAGATTGATGTGGATGAGTTTATAAAAAATTCAATAACATACTGGAACAAGAAACTTGAAAAAAAGATTAATAAAAATGTAGTTGAAAAAATAAAAGAACATAATTTGATTAATATTTTTAGGGGTGATTATACTGACACTGCAAGTTATGATTTGGAAAGTAAAATTATTGAATCTGGAATATTCAATTGCCTCATTCACGAAAAGAAAAATTTTTCTCATGGAAGATTTATTAATTATGAAAATTTAGGTAATGATTTCTCAATCTATTTTAAACAGAATTCTACATCAAAATATGAAAATGAATTATTAAAATATTTAGGAAGCAATTGTCTTTTAATTGAAAGCAAGTATGATGGGATGTTAGCAGAATTCGATTTACTTATTGCTTCTCAGTTTATAATTTATTATATAGGTAAAGTTTTGGATATAGATGTATCTAAGCCAAAATACTCAGATAATGCTATGCAAATATATTTTTACAAAGGCGAACTATAGAATCATATAAAATATTACATGAATATTTAGTTAGATCAATTGCATTATATTTAGAACGTAAATATAATGATAAAGATAGTGTAGAAAAAAGAATTGATATAGAAAAATCAAATGGATTTATTCATATAGAAGAAATGGCCAATAAATTTAATGAAAAAGATAATTATTCATCATTCGAGGAATTTATAGAAAAAGAAATTGTACCATACTGTATTGAATTAAATGATAATTTAAAAACAAAAAAATGCAAAAAATAATTTAAACAATAATTAGAAAAAGGTGATTAATAAATGAGTATTAGAATTAAAGAATTAGATTCAAATGAATTATTAAGACAAGTATTATTAAATGAACGCAATATAAAAGATTATAAAATAAATTATAGTAAAAACGGAAAACCATTTTTAGTTGATAGTGACATTTATTTTAATTATAGCAGAAGTAATAGTTTAACAGCACTCGTTACATCAAAAATTAAAAATGGAATATGTATAAAGCATTATTTTTATGATGAAAAAATAATGGATGAATCATTTAATGAAAAAGAAAAAAATATAGTAGAAAATAGTAAAGATGAAAAAGTTGCGTTCACTGAAATATATACATTAAAAATTGCTTATTTAAAAATGAATGATTATGATAAAAATTATTCTTTAAAAAATATTGATACAAGCACTTTAAAAAATTGGGAAAAAATAAGTAACAATGAATATATTGTTTCAGTAATATACGATAAATAAAAGAATGTAAATGTTGTGAAATTGTAAAATATATAAAAAGATTAAAAATTATTATTATATTTAAAAGGATGAGGAAAACATTCCCCAGAGTTATTCAAATTAGTTTTTAATGAACAAAAATGAAATAATAGAATTTGAAAATATTAATTGGTAATATGTAAGAAAAAATGACAACAATTAAGTTGCCATTTTTTTATCTTTCAAAATCATCTTTGTCTTTATTTTTTATGTATCTATTATTTTGAATAATATCTATATCATCTTTATCTAATATATCTTTATAGTATAAATCTTCAATAACATCTTCATATTTTTAATCATTACTAAAAAATTTATTTTGTAAAAACATTAAAAATTTTCTCCATAATTTTTTAAATGTATCTACTATTTCTTGAAGTTTATCAACTTTATCTTAAAGTTCATCAATTTCTTTTTTAATAACTTTAATCATATAAAAACACCAACCTTTCTTGATTGGCTCGTTATTACAAAAAAAGAACCAATCATAAGATTGATTCATCTATCAAAAGTTCGAATAGTTCGAACAGATTTACCTAATGGAGGAGCCGACCAGATTCGAACTGGTGATCAAGGTGTTGCAGACCTACGCCTTAGCCACTTGGCTACGGCTCCATATAAATAAATTTTACTATAATTATGGGATACTGTCAATTTGTAACTTTCTTATATTTAATATATTTTATGCAAAAACACAAAAAAAACACCTATTTGTGTTTTTTATTTTGAACTTGAACAGCTGTTATAGCAATTGTGCCTATAATATCATCGATAGTACATCCTCTTGATAAATCATTAATAGGAGCATTCATTCCTTGTGTAATTGGACCATAAGCATTCGCGTGGGCAAATCTTTGCACTAACTTATAGCCAATATTGCCAGCATCTAAATTAGGGAAAATTAAAACGTTAGCTTTACCTGCGACAGGACTATTGGGTGCTTTTAATCTAGCAACTTCTTCATCAATAGCTGCATCAAGTTGCAGTTCTCCATCTATTAAAGCGTCTTTATTTTTTTCTTTGGCTATTTTTGTTGCTTCTCTTACTTTTGTAACCATTTCATGTTTGGCACTGTTTAAAGTAGAATGAGAAAGCATAGCCGTGATAGCTGTGTCATTTGTTAAATTTTCAAAACTTTTAATACTAGATAAAGCAATATCAGCTAGTTCTTCTTTTGTAGGGTTTTGAACAAGCCCACAATCTGAGAAAAGATAAAGGCCATCTTCTTTATAAGAACAGTTAGGAATTTCCATCATAAAGAAAGTAGATACAAGTGAAACATTGGGCATAGTTTTAATAATTTGCAAGGCTGGTCTTAAAGTATTTGCTGTTGAGTGACAGGCCCCACTTACAATGCCATCTGCTAAATTATTTTTGACCATCATACATGCGAAATACATATAATCTGTTTTTAAAAGGTTTAATGCTTCTTCTTTTGTCATACCTTTATTTTTTCTAAGTTCAAATAGTTCCTTAGCCAAAGAAGAAGTTAATTCACTTGTTTCTGGATTAATTATTTTACAATGAGCTAAATTCTTATTTTTGATAAGAATTTCATCTTTATTTCCTATTAGAATGGGTTCTGCAATGTTTTCTTTAAAAGTCGTTTCAGCTGCTTTTAAAATTCGTTCATCCATAGTTTCTGGTAAAACAATTTTGACTAATTCTTCTTGGGCTTGTTTTTTTATTTTTTCTATAAATTTCATATATATCCTCCTCCTATATTTTACCATAAAATATTTTTTGGCACGACTTGTAAATTTCTATAATATTCGCTATACTTTAAATAGAAAAGAAAGTTGAGGAATAATTAATGAAAGATAATAGAGAAGTTAAGCCTTTTAGTTTATGGCATCATTTTAAAGGGGCAACAGCCCTTGTTATTACAATAGCAAAACATAGTGAAACGGGAGAAGAACTTGTTGTTTATCGTTGTATGGGTAACGATAAAAATTCTAACCATAAAGATGGCATTTATGCAAGACCTCTTACTATGTTTCTTTCTGAAGTTGACCATGAAAAATATCCAAATGTTTCCCAAAAATATCGTTTTGAAAAAATAGAAAATTAGATAAGAACATCAATACTTCGTAAAAAAATGGAAGAAGTTTATTTATCAAAGAAAGAGATTAAAAATGCAAAGATGTCATTGGTGTAACTTACAAAATCCTCTTTATGTCACTTATCATGATAAAGAGTGGGGAAACCCTTGTTTTGATGAGCAGTATTTATTTGAAATGCTTATTTTAGAATCTTTTCAAGCTGGATTATCGTGGGAATGTGTTTTAAATAAAAGAGAAAATTTTAGAAAGGCTTTTGATGATTTTGATATTGAAAAAATTGTTAAGTATGACGATAATAAAATTAATGAATTGCTTTTAAATAATCATATTATAAAAAACAAATTAAAAATAAAAGCAAGCATTAATAATGCCAAAGTCTTTAAAGGCATAGAAGAAGAATGTGGTAGTTTCTATAACTATTTAAATGCTTATTTCCATAATGAAATAATTTATGAAATAAATAAAACGACAAATAAATTATCAGATGCTATTTCAAATGATTTAAAAAAAAGAGGTATGAAATTTGTGGGCTCTACCATTATTTATGCTTATTTACAGGCTGTAGGTTTTATTTATTCTCACGAAATGCAGTGTTATTTATATAAAAAGAAAGGCGATTGATATGTCTGAAAGCGGAATGGTCATTATTATACCTGATGAAAATCAAATTTTAACTCATGAATATAGGAAGCAAATTTATGAAAATCATTTAGAAGCTTTTATCGCCTTTGCTGATAAATTTAAATTAGGTTATCGTTTTACATCGGATGATTACCAATATGCGCCAGAGAAATTAGCCTTAGACGGTCATTTAATTGTTAAAGAAACAAATGAACCACGAATGGTTGTTATGTATATTCCTGAAATTGTTACGGATAGACAGTTGGAGTGGTTTGAACTTCATAAATTTGATTATTTTAATTATCAATTAATGAGTGCTTTTTCTATGGCCAATGGTAGTGATTCAAAGCAAATTTTGGGTTTAGAAGAAATTCATAAAGAAATGGTTAGAAAACATCTTTTGGACAATTCACAAGATTTAAAAAATGTAATTTAAGATATATTTTGTTTGATGTTATAATTTTTCTAAAAGTTACAATTTCTAAGACTCAATGCATATTTATTACCTTACAAAAAATAGTGTATCAAATTTATTTTCTAAATTGGGAAATAATAAAGATAAATCTGAAATGAATCCTATAGAAGAAATAAAAAAATATAAAGAGTTATTAGATTCAGGAATTATCAATCAGGAGGAATTTAAATAAAATTAAAAAAGAATTGTTAAATTTATAAACATTTAAAAGCCTTAAAAAATATAATTTATTAAATGAAACTTATGTATATAAAAACATATTGTTACTACTCAGTCTTTATGCTTAAAAAATTATAATATAATTATGAGATGTGACTACTTTAAAGTAAACTAATAGTCAAAAATACATCTCTTTTTTTTGACATTATGATAATCTATTATTAGTTTAGAGTAGGAATTTAAATGGCAACAGTATTTGCAAAGGTAATAATTTCTTATTTAATTCACATTATGGCTGAGTAATGACTAAAAATATGATAAAATAAAATTACAATGGGAGGTGAAAGTATGTTGATTTATATTATTATTGCGATTATTGTTTTTAGTATTATTTATGCTTTTATATATAATAGTTTTGTAAAACTAGACAATAAAGTCAAAGAAGCATTTTCTACTATGGATGTTTATCTAAAGAAAAGATGGGATTTAATTCCTAATATTGTAGAAACTGTAAAGAGTTATGCTACGTACGAAAAAGATACGTTAAAAGATGTTGTAGAATTAAGAAATAGTGCTTATGACAAAATGTCTGATGAAGAAAAGATTAAAACTAATGAACAATTATCCAGCGATATTGGTAAAATTATGGTTTTAGCAGAGGCTTATCCTGATTTGAAGGCTAATGAAAACTTCAAAGATTTAAGCAATCAATTAGCAAAAGTCGAAGATGATATTGCTAATTCTAGAAAATATTACAATGGTGTTGTTAGAATTTATAACAACAAAGTTGAGATGTTCCCAAGTAATATTTTTGCTAGAATTTTTGGCTACAAATCAAAGGCAATGTTTGAAGCTAGTGCAAACGAAAGAGAAAACATAAAAGTTGAATTATAATTATGGAGGGTACAATGAAAAGAATTATTGATGGTATTTCATTATTTGCTGTAATTGTGCTATCTCTAGTATTTATTTATCCTGCAAATACATATGCTTTAACAAAACAAACTTCTTTTGTAAATATTAACAATACTCAAAGTTTAGAAGTTGGAAATTTATCTTTTACCAATATTTTGTTTAAAGATTATTCTTTCACTTCTACTCAAGCATTTGGATTAACAGGTGTTGTTGCTAATAATTCTAATAATACAATAAGTTATACTTCAATAGCTTATTATTATGATTCAAACAATAATTTAATAGCTCGAGGCTCTAATTCAGGGACTGCAATGCCAGGAACTAGTAATTTTAATCAAATGTCCAATTTAAATGTTTTGAATGGACACAATATTAATGAAATATACTATTATCGTTTATCAATTGAAACTAATATTAATGCAAATTCAGTACAAAATAACACGATGATTTTAACACCTAGTAAGAATTATCAATATAGTTCTTATGATTATGTTATTGATAAATATGATATTAATATTGTAGTTAATGAAAATAATACTTTTGATATAACAGAAACAATTAATGCGTATTTTAATGTCTCAAAACATGGGATATTTAGAACTATTCCATTAAAGAATACAATTACTAGATTAGATGGAACCACTTCAACTAATCGCACTCAAGTAACAAATGTTAATGTTAATAATGAATATACAGCATCAAGAGAAAATGGTGATTATAAATTAAAGATAGGTTCTGCCAATCGAACTCTAACGGGTGAACAAGAATATGTAATAAAATATACATATAATTTAGGTAAAGACTCTTTAAAAGATTATGATGAATTATATTATAATATAATTGGAAATGAATGGGATACTGTTATAGGAAATATTACTTTTTCAATAACCATGCCTAAAAAATTTGATTCAAGTAAATTAGGTTTCTCATCAGGAACTACCGGTTCAACAGATAGTAGTAAAGTTAAATATAGCGTTCACGAAAATAAAATTACAGGAAGTTACAATGGTATTCTTGGTGTTGGTGAAGCATTGACTGTAAGATGTGAACTACCTGAAGGATATTTTGTAGGAGCAGGACTTACTTTTAATTTCATGAATTATATTTTTTATTTGGTTCCTATATTATTTTTAGTTATTGCTTTATTGTTATGGCATAAATATGGACGTGATGATCAAGTTGTAGAAACCGTTGAATTTTATCCACCTAAAGGATTTAATAGTCTAGAAGTTGGCTTTTTATATAAAGGAAAAGCAGTAAATCAAGATGTAACATCTTTACTTATATATTTAGCTAATCAAGGATATATAAAAATTGCGGAAACTGAAGAAAAGTCCTTATTTTCTGAATCTAAAGGTTTTAAAATAGCAAAATTAAAAGAATATGATGGAAATAATGTTAATGAACGAATTTTTTTAAATGGATTATTTACAAAAAGGCCATCAATATCAATTGGTTCGTTATTTAGCAAAAATGTTGAACAAAAGTCTACAAATAATATCAATGAAGTAACATCGACAGATTTATACAATAATTTTTATACAACTGTGAATAGAATATTATCTAATATTAATACTAAAGAAAATAAAATGAAGATTTTTGAAAAATCGGCATCAAGTAAAACTATATTTATTATATTAATGATTATTGCAACATATTGTTTAATTACTATACCGCCAATCTTTGCATACGGTGAACCTGCAACTCTGTTATTTGTTTTGTTATTTCCAGGTATTGGCTTTACTGTTTTGTTTAAATTAGTGTTTGGGGAAACACAAACGATTTATGTAAATGGCAAAGCAACTTATTCTTCAATAGTAACAAGGGTATTTGGTTTTGTCTGGGGATTAATATATGGTGGTATTCCATGGGTATCCATGGTGCTACCCACGTTAAAACAAGACCCATTTTATTTAATAGGATATATATTGGGATTAGCATGTGTTCTTGGTATGGTTATATGCTTAAAATATTTACCAAAAAGAACTCCTTACGGAAATGAATTATTAGGAAAATTAAAAGGCTTTAGAAATTTTTTAGAAACTGCTGAAAAAGATAAATTAGAAACTATGGTTATGCAAGATCCAACATATTTTTATAATATTCTGCCTTATACTTATGTATTAGGGGTTTCTGATAAATGGATAAAAAAATTCGAATCAATATCTTTACAAGCTCCATCTTGGTATGATAGCCCCAATGCATTTGACATGATGACATTTAGAAACTTTATGGATTCTACAATGACCTCCGCCCAAAGTGTTATGACATCTAGTCCATCTAGTGGTTCTGGCGGTTCATCAGGTGGAGGATCATCTGGAGGTGGCTCTGGCGGTGGTGGAGGCGGCTCTTGGTAATCACTTTTCGCTTAGTATTAGATTGAAGAAAATAACTAATGAACATAGTTAAATGTTCTAATTGTTTATATGAAAATAAAAATACAAATATTAGGAACAAATTCAAAAAAGCAAATGATATGAAAAAAGACAATCGGGTATCTAGTACTTAGAATTGTCTTTTTCTTTTTTGATGTCTTTATCAAAATGATTAAGATTTAATATCTAGTAAAAAAAGAAAAAAAATAATATAATATAATTGTTAAAGATTATTTTGATAATCTTGGGAGTTGGAGGAAATATGAAAAAGGTAGAAAATATATTATGGGGTATTGTTTTAATCATAATTGGTCTTATCGTTGGAGGAAATACGCTTGGTTTAACCAATATAGACATTTTTTTCAATGGCTGGTGGACTCTCTTTATTATTGTGCCAAGTTTTATTAGTTTATTTAATGACAATGATAAAACAGGAAGTATTGTTGGATTATTAATTGGAACTTTATTGCTTTTAGGATGCCAAGATATTATTCGTTTTGATTTAATATGGAAATTAGCTTTCCCTGTTATTTTAGTTATTATCGGTTTATCTCTAATTTTTAAAAATGTTATAGGTGATAAAGTAGGGAATGAAATAAAAAAATTAAACGAAAATAACAAGGAAGGGAAATCTTATTGTGCCACTTTTGGTGGCCAAAATGTCAATTTTGATGAAGAAAAATTTACTGGTGCCGATGTAAATGCTATTTTTGGCGGTGTGAAACTTGATTTAAAAAATGCCATTATTGACCAAGATGTTGTGATAAATGCCAGTGCTATCTTTGGAGGAATAGATATTTATGTTCCTAAAAACGTAAAAGTAAAAACAAAGTCTGTACCAATTTTTGGTGGTGTCAATAATAAGGCTAATATAAGCCCTGATGAAAAAAGTCATACTATTTATATTAATGGTACTGCTGTCTTTGGAGGTATTGAAATCAAATGACAAGTGCTCAAAAAATCATTAAATATTTAGCTCTTTGTCTAGCCACTTTTTTGATATTTTTGATAATATCTTCTTTATTGGGTGTCTTTTATTCAGTCTCTAAAATATTAGATGTTCAAAAAGATAATGAGGTCACCATGGACAAAATGAGTACGGTGAATTTTAAAACCGATGATATAAGTTCTTTAGACATTAATCTTCTTTTTACTAATCTTATTATTAAACAAGGAAATAATTTATACGTTGAGACAAATAATGAAAAAGTGCATTTTGATGAAGAAAACAATTCTCTTAAAATAAAAGAAGATTCAAGAAGCTGGTTAAGTCAAAATAATAAAGGAGATTTAATTTTATATCTTCCTGAAAATAGTCAATTTAAAACCGTTGAAATCCAGGCTGGAGCTGGTAAAATTCAAATTGAAAATCTTGTGACTGATTTTCTTTCTTTAGAATTAGGTGCGGGTGAAACAAGTATTCAAAGATTAAATGTTTCGGAAAATTGTAAAATTGAAAGTGGGGCTGGAAAAGTAAGTCTTTTAGATGGTCGTATAAAAAATTTAGATTTAGATTTAGGTGTAGGAAAATTTGAACTGACTTCTTCTCTTTTAGGTAGCAATAAAATAAATGCTGGAATAGGAAGTTTAGAGTTGAATTTATTAGGAAATAAAAAAGATTATCTTATTAAGGCTGATAAAGGTATTGGTACTATTCATGTAGATGAAGCCGTTGTTTCTGATGATTCCACGATTGGTACTGGGGAAAATACAATTAAAATAGATGGAGGAATCGGTAATATAGATGTTTCTTTTAGAAATAAAGATTGATTAATATACATTCTATAATATATCAAGGACATATCAGAAGTAATTAATTTATTGATGAGATTAGTTTGGAATATAACTAATCTTTTTACTATTCATATATTTCTTAAAAAATAATCTTGAAATTGTGGTATTATTATACAAAAGAGTGGTTAGATTTATTTTTTTAGAATGGAGCGGTAGGTGATAAATATTGTGAAAAAAATCTATATAATAACAGGAGCAAATGGTTTTTTAGGTAATAACATCATAAGAAAG
>CAKOHH010000016.1 GCA_934085675.1 uncultured Bacilli bacterium | reverse complement strand
ACACCATCCTTTCTTTAGGATGATTTCTTTGTAAGACACAAAAAAATCAATCTTTCGATTGATTCTATATATCAAGTCCAAACTAAATAGTTCGAACAGATTCGTCAATGGAGCAGGTGAGCAGAATCGAACTGCCGATATTAGCTTGGAAGGCTAGAGTTATACCATTTAACTACACCTGCAATTTGCTTTGACGTTTTTTATTATATCATAAATAAAATAAATAGCAACAATTTTATGGATTTTTTTTTGAAAATATAATATAATATTTTTATTGCTGAAATGGCTCAGTTGGTAGAGCAACGCCCTCGTAACGCGTAGGTCGCAGGTTCGAATCCTGTTTTCAGCACCATTTAAGTATTTAAAAAGCTACCTGTTTTGCAGTAGCTTTTTTTCAATAATTGAAATTAATTCATATAAAATAAAAGATAAAATGATTAAAAGAACAATACCACTCATGACAAGATTTAGATTAAAAACTTGCGTTCCATAAATTATTAAATATCCAATGCCTTTTTTACTTACTAAAAATTCTCCCATAATAACGCCAATTAATGTCATTGAAATATTAATTTTTAAAGAGGCAATAACAGATTTAAACGAGGCAGGTAAAATTAAGTAAAGGAATGTTTGGCTGCGAGATGCTTTAAATGTTTTAAAAAGTTTAAGTTTAGTTTCATCAATATTATCAAAACCATTATATATATTTAAAATACTGACAATTAAATTAATGAGTAAAGCCATAATGATAATTGCTTTAGTGTTTGCTCCCGCCCAAATAATAATCATTGGTCCTAGAGCAACTTTAGGTAGGCTATTTAGCATAGTTAAAAATGGCTCAGTAATTCTGTAAAGTAACGGTATTTCATATAAAACTATAGATATTATAAATCCTAAGAAAATACCAATTGAAAAAGCAATAACGATTTCATAAAATGTCGTAAAAATATGTTCAAATAAACTATCTGATAAATATAAATCCTTTAATGTATACCAAATACTACTTGGACTTGAAAAGATAAAGGAATTTATAATTTTATGATTACTTAGGTATTCCCATAGAAATAAAAAGAATAAAACAATAACTATTTGAATAAATAATATAAAGTATTTTTGTTTTCTTTTTTTCTGAATAAGTTTTTTTACTTCAACTGACATAATCTAAATCCTTCCATATTTGATCATAATAAGATGCAAATTCTTTTGCTTTTCTATTTTCAATAGGATTTTTTTTATTAGTAAGATTTATATTGTAAATCTTTTTGATATGACAAGGCCTTTTAGATAAAACAATGACCCTATCAGACATTGAAATGGCTTCTGCAATATCATGAGATACCATAATTGTGGTTATTTTTTCTTTCTTAATAATATTATAAACATCATCACTTATAGAAAGTCTTGATTGATAATCTAAGGCTGAAAATGGTTCATCCAATAATAAAATGTCTGGTTTTAAAGCAAGCGTTCTTATTAATGCCACTCTTTGTCTCATCCCACCGGATAATTCTTTAGGAAATTTATCAATAAATTCGTCTAAATGATAATCGTTTAATAATTTCTTGACATATGAAATATTTTCTTCTGTTAGTTTTTTCTTGATTTTTAATCCCAATAAAGCATTATCTAAGATAGACAACCACGGCAATAAAGCATCATTTTGTAACATATAACCAATCGTAATATCTTTTTTATTAAAATAGAAATTGCCAACACTTGGTTTTTCAATATCCGCTAAAATGCTTAAAAGTGAAGATTTTCCACATCCACTTGTTCCAACAAGTGTGACAATTTCATTAGGGTAAATGCTTAAATTGATGTTATCAATGGCTTTAATTTCTTCTTTTGCTGTGACATAATTTTTTTTCAAGTTTTTAATCTCTAAAAAACTATTCATTGAAATTCTTAACTAATTCCTTAAAAGGTACGTATGTATCAAGCAAGTTATTTTCAATCATTAAATCTTCTAAGTTTTTATAACTTTCTTCCGAAATAGTAGTACTTTTTAACCAACTATCACTTTCTTTATAACGGGCTACGATACGACTTAAATCATTTAAACTACTATCTTTAAATTGAGGTAAAATAACTTCTGCTGTTGTTGTTTCGTCATTATTTAAAACAAATTCTAAACCTTTATTAATCGCATTATTGAATTTTTTTAATGTTTCTTCATGATTATTCAAATAACTTTTCTTAGTATAGTAGGCTGTATATGGCATCTCTCCAGATAATTTGCCAATAGAAGCCACTGCGTAACCATAACCTTCTTTTTCTAATTTAGTAGCATTTGGCTCAAATAAATTGACATAGTCTCCAATACCACCAATAAAAGAACCGCCTAATGATGCAAAATCAATAGAGTAATTAATATTTAAATCTTTTTCATTTAAACCGGCATTTTTTAAAGCATTTAAGAAATTTAATGCGGGCATACCGCCTTTTCTTCCTACCAAAATTTCTTTACCAACTAAATCTTGCCATTCAAAATCTTTTTCTTTAGAAATGATAAATTGACCATCTCTTTTGGTTAAACCAGCAAAAGTAACTAAATAATCTTCTTCGCCACCCTTATAAATATAAATGGCACTTTCTGGTCCAGCAAAGCCTATTTCAACATCTCCAGATAAAACGGCCGCCGAAACTTTATCAGCACCTGGTGTTAAAATAAGGTCGATATCTAGGCCTTCATCCTTAAAATATCCTTTTTCTAAAGCTACATAAAACGGAGCATAAAAAGGACTATGGGTAACCTCTGCTAATTTAATAGTTATTAGGTTTTCTTCCTTTCTTTCTTTAAAAAACTCATAACTACAACACATTAAAATAGCCGCGACTAAACACAGTAAAGTTAAAATAATTTTCTTTTTCAAACAAATTCCTCCCTTTGTTCAATTATAGTTTATGAAGATTTTTATAAATGGTTCACGGAAAATATTTTAAAAACTTCTATTTACAAAGGAATTTTAATTTGCTATAATTAACCCAGAATAGAGGGAGTGTGGCTTAGATGACAGTCAATACTGAAACATTATTAGATAAATTATATAACCTTCGTGGAGCAGATAGTGATATTTTAAAAGAAATGGAACGCCAAAAAGCAAAGGCAGAGGCGACAAAGGCAAGAACAACTGATGAAAAAGCCAATTTGCAAAAAAATATTGCTGATTTAAAAAAACAACGTAAAGAATTAGAAGAACAAGGCGATAAATTTAAAGAGGTTTTAGGTAATATTCATCGGGAAGATTATGAAACAGTTCTAAGTAAGTTAAATGTTGATTTTGATCCAAAAGGACTACTTGAAAAAGTTGAAAAAAATCTTCCAAAGACAATTGAAACAGTTGAAAAAGATACTAAAAAAGCCGAAGATGAGCTTGTTAAAGTAGAAGAAGAAATGAATGGTGCCATTACGGCAATTGAAGAACTTGGCATTCGTAAAGATGCCGCTTTGGCTAATCAAGATAAATTAAATGAATATTTTGAGTTAGCATTAACAGGTCATATTAATATTACAAGGGATTCTATTACGAGTTTACTACAAGATTTTGGGTTTAATGAAGCAGAGCAAAGAGAAACAGCTAAAATTTTAATGTTCCCAGAAGATGCTTTATTCCAATATGATGAAAAAGTAAAAGGTAGAGCTAGAGTAGGTAAGTCTATTTCAGAAGTTTTACAAGAAGCTAAAACGATGGTAGATGATGAACCAGATGAAATGGACGATATCAAAGTTCCTACTTTTGATATTAATGCAGAATTTACTGTAGAAGAACCTGTTGATATTAAAAAAGAGGTAATTGAATCATTAAAAGAAAAAGGCATTGACTATTTAGATTTTACCAGTGATGAAATCAATAAATTAATGGCTAATTTCGATAAAGATTTAGTAATGAAAAATATAGATTTTATGAAATCTACTGGTTTTGCAAGTGATGTATATATCAATCATATTGATATGATGTATGATAAAGAACTTGTTGAAAAAGTAAAATTATTACTTGCTTCTGGAAAAGAAGTATTGGATATTTATTTGAATCCAAATGTATTAGTAAAATATAGCCTTTCTGAATTACAAAAAGCTATTGATACAATAAAAAATAATGGTATGGATCCAAAAGAAGTCCCATTAATGGCTTATTAAGGAGGATATAATGGCAGAATTAAAAGAATTTTCTAAATTTAAAAATTATTTTGGAGATAATATTCCTGATAATACTTTAAAAATGGCATACATTAATTTTTCTATTAATGGCGATGAATCTTATAACGTTGTTGATGATTTAAAAGAACAAGGTATTGAACCTGATGTTTCTTTTGCTCTTCCTTATTCTAAAATGGCTTTGTTCACAAAAGAGGAAATTTCTGAAATTAAAGATGACGAATTTATTAAAAATTTAAGTACTCCAGCTAAATTAAGAGCAATCGCTATTCAAAAAACTAAAAATATGGCAGCTGGTTTAGGAATGGGGGTAAAATAATGAGATTTTTGGAATCCCTTGGTTTTTCTAAAGAAGAAATCACTACATTTAAAGATTCAGTAGCGGATGTTATGCTTGAAACTTTAGATGGAAATAAAAAACTTGTAAAAGCAAATTTACAATATTTAATAGATTTAGGCATTAAAAATGTTCATGATATTTTCTTTAACTATTATGAGTTGTTTTTATTAGATTATAGTAACTTTACAGGTATTTTTAATAAATATGATCGTGAAGATTTAATTGAAAAACTTGAAAAGAATGTTGCTATTGTTGAATACTTATAAAAATAGATTAGCTTTTTAAAAAGGAGGAAATTTAATGGAAGTCTTTACCAATTTTTTAGCCAATAATTATCTTTGGTTTTTAGTTATTGCTTTACTTCTATTATTTTCACTTATTGGATATTTTGTCGATCAGTCAGAGCAAAAAAAAGGCATTTCGAAATTCAATAAACAGGACGAAGAAATAGATTTGAAATCTTTAGCTTCGATGGCTCAAAATAAAACCATTAATGCTGTTTTAAATTCTTCAACGATTAATCCTAATAGTACTCCTCAAAACAATGTTATTATGGATCAACAAAACAATGTTTTATCTCATAATGACGACATTGAAATTTTGTCAAAATAAAATCTAGCTTAAAACTAGATTTTTTTAATATTTTGGAAAACATAATGGTTATTTTTTTTCTCAAAAGTATATTGATAAGTAGAGGCTTTATCTAAATAAATATTTAATAATTGTTTTAAGTCATTTTCATCATTAATATTTATATTGTCAATTACTTCTTTTTGTGTGATATCTTTGTACAGCGTTATATAATAACTATCGTTTATGAAATCTTTGGTATAAAAAATATTTTTTTCCTCTAATACTAGGTCAATATCATTTTCTTTAGCACTTACTAACTGGGTATAAAAATCATAATTATATGTTGGTTCACAATTGTCTACTTTAAGAAAACTTTGAGTACTTGCTATGTAGTTGTATCCACATAGACTATGAGGATAAACTGTTTGATAATTGGTTAAGTATTTAATACTTTTTTGAATATGTTCAAAAGAAATACTATTAGATGTATTATTTTGAATTCCTAAATTCAAAAGATAAGTATTATTCATTTTCTCTTCGGCATAAAAATCAAATTTGCTTTCCAAGTTATTTTCTAAAATAACAGAGTGATAGATATTTTGAATATAAGGTGTATTAATATCGACTTCTTGATATTGTAACATATTCTTAACTTTCCCTATATAAACAAGATAGCCACTAAAAAAAATAATGACAAGTATTAAAAGACTGGATAATCCAAAAATAACTTTTTTCATTTTTACCACCTATTCTGTTGTAAGTTTATCATAAAAATGAAAAAAATTCATCTTTTATTTAAAATGAAAAAATAAGATTAAAAGTTCTTTTTAATCCAAAATATTCTAAGTTGTTAAAATTTAGTATTAAAATGTTAAATATTAACTTTTCTTAAAATCTATTTACATACGATAAATATTGGGTTATTTAGATATTAAGAAATAACATTTTCTTTTTTTCAAAAAAGGTACTTGAACTTTATCTAAAATTTTGATATATTTTTATCATAGAGAGGAGATAAAAAAATATATGGAAAAGAAAAATATGGTATTATTAACAGTTATCGCTGTTGCTACATTATTAGTAGCTGTTGTAGGAGCAACATTCGCTTACTTCTCAATTTCAACTACTAACAATTTCGGAGGTGGAACTGCTGATCAAGGTAAAACTAATATAACTGCTTCAGACGCTGCTAAAGCAGATGCTATCACTATTACTGAATCAAGTAATGCTGGTTCATTCACTGAAACTGGTGTATATCCTGGACATAAAGAAGTTGCTGCAATCAAAGTTAACGCTAAAAGTGCACAAGGAACTGCTCCAAGCGTCAAAATCACTTATAATACAACAAAAAATGATTTTGCTGATGGTTCATTAAAAATTTCTTTATACAAAAGTAATACAGAAGTATCTATTACTGACAATTATTTTGCTTGTACTAAAAAATCAGTTGATTCTAAATTATATGAAGAATGTACTAACGATACTGATAACTCAGGTTTAGGTACAGAAGTAGCTACAACTAATCTTCTTAAAGCAACTACTGCTTATACATTAACTGCTTCAAATGCTGTAAATGTTAGTACAACTGGTGCTGATACTTTCTATTATGTTGTAGTAGAATTTATTAATACTGCTGCTGATCAAAATACAGATGCTTCAGGTAAATCATTAGCTGGTCAAATTAAAGTAGAAGTTGTATAGTTTTACAATTCTGTTTTAATAAATTACTCTTGATGTTTTTCAAGAGTTTTTTTATTGTATAAAATTTTTTCATGTGTTATAATTCTTTTATAAGATAGGGATTGGAGAGTTGTTACGATGAATCAAGATTTAAACAAGGAACCAAAAGAGTATGTTGATTACGAAGAACAATACAAAGAACTTATAGAGGAAGAAAAAGAAAAAGCTTCTCGTTCTATGTTTGTACGTATGCTTATTATTTTTGTAATTATTTTACTCCTTTTACTCGGTTCTACTTTTTTATATTTAAAAATGTATGGAGATAAGACAAGACATTACTATGGTACTTGTAAAATCAATTGCGATACGAATAATGACGGTAAGTGTGATTGGAATTGTGATACCGATGGAGACGGCATTATTGATTTAAATGGTGATACCGATGGTGATGGTTTCTGTGATTTAAACTGTGATACTGATGGTGATGGTAAGCCGGATACTAACATTGATTATGCCAAAGATAGAACGCCTCATTTTAATATTGATATTGACATGGATGGTAAGCCAGATAGAAACTTAATGAATCAAGATACCGATGGCGATGGTAAATGTGATTTAAACTGTGATACAAACAATGATGGTTGGCCAGATACTAACATTGACTTTGATGGCGATGGCAAGGCAGATATTAACATTGACGTAGACGGTGATGGTAAAGCTGATTTAAATATTGACACTACGGGTGATGGCAAAGCAGATTTAAATATTGATACTGATGGTGATAATGTTTGTAATGTAAATTGTGATACTGACGGTGATGGCAAACCAGACACCAATATAGATTATAAAGATAATAAAGAACCAACGTTTAATAAAGATACCAATGGAGACGGTAAAGCAGACAGCAATTTAATGAATCAAGATACCAATGGCGATGGCAAATGTGATTTAAACTGTGATACTGACGGTGATGGCAAGCCAGATATAAATATTGATATAGATGGCGATGGCAAGGCTGATATAAATATAGATACTACGGGTGATGGCAAACCGGATTTAAATATTGATACCGATGGTGATGGTAAAGCAGACGTTAATGTTGATACCAATGGCGATGGTAAGGCAGATACTAATTTAATGAATCAAGATACTAATGGCGATGGCAAATGTGATTTAAACTGTGATACCGATGGAGACGGATTACCAGATTTAAATATTGACAGTAATAATGATGGTAAGTGTGATTTAAATTGTGATACTAATAACGATGGTAAAGCAGATACTAATATTGATACAAATAATGATGGTAAATGTGACAAGCAATGTACTTATGCTAAAGATGATAAAATTTTAGACATTGCTACGGAAGATATTGTAACCTTATACACTACTTATAATCGTGATGTTGTGGCTAAAGGAATTCAGCCAGGTTGGTCTGATACTCAAAAATTGACAGTTGAAAACAAAAGTAAAAAATCATTAATATATAGTTTGAAATTTACAGATGTTGTTAATGAATTTAATCCTAATAGTGAACTTACTTATACAGTTAAAAGAGATGGTATAGTAGTTGTTCCAACGACAGCTTCTCCTTTAACAGATACTTATATTTTAAAAGAAGTATTAATACCTGCTCATACAACATATGTTTATACGATTGATTATCATTTTATTGAAACAGGACATCTTCAAAACTATCAACTTGAAAATAAATTTAATGCTCGCATTGCAGTAGAAACTAAATAGACAGGAGTAGACACACTCTCGTCTTTTTTTTGACAAAATTCTTGTCTTTTATAGTATTGTTATTATATAATTAGGATATATTATAAGAATAAGAGAGGTTTTTGTTATGTCTGAAAGAAAAAGTAAATTTAGTTCTATTACACAAATATTTAAGTTCATAACAGGAATTATATCTTGGGTAATGTTAGTTATTTTAGTCTTAATTGCGGCTTTTTTACTTTATTATTTTGTGAGTACAAAGGTATATGCCAGTAAAGGCGAAAGTTTTAAACCAGCAGTTAGTTTATATACCATTGTAACTCAAAGTATGGAACCAAATATAAATCCTTATGATGTTATTATTGATGCCACGGTGAAAAATCCTGAAAATATAAAAATAGGAGATGTTATTACTTTTGTTTCTACAGCGTCTATTTCCAGAAACATGATTATTACCCATCGTGTTTATGATATTAAAGAAGAAAATGGTGAATATTATTATTACACTAAAGGTGATAATAATATTAGTCCCGATTTAGTCCCTGCTAGTTATTCTAATGTTTTAGGAAAGGTTTTAATCCGTATTCCTCAATTAGGAAGACTACAAGCTTTCTTATCCACCAAAGCAGGTTGGCTAATTGTGGTTGTTATACCAGCCTTATTTGTTATTATTAGTGATATTGTTAAAATGTTCCGTCTTGGCAGTGCTAAGAAAAATGTGGATAAACAAATCATGAATGAGGAAAATGCTAAAAAAGAAGAAGAACATAAAAAAGAGGAAACACATCAAAAACTCTTAGAGCGTTATAATGTTACAGAAAATAATGAACAAGAAGAAGTAAAAGAAATCAAGGATGAAATAAAAGAAGAGATTGCCGAAAATATTCAAAAGCAAGAGGAAATTGATGAAGAACAGGAAGAAAAAATTATTGATGATAAAACGACTCCGATAGATGTTAAAGAAGAAGTTATGACGGTTGAGAAAAAAGAACAAGAACCTATTGAACTTCCAAAAATTAAAAAAGAAATAGTTCTTCCAAAAGAAGTTATCAAACAAAATAATAAATCAACGACAGCCCCTAAGAAAAATGCAAATACAAGACAAGGACAATCTAAGAAATCGAATAAGAATAAAAAAGGTAATAAAAATAAAAAAACAAATAACAAAAATTCAAATAATAAAAAAAGAAAATAAAAAAAGGCTTACTTTGAAAGTAGGCCTTTTAAGTTAATATTTCATCAATAAGACCATATTCTAAGGCCTCATGACTTGATAAAAAATAATCTCTATCGGTATCTTTTTCAATGGTCTTTAATTTTTGACCAGTATTTTTGGCTAAAATATTATTTAATTTTTCTTTGATTTTCAAAATACGTTCACAAGCAATTTTCATATCTGAGGCTTGACCTTCCATTCCCCCAAGAGGTTGATGAATCATAACATCTGCATTTATAAGAGCACATCTTTTTCCTTTAGTACCAGAAGATAAAATAACAGAAGCCATGGAGGCGGCCATTCCTATACAAATTGTTTTCACATCACTGGTAATATAATTCATAGTATCATAAATAGCCAGACCACTTGTTACAGAACCTCCAGGACTATTAATATAAAGATAAATATCTTGATGACTTTTAGAATCTAAATATAAAAGTTCACTAATAACAATATTAGCCATATCATCATTTATTTCTCCACATAAGAAAATAATTCTATCTTCAAGCATTCGCGAATATAAATCATATGCAACTTCTTTATTACTATCTTTTTCTAAAACTGTTGGAATAATATTCATAATTTTCACCTAATATAATCATAGTCAATTTTGGCAAAAACTATTCAAAAAAAAATAAATTTATGTTAAGATTATAAAGAGAATAAGAGGGATTTAATGAAAACATTTAAAGTGGTTGTCGATGGTCAAAGTTACGAGGCTAATAATGAAATGACATTTTATGATATTATTCATAATATAAAACCAAACACTGTTTTAGTTAAAGTAAATGGTGAGGTTTTTTCCTTAGATACTAAGATTAAAGAAGAATGTGAAATTATTCCTATTGATGTAACAAGTCTTCCGGGTTATAAAAGTTATCAAAGTGGTTTGAAATTTTTATTCTTTTTATCTGTCAAAGAACTTTTTCCTGAAGCAAAATTGTCTTTTTTGCACAGTGTTCCTAAAGGTATTTTAAGTGAAGTTATTCTAAATCATGAACTTACAAGTGAAGATGTTTCTAAAATAAAAGGCCAAATGGCTTTAAATGTTTCCAAAAAACTACGTTACTTAAAATATAATATTGAAATAAAAGATGCTTATGACTATTTTATGAAAAAAGGGGAAATAGAAAAAGCAAAAAATTTACAAACATTAAATAATCCTGTTGTTACTTTATATCGTTTAGGAAATGAATTAAATTATTTTTATACCTTAATGCCTTATGATACAAGTGTTATTAATCTTTATGAACTAATCTTTTTAGGAAATAATAGAATTGTTTTGGTGTGTCCTAATGTAACAAGTGGTTTAAGTATTCCCGAATATGTTCATTATGAAAATATTGTTACTAATTTTATGGAAACAAAAAAATGGTTATCTTTAATGAATGCAAGTTATGTTTCTTTAATGAATGAACTTGTGAGTTCGTCTAAGATAAAAAACTTTATAGCGTCTAATGAAATTTTGTTTGTGGAAGATATTTTAAAAGCATGTGATACTATCACTGCTTCGAAAGATATTAAAATTGTTTTAATTGCCGGACCTTCATCAAGTGGTAAAACAACAACAATGAAAAGATTAAGTGCTTTTTTACAAAGTCGTGGTTTGCGCCCGATTGGTTTATCAACAGATGACTTTTTTGTAGACCGAGAAGACACTCCTAAAAATGAAAAAGGAGAGTATGATTACGAATGCTTAGAGGCAATTGATTTAAAACTATTTAATGATACTTTACATGGCCTTTTAGAAGGTAAAGAGGTAGAAATACCTGAATATGATTTCGTGGCCGGTAAGAAAGTATTTAAGGGCCGTAAATGTGCCTTAGATGAAAAAAGTATTTTAATCGTGGAAGGACTTCATTGTTTAAATGATGATTTAACCCCTTATATTGATGAACGTTATAAATATAAAATTTATTTAAGCCCATTCATTCCTCTAAATATTGATCGTCATAATTACATCTCAACCCTTGATTTAAGGCTTATTAGACGAATTGTTAGGGATAATAGAACCAGAGGTAAAAATGTTAATCAAACCATTGGGGAATGGCAAGTCGTTCGCAGTGGAGAAGAAAAATATATTTTCCCATATGTTTATCAAGCAGACCGTATTATAAACACAGCACTTGCTTATGAAATCGGTGTTTTAAAAATTTATGCAGTACCACTTTTAAGCTCGGTGGATATAAGAAGTCCTTACTATAATGAAGCAAGAAGATTGATTAGTTATATGCAAACATTTTATACAATACCAAGTGAATATGTGCCAAAAGATTCTATTTTAAGAGAATTTATTGGTTAAAAATTATTAAATAGAAAAAGGAGATTTTAAAATGATAAAAGTTGCCATTAATGGATTTGGAAGAATAGGAAGACTTGCTTTTAGACAGATGATTACTAAAACAGATTTTGACATCGTTGCGATTAATGATTTATCACATGCGAGTGATTTAGCGTATTTACTTAAATATGATACAGTTCATGGTAGATTTCATACAGAAGAAATAAAAAGTGAAGAAAATTACATTGTTATCAATAATCAAAAGAAGATACCTGTTTTTGCTGAAAGTGATCCCAAGGATTTACCATGGAAAGAAATGGATGTAGATTTGGTCTTAGAATGTACAGGACATTTTACAGATTATGAAGGAGCTTTAAAACATATTGAAGCGGGGGCTAAAAAAGTTTTAATTTCTGCTCCAAGTAAAAGTGAAAATGTAAAAACAATTGTTTATGGGGTTAATGAAAATATTTTAAATGGTGATGAAATTATTGTTTCGGCCGCTAGTTGTACGACAAATTGCCTTGCTCCTGTTTTAAATGTTTTACAAAAAAACTTTGGAATTGTAAAAGGATTTATGAGTACTATTCATGCCTATACAAATGATCAAACAACGCTTGATCTTGCTCATAAAAAAGGTTATTTGGAAAGACGGGGTAGAGCCTGTGCTTCTAATATTGTGCCTACTAAAACAGGTGCTGCTAGTGCTATTGGCAAAGTTATGCCAGAACTTGATGGTCTTTTAAGTGGTCTTGCGTATCGCGTTCCCGTTAATGATGGTTCTTTAATTGACTTAACAGTTGAAGTAAAAGCAAGTGTTACAGAAAAACAAATTAATGAAGTTTTCCAAAATAATGAATCAGATGTTTTGAAAACCACAAGCGATCCTATTGTTTCTAGTGATGTTTTGGGACTCAAAATAGGGGCTCTTGTAGATTTATCTTTAACAAAAGTTATTAAGGGCGATGGCTTTGATATTGTCAAAGTTATGGCTTGGTATGATAATGAGGCAGGTTATACCTCTCAAATGCTTAGAACGGCAAAAACTCTTTTTGCAATAAAAAACTAATAGACACATAATTTTCTATTAGTTTTTTTCTATTTATTATCTTTCTTTGTATGTTTTTAGGTTTTTAATTTCTTCTTCGGTTAATTCTGTGATTTCCATAATATCTTTCATTGACATATTCTTTTTAAGTAAATTTTTAGCTACTTCAATATTTCTTTCTTTTTTGCCCTCATTTTTACCAATATCAATACCGGTATTGATGGCTTCTTTAATCTCCGTATTATGACACTTTTCTTCATCTTCTTCTTTGGTCATGTAATTAAAAAAATCAGGATTTTCATTTACTTTTTTAACTTCGTTCATAAATTTTCTTACCTCGTATAATATATTTGTAAGTTAAAATAACTTACAAATTAATATCTTTCTAGTTAGTTTTTAACTAACAAATTTA
>CAKOHH010000015.1 GCA_934085675.1 uncultured Bacilli bacterium | reverse complement strand
GAAGAAGAACGAGATAAACTAAAATGGAAATGGAGAACAATTATGACAATGGATGAGTATATGAATGCCCTTTTAAGCGATGAAGTAATGAATGAAGAAAGAAGTATGTTTAAAAAAGCTCATGATTATGGTCGTGAAGAAGGAATTGATATTGGCATGAGTCAAGGAATTAATATTGGTAAAAGCCAAGGAATCAGTATCGGTATGAGTCAAGGAATTGATATTGGCAAAAAGGAAATTGCAAAAGATATGCTTCTTGCCAATGATCCTTTAGAACTTATTCAAAGAATTACCAAATTAAGTAAAGAAGAAATTTTAAACCTTAAAAGTAATATGTAATCATTAAAACTTAAGCCTTAAAAGGGCTTTTTTTAATATATAAAAATTTATGTCGAATTTTGATGAACGATTTTTATCATAAAAAAAAGGAAATCACTGATTTTTTTTGTATATATAAGTAGAAGGTATTTTATTTATCTTCTTAGAAAGGAAAAAAAGCATGAAAATTGACTTAATGGAAGACTACTGGGTGAAAAATATCTTAGGAAATGAAGAATATACCCGACCACTTGAAGTTATCTCAGAAAATGTTTTAAGATTACCTAAAGGTTTCTTAGAAAAACAAATTGAGATTAAAAGTCATGAATATCCCTTTAAAAAAGCAACTTATAAAGAAAAGAATATCAGGGCCGATGTTTTTGCTTTTTTAGGAGACAATGTCATTTTAAACTTTGAGGCTTATAAAACATTCAATGAAGAAAATTTAAGAAAATCAAATGTTTATCTATGTCGTGGTTATAGTAGTCAACTTAAAAAGAGCATGCCATATCATAAGATGAAGAAGAACGAGATAAACTAAAATGGAAATGGAGAACAATTATGACAATGGATGAGTATATGAATGCCCTTTTAAGCGATGAAGTAATGAACGAAGAAAGAAGTATGTTTAAAAAGGCTCGTGATTACGGCCGTGAAGAAGGAATTGATATTGGCATGAGTCAAGGAAAAAAAGAAGAAAAAATAGAAATTGCAAAAGATATGCTTCTTGCCAATGATTCTTTAGAACTTATTCAAAGAATTACCAAACTAAGTAAAGAAGAAATTTTAAATCTTAAAAATAATATGTAATCATAAAAAATTAAGCCTTAAAAGGGCTTATTTTTTTTTATATCAAAAAAGAGAGCTTACGCTCTCACAGGGGGTTTGTTAATACACACTCAGAAGTAATCGTGAATGTATACCAGTGTAGTTTATTCGAACTACACTATATAAAGTGTACTATAATCTTTTTACTTCGTCAATTAGTAAAATCAATTTTATGAATAATTTTTTCATAATGCTGTCTTTGAATGTAAAGTTTATTTTGCATAAAATATTCTGCTTCTTTTTTAGCCACTAATAAGATATGATAATCTCTTTTTAAATCGGCTATTTTAAAGGACATATCACCACTTTGTTTTATGCCAAATAAGTCTCCTTCACCCCGAAAGGCAAAGTCTTTTTCACTTATATAAAAGCCATCATTACTTTCTTCTAAAACCATAAGTCTTTCTTTTTTTTCATTACATATTAAATAACAATAAGATTGTAAAGCACTTCTTCCTACTCTTCCTCTTAACTGATGTAAAGTAGCAAGACCAAATCTTTCGGCATTAAAAATAATCATCACTGTCGCATTAGAAACATCTACGCCTACTTCAACAACGGTTGTGGAAATAAGTATTTTTATTTGATTATTTTTAAAAGAATTCATCACTTCATTTTTTTCTTCTTTTTTCATTTTGCCATGTAAAATGCCAATGGGCACTTTTTCATGATAAGCAAGGGAAAATTTTTCTTTTAAAAGATAGACATTTTTTAAATTATTTTCATCATTTTCATCAATCATTGGTGCTACGACATAAACTTGATGACCATTTTTTATTTCTTCTAAAGTATTTAATAGGACTTCTTTTAAATCTTTTTCTAACACTACTTTAGTAATAATATCTTTCCGACCATGAGGTTTCTGTTTAATTATTGATGTATCCATATCTCCATATAAAGTAAGGGCATACGTTCTTGGTATAGGTGTAGCACTCATAAAAAGCATATCGGGATAGTCTCCTTTATTTTGCAAAATTTCTCTTTGACAAACGCCAAAACGATGTTGTTCATCTGTTACAACAAGACCTAAATTAGCAAAATGAAGATTTTCATTTAAAACAGCATGAGTACCAATTAAAATATCTATTTCTTTATTTTTTATTCTTTGCAAAATATTTTCTTTTTCTTTCTTAGACATACTTCCTACTAAAAGGTCTACTTGAACATTGCAGGCTTGAAATAAGGCATGAGTATTAAAAAAATGTTGGGTGGCCAGTATTTCCGTAGGAGCCATAAAAACACCTTGATAACCAGAAAGAAAATTAGCGTATAGTAAAACTGTGGCAACAATGGTTTTTCCAGAACCAACATCTCCTAGTAAAAGACGGTTCATTCTTTTTTTGTCTTTTAAATCATGAAGTCCTTCTTTTATTGCCGATTGTTGATCTTCTGTTAAAGTAAAGGGTAAATCTTTTAAGAATTTTTCTACTTTTTTTTCATCAAACTCTTTGGAAATACCTTTGCCCGTTTGATTCAGTTCTTTTAAAAACATCATTTTAAACATAAACTCAAATAATTCTTCAAAAATAAGACGTCTTTGAGCCTCTTTTAATTCCTCTTTATTTTTAGGAAAATGAATATATTGATAAGCTTCTTTTAAAGAACATAAGTGATACTTTTCTTTTAAGTAAGATGGTAACTCATCTACAATTGTTGTATTTTCTAGTAAGTATTTTATATATTTTTCTAAAGTATTATTTTTGATTTTTTTCACATTATGGTAAAGAGGGATAATTTGCATGTTATTTAGTCTGCCCATTTTGATTTCACTAGCGGTAAAAGAATTTAATTTATCATTATATTTGCCAATGAGAATAACTTCTTTATCAATTGTTAAATTTTTCTTTAAAAAACCCCGATTAAAGATTGATACATTAATTATCTGATTATTTACGATGGCTTTAAATCTTAAAACATTAAGTTTACTCTTTAAATAAGTTATGATAGGAGTACTTACTATTTTGGCATTAATTGTTAAAAGATTGCCTTTCGATTCTAAAGAACTTGGATTTAAGACTTGGTAACGATAAGGATAAAATTCTAATAAATCTTGGGAAGTTGTTATATTATATTTTTCTAAATATTTTAAGTTTTGAAAACTTATTAAATCTATGTCCTTTAAGTCCATTATAATCACCTGTTAAGCAAAGTATAACATAAGAACATTTGTTTTATCAAGACGCAAAAAAATGGAGAGACACAATGTGTCTCTCGTAAAAGAATAAAAAGGGGTTGACTAGTGTGATACTAGCACCAATTCGCCTTCAAAAGTGAATTGGTAGTTAATATACTAACCGATAGGTTATCGTTTGTCAAGCAATTTTTTTCGTTTTTTTTACTTTAATTTTTTAGGCTCCAAAGCCTCTTCTTTTTCCGTTTCTTGAACGATATAAATGGGCCTTTTTTT
This sequence comes from uncultured Bacilli bacterium, assembly GCA_934085675.1. Taxonomy (GTDB): domain Bacteria; phylum Bacillota_I; class Bacilli_A; order RF39; family UBA660; genus Ventrenecus. The sequence goes on along the minus strand of CAKOHH010000015.1, from coordinate 19,725 downwards.
GGTTTCTAAATACGTCTTTGCCAAGTACTCACCAAGGATACCCATAAAGAATAATTGGATACCACTCACAAAAATAAGGATACAAGCAAGACTTGGCCAGCCATCTACAGGATCACCAAAAATAAGTGTTTTGAAAATGATAACAAGAATCATAATAAAAGCAATAAAACAAAATAATATACCTAAAAAAGCAGCTAAAGTTAGAGGTGCTGTTGAAAAGGCAACAATACCTTCTATGGCATATTTAAATAGTTTCCAAAAAGACCACTTTGTCTCTCCGGCTACTCTTTCAACGTTTTCAAATTCTAACCATTTAGTTTTAAAGCCGACAAAACTCCAAAGGCCTTTAGAATAACGATTGTATTCTCGGCAAGCTTTAATAGCCTCGACCATTTGTCTTGTCATTAGACGATAATCCCTTGCCCCATCAACCATTTCTACTTTACTTAAATGATTAATAATTTTATAAAATTTTCTGGCAAAGAAACTTCTTATTGGAGGCTCACCTTTTCTTGTTACTCTTCTTGTCCCTACACAATCATAATGTTCTTTTTCTAAAATTTCTAACATTTCAGGAAGCATTTTAGGAGGATCTTGTAAATCAGCATCCATTAAAGTAATGTAGTCTCCACTGGCATAATCAAGGCCGGCAAGCATCGCAGCTTCTTTTCCAAAGTTGCGCGAAAAAGAAACATAACGTACTCTTTTATCTTTATTTCTTAATGCCTTAATTTCTTCTAAAGTTTTATCTTTACTACCATCATTAACAAATATAAGTTCAAATTCATTATCCTTCATTAAAGACATAACTCTTTGCATTTCTTCATAAAATAAAGGCAGAGATTCTTCTTCATTATAGCAAGAAACAATAACACTAATTTTCTTTTTCATTTTTGGCTTCTTTCTTCTTTTCAAAATTTAGTCTTTCTTCAACAACGACTAAAGGACGATGCATAATACGTTGATTAATATTTAAAATATATTCTCCTAAAAAACCAATAAAGAATATTTGCATACCGCCCAGTAAGAATACACCAATTAAAATAGGAGCAATACCGGCTTGGAAAGAATTCCAATTACAAAGTTTTAAAACAAGATAAACAAGGGCTATAATAATAGAAAAGAAAGATAAGATAAAGCCAACAATTGTAGCAAGTCTTAAACCAATCTTGGTATAAGAGGTAATTCCTAACATAGCCGCATCATAAAGACGATACCAATTGTTAGATGATTTTCCTCTTTGTCTTTTTGGTTGGGTAAATGGAATTTCTTTTCTTTCAAAACCAAGTTCCGCGACAATTCCTCTTAAATAAGGATCTGGATCATCTAAGTCTTGTAAAACCTTAATAAATTCTTTATCATAAAGGCCAAAACCAGTAAAATGTTCAATTTGTTCTACTTCTGAGAACTTTTTAATCATCTTATAGTACAAACTTCTAAGAGCATAAACTAATTTACTTTCTTCACTTTTATTTTTAATACCAATAACAATTTTATAACCCTTTTCCCATTCTTTAACAAACTTAGGAATCATCTCAACAGGATCTTGAAAATCAGCTGCTACCATGATAGTGCAATCTCCCGTCGTACTAATAAGGCCATAATAAGGACTGTTAAATTGACCAAAGTTTTGAGCATTAAAAATAGCTTTTACATTTTTATCTTTGGCACAAATTTTTCTTATTAAAGTTCTTGTTTTGTCTTGAGATTTATTATCTATAAATAATATCTCATAATCATATTTTTTGAGTTCCTTTACAAAAATGTTTTTTAATGCCTCATACATTAAAACCACATTTTCTTCTTCATTATAAGTTGGAACAATAATACTAATTGTTTTCTTTTTCATCATACATCTCCATTACTAAATCTTCATTTTTATAGGTGATACCATTTATCGTTAAATAATTTTCGTCATAACCTACTTCATCATTCATTTTATAAATGGCCACATAATCTTTATCATTTGTATTTGTAGAACTTATTTCTAATTCATAAGTTTCATTTGGCTCTAAGGCTTCATTTAATTTTAAATAGTAATAATCATTATCTTTTAATTCACTAGCGGAAATAGTTTCATCATAAATAATTTTACCTTCTTTTTTCATTGTAAAATGCAGTAAAGAATAATTAACTCTTGAATAAGTTCCAAACATAATGCCAAGTTTCTCTGTTGTTTTACTTACTTTGATAGTTTCTTTAACCGAATTATTAACAAGGGGCATAAAGGTAATCCTATCATAACAATTATTGTAATATGGAAGCACTCTCTTTAATTTTCTAGAAGCTTCTTTTAAATAATCGGGATGAACAAAATACAAGCCATCTTTCACAAAAACATAATTTTTAATAATATATTCATTTACTTGTGGTAAAAACTCTTTAAATGGAACACTCCAAACCGTATTGTATGGATAATAAGTAATAACTTTAGAATGACTGTCTTTAATAATTTGTAAATATTCATCTTCATAAATATCTGCAAACCAAGGAACCATACTGGCAAAAGGTCCATAAGGAATCTTACCTTCATCAATATAAGAAGACGTATCAATATCAACATGCATGATTTCTTCGTCTTCATTTAAAAGTTTAACAATAGAAGTCATTTCTTTTTCTTCTCTTGGTTTTAAAATATTTTGAAAAGCTTCGCCTCTTACTTTAACAAATAAAATAAGGAAAAGACATAAACAAATATTTAATTTTTTCTTATCTAATTTAGATAACATTAAGCAAATACTAATACATGCCGTGGCAAAAAATGGTAAAGCGTGAAAATCAGTAAAACCCCGATTACCACACATCAGAATATAGAAAAACATTAAAAATGTTAAACTATAATCTTTTTTACTTAATTTATAGGTAAAAATAATAACTCCTAAATATAAGATAATATATAAAAGAGAATTGGTATTTAAAGTTAAGAAACTTGTGATAGATAAGAAAAATCTGGGAAAAGCCTTAATCATCGTCACTATTGGATTAGAAGAATAACTATTATATTTTGCATAAACTTCTGTATTTAATTGGAAGGCTTGTTTATAACATTCCATAAGACTGCCACTTAAAGCTAAGTAAAGGACAAATATTCCTACTAAGCCAATACCGACTAAAAGAATGACCTTATATTTTTTAAAGAAATGCTGTAAATAAGAGGAAAGTTTAAATTTATTTTCTTGTAAATAAAATTTAATATCTAAGAAAACAAAAGCTACTACTGCTGCAAAGACGGCTAAGATACTCACAAAACTAGAACCAATACTTAAAACCATCATAAGAGGAATAAGAATAAGGGCTAAGGTATCTAATTTTTTATTTTTATAAAACATTAAGATTTCCAAAAATAAAATAACTAAAAATTGACTTACAAATTGTTCAGAGATAACGGTTCCTGCTGTATAATCTGGGAAAGACATATAAAGAGTATAGAAAAAAGGATAAAGGAAAAATGGTAATTTGCCAAATGTTTTATGATATCTTAAATACATAAAAACAAAAAGGACACTTAGAGTTAAATACATGCCAATGCGAAAACCTACTACCGAATGAATTCCTAATAAAGCAAAAATAGCCATATAATAATAAGTAAATGGTAAATGTTGGGAAGCAAAATCTAAGTAAGGTATTTTCCCTTTACTAATTAAGCTGGCGCCTAACATGACATCTCCTTCATCGGTAAAATTAGGTAAATTTTTATAACTTAAAAGTAAACCAAAGGATAAAAGGAAAAGTAAACTTGGAAAAATAAACTTTTTATTTTCTTGCCATATTTCTTTTAAAGTTACTTTCTTTTCTTTGAAACTAAAATATTTATGACCAAAGAAACTAATAATCGTGGTAATAACAAGATTTAAAAGACCTGCTAAGTAAACATCAATGTTTAATTTATTTTTAAAAATATAAAGAGTGGCACAGCCAATTAGATAACTCATTAAATAGACAAAGAAAAACTTAACAATTTCTTTACTGGCTTTTTCCTTACTTTTAAAGGTAAAAAAACGATTCCAAAGATAACTATGAATAATCCCTAAAATAGTAGACATCGTATTTGCGATTAAATAATTAATATGTAAACTTAAAAATAAAGCATACAAGCCGTAACCTACTAATGTATTTAAAATGCCTACCAGTAAGAAACGAAATTCTTTTGTTTCAAAAATTTTTTTTAACATACAAACCCTACTTTCTTTTTTATTTATTCCCAAAACCAATTAAGATAATTCCTAATATAACGAGTAAGGAACCTATTAAAGATATCATGCTTAAATTTTCTTTGAAAACAAAGTGTCCAACAAGTAAAACAATAACTTGGACAATACCATTAACAACAGGGACAATTAAAGATACATCATATTTAACTACTAACTTTTGCCATAAAAAGAAACTAATAACATAGCTGCAAAGTCCTAAAAACGTCGTGTAACCTACTTGAAAACTAAGTTTATTTTGTAAACTTAAGTGCAGACTATCACCACCTAATTTCATAAAAGTAATGCCAAGTGTTGTGCAAATAATATAGATAATAATGATTAAATATTTAAGCATACTACTTCCTACTTTCTAATAAAGAGATTTCTTGAATTAATATCTTTATTTGATTTTTTTGTTTTGTGACAATAATTGTCAAAATAAAGGTGATGAGTAAAAGTAAACTAATAAGTAAACCTATGACAAAATTTGACATGACTTCAAAACCAAGAAAATTATTGAAATATAAAATAATGTCGGGAAATAAGCCTACAAGTAAGATGACTAAAGTAGAAAATAACCAAAATAAAGAATAACGTACGGATATTTTTTCTTTTCTAATATTGTAAATAATGACAATAAACCAAATAATTGCAAAAACAATTAACGCTACTTTTAATTGCGTACTCATTTTTTCACCACCTTCATAACAAGAATTGATAAAACAACATTTACCATATAATAAGCACTTTTTAAAGGCGTTATGGAAGATTTACCTTTTTCACGTGCTTTCATTTTAACTGGAATTTCTGTAACTTTGTAACCTCGTTTTAGAACATCCACGGTTGATATTGGTTCAGGATACTCTGTGGGATATTTATCTTTAAAAAGGGCCATAATTTCTCTATCGATGGCACGAAAACCAGAAGTCGTATCATAAATTTTAACACCTGTTTTACTTTTAATAATAAAGGAAAGAATATTGATTCCTACCCGTCTCATAAAAGAAGATTTAAAGTTATCATCCTCATCTGTTTTAAAACGAGAACCAATAACCATATTGCATTTGCCATTTATAATAGGATCTGCAATAGTTTTCACATAAGAAACATCATGTTGTCCATCTCCATCATATTGAATAGCTATGTCATAGTCATTTAAATATGCATATTTATATCCTGTTTGCACGGCTCCTCCAATACCTAAATTTTGAATTAATTTAACATGGGGAATATTATTTTCGCATAAAACCTTTTCTGTATTATCTTTACTACCATCATTTATAACAATGACATCATAATTTGTTTTATTTTTTTTATTATAATCAATAATAGACTCATATGTTTTTAAGATATTTTCTTCTTCATTATAAGCTGGAATAACCAATAAAATTTTCATCATAAAACCTCTTCTTTATTTCTTCTTTATTATATAGGCTATAAAGACAAATTGCAAATTAAATATGTTGTAGCAAAAAAGACGTATCACTATTTTTTAACAATTATCCACCTTAAATTTCATATATCATTGGTCTATTTTACATTTTGGCTCTATTTCACTTTACAATTTGGCTGATTTTTATTTTACATTTTGGCTGAAAAAAGAATAAGATTTTTAAAACCTTATTCTCTAACAAAAGTAATGAAATAAAACTTCCCACATTGCATAAGTATTTAAACAAAGCATACCTATTACAAGTAAATAGTTTATATTCTTTTCTGTACCTAAATTTTTAATTTTACTAGATGAAGCAAAGATAAGTGTCGGTACAAAAATAGGTAATAAATAACGCCCTTGAAAACCTAGCACCACTCCATAAGAAACTGGTGTAAAACTTATATATAAAGAACTCATGGAAACACCTAAAATTCCTATAATAACTAAAAATAAAATAAAACGATTTTTAAGAGAAATTTTATAAGAACAGGCTGTGACACTTATAAAACATAAAATGAGTAAAAGCCAAAAATGAATTCCACCTAAGCCTATTACATATCCTAGTTGAGAAGTTGCCGAATATAAAAAATCATATAAACTGCTATCTAACGTTTTATATAAAACATTAAGATAAGAAAAAGGATGTTTTAAAATGAATTTTATTTGACCTGTAGAATCGACGTTTGAAGAAGCCCACTGCACAATGCCATGTTTAGAAGCATAAACGTATGTATAACCAAAAAACATTAAAATGATAAAGACAATTAAAAATTTAAAAAATAAAGCACTTTTTTTAGATTTAAATTTTTCATTTGGAAGACAAAAGATGAGTAATACAAAAGGAAAATAAGCAATCTTAGAAATGAAAGAGGAAAGATAACATACCGTTAATAAAAGTAACTGCGATAATTTAATTTTTTCTTTTTTACTTGCATAATATAAAGTTAAAGAAACAGATAAAATACTCATGGCATTGGTAAACATATCAGCTGAATAAGAACCTGCTTGAAATAACATAAGAGGAATAAGACCTACGGCAAAAAATATCTTTTCATATTTTCCTGCCAATTTTATAGCTAAAAAGACTATTAAACTAAAGAAAATCATGTTAAATAATCTTCCTAAAATTATTTGCATTGGGAAAGATAAATGCATCATTTGCGCTATCAAAATACCTAAGCCACTGATAAGATAACCTCCGAATAAATAAGGTTCAGCCGTAGAAGGATAGTATTTATTTATTTTTTCACTATTTCCTTTTTCTTTAAGATTCTCAAAGTAATTTAAATAAGAATGGTATGTATTTGGTATAAAGGAATTATAAGGATCATTTAGTAAAGTATCTACTTTACTTGGCCACATCACTTGTTCTTGTTTATCTAAATTAATGTTAAAAGAAGCAACATTATAAGAACGAATAAAGTGTTCTTTTTCATCCATAGAATAACCAAAAGGAGTTAAAAAGGCAAACATAGTTCCACAGAATAAAGAAACATAAAGGAAAACATAACTTAAATTTAATGATTTCTTTAGTAAAAAAGATTCCCATAAATATAAAAGAGCAAAGAAAACAAAAGTATAAAAGCAAAAATAAACGATATTAAAAGTAAAATTATTATGAACAGCAACTTCGGTAATATCAATATCTTCTGCTTTTAAGTCCTCGAAGACAAATTTAATGTCTTTAACATCTTTATTAATGTTTAAATAAACTTTACCATCATAATATAAATATAAACTTTCTGTTTTTAATAAAGTTTCTTCTCCTTTATCATTGGTTGTCCAAATACTGAATGCTTTTTTTTCATTTGTCTTTAAATTGCTTTTAAAAGATATTTCTCTTACATAACGATTTAAATCTTTAAAAAGAAAAGTAACACCATCTTCTTCACTTATTTTAGAGGTATTAGAAACAAGATAATCTCCTTTAAAATCTTTGTTAAAATAAGCAATATTATGAATGAAGAAAGTAAAAACAAAAGCAAGAAAAAGAGCGAAAAGTAATAAATAGAACCAACTATATTTTTTTTCTAAAAGTGGTTTTAATGTCTTCATAGTTTCACTCTTTTCTATTTTAATAAAGTTCTTTTAATTTTTCTTAAGGCTCTTTTCCATAAAGGTCTTGGGGCCATATTAGGACTTACAAAAGTTATATCTGGTAAGGTTTTAGATAAGTTAATAAGTTCATCTGTTGCCATAACCTTGTCTTTGGTATAAGATAACTCTATTTTACTTGTCTTTGCTTTTGAATCTTTCATATACTCATTAAAATGAGTAACAAACTCTTCAAAACCTTTTTCTAAAGGATAATTCTTCATATATTTTATCCCGGCTGTACTCATTTTTTGTTGTAATTTTTTATCATCTAAAATTGTTAGTAAAGCATTGGCAATTGCTTCAGGGGTACTGTCCGCTAAAAGGCAGCCATCATTTGGAAAGTCATATAAATTATTTTCGCGGTAAAGTTCTACAACAGGAAGACCAGAGGCCATCATCTCAAAAGGAATACGTGATGGATTTGAAGCACTCATACATAATCCTACTAAACATTTATTATAAAGTTCATTACATTTTTCGATAGGAATAATACCTAATTGTTCTACTTCGAGATTATCTATTAGAGAAGGACTTGAGCCATAAAAATAAATTTTAACATCTGGTTTTATAGTTTTAACAATTTGTAGGGCCTTTAAAGCAATATTATCACAACGGCGAGGTTTATCTGGTTGGAAAACAAAGCAGATAGCGTTTTCTTTTTCTATATTATTTAATTTTTTATAAGTTTTTAAATCGGCACAAAAAGAAAAATAATCCGTTGTTAAATGAAATTCTTCCCGCATTTTATGGCTAAGCCACTTACCAATGGTAATGCCATGAAAGCCATATTTATAAGTGTTTTCAGCTTCAACATAATTAGATCCCATTGGGTAAAAATAAGGTTCAAAGTCTTGAATAAAATAGGCTTTTTTAGGACAATCAATTTTTTGGACAATAGGCGCACTGTTCCATGAAGTAGCAATGACACAATCATATTCTTTTAAAGGGTTATGCCAATCAGCAAAAACATTACCATGGAACTCACCATAATATTCATTAATCATTTGAAATAGTTCATTAGGACTATGATGATTTGAATCTCCAATATAAACATCACACATATACCCATCATTAATAAGGGCGGTGATATTTTGAAAAATTGTCCGATGACCTCCACCACCTTTTAATAAAGCGGGAACAAACCAAGCAATATTTCCTTTTGTTCCTATATTTTTATCATCTTCAATATAACCCATATATCTTCTCCTAATTCTTTGTTTTTGTAATAAATCTTCATCTAAATCATAATTCATCCGAATGGCTTCTTGGATTTTAAAGACTTCTTTATACTCCTTATCTCTAATACTAAGGGTGGAAGCAGAAGCCCCATGTTTTCTAAAATAGTTTAAAGGTTCATGACAGAAAGCCACTTTGCCTTTTTCTAAAACACGCATATAAATATACCAATCCCCAGCAATTTTATAATCTTTGGCTTCTTCAAAAATAGTATTTAAAGAAGAATCATTTTTCCAAACAACCGAAGAAACATTTAAAATGGTATTGTTGTTACTTAAATAATTTTTTATTTCGGAAACGCCATCATTGATATAATCTTCATTCCAACGACCTGTTTTAAAAATGTCACACCAATCTTGACAATTTAAAGCCGTGATATTATCATTACCATCAATTCTTTTAGACTCGGTATAAAATAAAACAACATCTTTATCTTTATGAAAAAACTCCATAGCCTTCTCTAAAAATAAAGTATTGGCTGAATCGTCTGCTTCGGCGATCCAAATATAATCACCGGTGGCTAATGATAAACCTTTTTGCCACTGCGCAAAGACACATCCTCCACTGTTTTTTTTATTAAAAGCCGTTTTAATTTTAATATGTGGATAATTCTTTTTAATTTCTTCTATTTTTTTATTTAAATAGGAAACACTTTCATCCGAAGAAGCATCATCTAATAAGATAAGTTCATAGATAGGAACTGTCTGTAATAAAATAGAATCTATTCTTTCTTTTAAAAAACGTTCATAATTATAATTAGGGACAATCACGGAAATTTTATCTTTGGTTTTAATTTTTTCTTTACATTCTTTATATATATTTACTTTCATTGTTTCTTCTCCAATACATAAGGTTCATTTTTACTAAAGCAAGGATTATAGAAAGGATCATCAAAAACGATATCATGCCATTTATCTAAAACATATTCTCTTTCTTCGTTCGTTCTTTTTATTTGCGCTTTTGTTTTATCTATACCTCTTGTTTTTGATTCATAATGATACATTTTGACATTTCCAAGGTAAACATTATAGAAACCTTTTTTCAACAGTCTAATATTTAACTCGACATCATTAAAATTATTTGCTAAATGTTCATCCATGCCTTTAACTAAATTATATTTTTCTTTAGAAATCATGGAACAAGCCGCGGTGACAGCAGCATAGTCTGTGGGCATATTTAATTTACCAAAACTAAATGCTTCCTGTTCGGTTTGAAACTCATAGGCGTGAGCTGCCATACCTCTAATGCCTAGAATAACGCCACCATGTTGAATGGTGTTATCAAAAAATAATAGTTTAACGCCAACCATACCGATATGAGGTTGACTTGCATAACCTACCATTTGCTCTAAAAAATCAGGGGTAATAACTTCCGTATCATTATTTAAAAATAAAAGATAATCTCCTTTGGCTTTTTTGACAGCTTCATTCATTAAATAGGCAAAATTAAAAGGACAATTTAAATCTATAACATTAAAGTTTTCATGGGCTTTTTTATATTCAGCAAAAAGGGCAAACGTTTCTTCTTCTTCACTATTGTTATTAACGACTAAAATATCATAATTTGGATAAGTACTTTTTTCATAAATAGAATCGATACAAGTTTTTAAGGTACTCGCATAATCTTTTGTTGGAATAATGATGGTTATAGAGGGTTTATTTGTTTCATAATGAACAACATAAGTTCCATCATTATTACTTGTCACATATCCTTCTATTTTCCGACGTTTCAAAGCAGCTTCAATGGCTTTTTGACCAGCTAAAATGGCGTAACTTTTCTCGGCAATACTTTCCGAAGTAGAACCTTTTATAATTCGCCAATGATATAAAATACGCGAGATATGTTCTATTTTTTCCGCTTTTTCAGTTAATCTTAAAAATAAATCATAATCTTGAGCCCCATTAAACTCTGTTTTCTCTCCCCCAACTTTATTTAATAAAGACTTTTTAAAAACAGTAAAATGACAAATATAATTGTTGGATAGTAAAGTATCTGGCGCAAAATCACTTTTAAAATAAGGGGTACATCTTTTCCCTTCACTATCTAATTTATCTTCATCAGAGTAAAGAAAATCTGTTTTTTTATCACGATTAATTCTTTTAGCCATTTGATATAAAGCATCCAAAGATAAAGTGTCATCATTATCAAGTAAACCAATATATTCACCTTTGGCTTCTTTAAAACCTGTGTTGGTTGCTAAGGCTATATTACCATTTTTACGGCGATAAATGACACGGATTCTTTTATCTAATTTTTCATATTTTTTTAAACAGTCTAAAGTATCTTGATTCGTTGATTTATCATCCACTAGTAATAATTCCCAATTTTCATATTTTTGATTTAAAACCGAATCAATACATTCACTTAAGTACACACTACTAACATTATAAACAGGGGTTACAATGCTAAATAAAGGATTATATTTTAATTTTTCACTACAATCAGGATTAGGCTGTTCCATAACCCATTTCAAATAATCTTTTTGGACATTAGGGTAATAATAGTCATTATTTTTTCCACTTCTATTTAATTTTGCTTTAATTTTTAAACCTTGAAAATGAATAATACCCACTAATTTATGCACTTTTCTTTTAAATGTTGAAGTTTTTTTCTGACATAAAAGTTCTTTTTCATCATTATGAACAAGATAGATTTTTACTTTTTGACTATCTTTATTTAATAAAATTTTATATTCAAAGAAAAGTAACTCATTTATCATTTCTTCTTTAGGTTTTACTTTTTTACCATCTACTAAAAACTCTAAAGAATAGCCATGGCCTTGAAAAGTCCCCATGATTTGTAGTAAAGGATTATTAACTCCTGAAATATCTAATTTACTTATTTTTACTTTATCCACTTAAACCACCTATTCTTCATATTTTCCTTTTATCTTTTTTTTGAAATCACGATAACCTTTATACATCATTTTTAATTTTCGATATTTATCCGGTTCAAAAAGTAAGATTCGTTTTACTTGGCCTTTTTGAATCCGTAGAAGATGTTTACAATAAAGAGGATATTTATCCTTATACATCTCATTAATATATAAATTATTACGCATTATATAGTAACGTCTTATAGGGCTATGATTGTAACAAGGATAAATCTTTCCTAAAAATTTATGTTCAACTAAATTTCCTAAATGATGAGTCATCCAAACTTTATTTAAACGCAACACTTTAAAACCATGTTCATTTAAGTTCATACAATATTCTGTATCTACACAGTCAATAAATAGCCAATCTTTAAAACCACCTATCTCTTGCCATGCTTTTAAATTAATAATGTTACCAGAAGTCATTACTTCAAGCATTTCTTCTGCTTCCACATCTTTTAACTTTTCTTTAGCGTTAATATCTTGATAAGGAGAAACAAGACCAATTTTACTTGTATCATGTTCCACCAAATATTTTTTTAATTTTTCAATCACATCTGATGTAATCTGACTATCTTGATCTAAAGTAAGTAACCAATCATAGCCATCTTCCATAGCTTTTTTAGCGCCTTCATTTAAAGCAGATGCGATACCTTTATTTGTATATAATTTAATATATTCAATTTTTTTCGTATTTTTTAAACGTATTACCTCGTCATCTGAATTATCAACAACATATATTTTATCAACGCTTTTTTCATAAACTTTTATATTTTTTATATTTTCTTCACTTGGATTATAAAAAACAACAACCGCGGGGATTTTCACATTAAACCTCCTCAGCAAAACCACGTTCTAATTTTTTAAAAATTAAATAGCCAATGATTAAGATTATAAAAGATACTGTAAAGACTATCATTAAAGGAATTAAGGCTGGGCTTTGTTGATAATAGAAAACATTTCGATAAGACTCAATAATCGTTGTCATAGGGTTTAAATATAACACCCAACGAATAGATTCTGGAAACATGTCGGCCGTATAAAGTATTGGGGTAGCATAGAAAAGAAGATTAAGTAAGAACCCTACTAAATATTCAATATCTCTTACATATACATTAATGGCGCTTAATATGAAAAGTAAACCTAAACTTAAAGCACTTTGAATGATGGCAATTAAAGGAAGCCATAGAAGTTCTATACTAAAACCAATACCTCCAAATAAAACAAATAATAAAATGATAATACAAGATATTAAAAAGTTAATTAAACCAGCGGCTACCACACTAATAGGAAGAATTTCTCTTGGAAAATAAACTTTTTTAATAATGCCACCATTTATCCAGACACAGTTACAACCAGTTGTGATGCAAGTTGTAAAAAAGTTCCAAGGAATAACACCTGTAATCAAATAAACAAGATAGTTATCCACATTTGTTCTCATAATATAAGGAAAAACTAAAGCATAAACTAAAACCATAAGTAAAGGATTTAAAAAAGACCACAAAACGCCTAGAAAAGAGCCTTTATATTTACCTCTGATTTCTTTTTGAACATTGGTTTTTAATAATTCTCGATATTGATATAATTCTTTAAAGACTTTCATTTTAACGACACTCCTTTAAATATTCTGGAATAACCTTGCTAGGGGTATCATCCATTTCAACAAGGCCATTATTTATCCAAATAGCTCGTGTACATAGATTTTCAATTTGATCTAAACTATGGCTAACAATAACAATTGTTTTGTCACTTTCTTTAAGTTCTTGTAATTTATTGAAACATTTTTCTTGGAAATGTTGATCTCCTACGGCTAAAATCTCATCAATAAGTAATATTTCCGCATCAACATTAATAGCAATAGAAAAAGCTAAACGCATATACATACCACTTGAATAAGTACGAACAGGATTATCAATAAATTCCCCTAGTTCAGAAAATTCAATAATATCATCCAATCTTTTATCAATTTCTTGTTTTGTTAACCCAAAAATAGCCGCGTTAAAATAAATATTTTCTCTACCCGTAAAATCTTGATGAAAACCAGCACCTAACTCCAAAAGACTTGTCAGTTTACCATGGGTAATAATCTCTCCTTTGGTTGGATAAATTATTTTCGTCATTAACTTTAAAAGAGTACTTTTACCAGAACCATTAACGCCAATAAGACCTACAGTCTCCCCTTTTTTAATATCTAAATTAATATCTTTTAAAGCCGTATATAATTCACTTTCATTTCTCTTCCAAAAAAGTAAATGTTCTTTTAACGTACTTGCTTTGTCATAATATATTTTAAACGATTTTGTTACATGCTTTATTTCAATAGCATTCTCTTTATCTGTTTTCTTCATAAGTCACCTCAATGTTTCTAACACATTTAGTATAACAAAATAAAAAAAGAATATCAATTTAGATACAAAAAAAAGAACCGCCTTTAGTTTTTAACAGTGCTTTTCGTCTTTTTCTCTAAATTTTTATATTCTTCAATTCTTTTCTTTATTAAGAATTCGACTTCCTTATTGACACTTCGGGAATTTTTTTCAGCAATCTTCTTTAATTCTGTCATTAATTCTTCCTCAATTCTTAATGGATATGGGTTAATGGTTTTCAAACAAACTCCTCCTAACAATTTCTATGGTATCACATCAAACTTTTTCAAACTAGTAATCAAAAAGATATCATTTTGATATCACTTATGATATAATTCCTATATTAGGATATGAATAATAATACAATGTGATATCCAAAATAATACTATAATGGAGGTTATTAAATGAAATTACAAAAATTTAAACAAAAAAACAAAAAACAAACGTTTATTATTATCTTTACTCTTTTCATCGGACTCATACTAGGTTATTTGCTCTTTAGAAGTAGTTATGCCTTTTATGAAGAAAAGAAAGAATTTAATGTCATAAATGGCACTGTTGAAGATCCAGGAGACCTTTACTTTGCATATTATGTAAATAACACCATTACAAGAGAAATACCAAGTAAAGGTTCAGGATACACTTTAGATACTTCTAAATCTTCTTGTACCAGTGGTGTCACCGTTTCCTGGAATAGTAGTACTTGGCAAGCAGTACTTAATTACGGTAATTACCAAAAAACTAACACCACCAGAACAAAGTGTACCTTATATTTTAAGAAATAATAATACAATAGTGGAGGCAATTAAATGAAATTACATAAATTTAAACAAAATCTTAACATTATCTTTTCTCTCTTCATTGGTCTTATTATAGGATATTTTCTTTTTGGAAATATTTATATTCTTTATGAAAAAAAGAAAGACGCTGTAGAAGAACCTTATTATGCTTATTATGTGAACAATACAAGCACAAGAGAAATGCCAAATAAAAGTTCAGGTCTTACATTAGATACTGCCAAATCGTCTTGTACCAGTGGGGTTACTATTTCATGGAATGATAATAATTGGCAAGCAATACTTGATTACAATAAATATCAAAAAAATAGCACAACGAGAACAAAGTGTACCTTGTATTTCAAAAAAAAGCCAGTGCCACCAGCAACAACATTTTTAAATAACTTAGTATCAGGAGCAAATAAATCATCAACAAATGTCTATACCGTTCCAAATAAAACAAGTAGTAGTTGTACTTATACTTTAGCCTATGATGGAACAAGTGATAACAATTTAAGATATGTTGGAAAAAATCCTTGTAACTATGTAACCTTTAATGGTGAAAAAGCGGGATGGAGAATTATAGGAATCTTAAATACTCCACAAGGACAAAGAATTAAATTGATTCGGGCAAATTCCATAGGAAATTTATCTTGGGATTATACATCTAGAGGAAAATATAAAAACGACTGGGCGACCAGTAGTTTGCAAGCGCTATTAAATAATGGTGCATACTATAACAGAACCACAGGACAATATTATAATAAAAGTACTACAGCAACAACATTAGATTTTACAAGAAATGGCTTAACAGAAGCAGCCAAAAATCAAATAGACGCGATAACATGGAAATTAGGAAGTACGTCAAGTTATACTCATTCATCAGATGGCTTAGCAAGTCATTGGTATACATATGAAAGAGGAACAAATGTATACATGGGAAGACCAACAGAGTGGCAAGGGAAAGTAGGCTTAATGTATCCAAGTGATTATGGATATGCGACAAGCGGAGGTACTAGTATGAATAGAGCCAGTTGTTTAGGTAAAGAATTAAGCAACTGGAATGGTAGTTCATACAGTGATTGTAAAAATAATGATTGGCTTTATAATTCAAGTGCTCCTCAATGGACATTAGCCCCGCGTTCGTCTTATTCTTCCGGCGTGTTCTATGTCAACGCCGCTGGCAATGTCTACGACGGCGATGCGTACGCCCAGGATGCGGTTCGCCCTACATTATATCTGAAATCTTCCACAAAAATTTCTAGTGGTGAAGGTACTCCTGAAAATCCGTATGTATTATCTGCAAGTTAGACGTTATAATATATGGTGTGTAAATTCTTAAATGAATTGCATGCCATATTTTTTTTATGGCTTAAGAGTATAAAATAGCTTTCTTGTTTTATTATAAAAGAAGTGTTAGAATAAATTGCAAGAAAATGTTTTATTTCCATTTAAAAGGAGGAACTATGTTTCAGTTAATCTCAAAATATAAACCTAGTGGTGATCAACCGCAGGCTATTGAAAAGTTAGTTGAAGGTATTAATGAAGGAAAAAAAGAACAGGTTTTACTCGGTGCTACTGGTACTGGTAAAACTTTTACGATGGCCAATGTTATTGCAAAAGTTAATAAACCAACTTTAATTCTTGCTCATAATAAGACTTTAGCCGGTCAACTTTATAGTGAGTTTAAAGAGTTATTTCCAAATAATCATGTCGAATACTTTGTTTCTTATTACGATTACTATCAACCAGAAGCCTATGTACCATCTAGTGATACTTATATTGAAAAAGATTCTTCTATTAATGATGAAATTGATGAGTTAAGGCATGCTGCAACAAGTGCTTTAATTAACTATAAAGATACAATCGTGGTCGCATCTGTTTCTTGTATCTATGGTATAGGTGAAAAAGAAGAATATGAAAAAAATAGATTAATTGTCACTGTTGGGGACAATATGCGCCGTAATGACATTATTAATCGTTTAATTGATATGCAATATGAGAGAAATGACATTGATTTTCACCGTGGTACCTTCCGGGTTCGGGGAGATATTATTGATATTATTCCTGTCAATGAACATTCTAGTGGTGTTAGAATTGAACTTTTTGATACGGAAATTGAAGCCATTCGTATTTTTGATCCCGTCACGGGTGCTATTATAAAAAATATAAGAAGTACTACTTTGTCTCCAGCTAGTCACTTTGTAACAAGTGATGAAAAAATGAAAGAAGCTATTAAACGTATTGAAAGTGAATTAGAAGAACGCTTAAAAGAATTAAAAGATCAAGGAAAACTACTAGAGGAACAACGATTAAGAGAAAGAACTAATTATGATATTGAAATGATGAAAGAAACAGGTTTTTGCAGTGGTGTCGAAAACTATTCTCGTCATCTTGCTCTTCGTGGACCTGGGGAAACGCCTACTTGTTTAATTGATTTTTTCCCAAAAGATTTTCTTTTATTTGTTGATGAATCTCATGTCACTCTTCCTCAAGTAAGAGGTATGTATAATGGAGACAGAATGCGTAAACAAACTCTTGTTGATTATGGTTTTCGTCTTCCTAGTGCTCTTGATAATAGACCTTTAAAATTTGAAGAATTTGAAAATAAAATTCATCAAGCCGTTTATGTATCCGCGACACCAGGAGATTATGAACTTGAAAAAACACATGGAGAATTTGTCGAACAAATTATAAGACCAACCGGCTTATTAGATCCTGAAATTGAAGTTAAAAAAACAGAAGGACAAATTGATGATATTATAAATGAAATTAGAAAAAGAATGGCTGTGAATGAAAGGGTTTTAATAACGACTTTGACTATTCGGATGAGTGAAGAGTTATCTAATTACTTAAAAGAAATGAATATTAAAGTAGCTTATCTTCATAATGAAATTAAAACACTCGAAAGACTTAAAATTATTCATGACTTACGGGCTGGTATTTATGATGTCGTCGTGGGCATTAACCTTTTAAGAGAAGGTATAGATATTCCTGAAGTTAGTTTAATATGTATTTTAGATGCTGATAAACAAGGTTTCTTAAGAAGTTCTAGAAGTCTTATTCAAACAATAGGACGTGCAGCCCGAAATGCTAAAGGACATGTCATTATGTACGCTGATACTTACTCAGATGCTATGGAATATGCGATTAAAGAAACAAATCGTCGACGTGAAATTCAAATGAAATATAATGAAGAACATCATATCACCCCTACAACGATTCAAAAAGAGATTAAAGATGTAATTACAAATGAAATTAAAGAAAAAACTTCTAAGAAGAAAATAACAAAGAAAGAAAAAGAAAAGATGCTTAATGATATTGAAACGGAAATGAAACAAGCTGCTAAAAATCTTGATTTTGAACGCGCCATGGAATTAAGAGATATTTTATTTGAAATGAAAAGTGAATAAAAGGAACTTTGCTTAAGTTCCTTTTTGTTTTTAAAAATATTTTTGCATCTTATTTTCTGGTTTTCTTAGAGTACTTAAACACATAGCGTTAATTTGTCTAACTCTTTCCCTTGAAATATTATAAATTTCTGCTATTTCTCCATATGTTTTAGGTTCACCATCATCTATTCCATACCTTTGATGAATTATTTGTTTTTTCCTTTCATCTATCAAAGTATCATCAACATCTTTGACAAATGTCGTTAAGAAAACTTGATTGATTATATCTGATTCCATATCAATACCACTTGATATATAATTGGATATACTTTCACTTATCCCAATATCAATAAATGCTTTTAAAAAATTGTCTATTTTCCTTATTCCTATATCCAACTCTTCTTTTTTATCATCATTTAGATTATTGTATATACTTTCAAATATTAACATGATACTTGAATCACATCTTTTAAGTAAATTCATATAATAACAATCTTTTGCCATAGCCGATACCAAATCTTTATAAGAAAAAGTTTCACCTTTGTTTTTAAATTGAACAAATGTATAAAACATCCGTTCAAAAAACTTTATTGGCAAGTCAAATGTCTCATTACTATCAATATCATAACCTACTAAATTAGTGCATACTTCATTAAAGTAACTTTTACTGAAAACATCCGCGTACTTAGTAACTTTAAGTAATTCCCCAATTCTAACTTTTTTAATCCATACTTCATTAAATGAATTTATAATATCATTTATATCATATGCTCTTGATGTAAGAGTCGATAAATTATTTCTAGCTATAAATTTAGGCACAACATACAATGTTCCTAAAACAGCCTTATTCATATATAATGCTTTTTTTGTTTCATCTGAAGTTTCCAAGGCTTTTTTACAAAGTTCTTTAGCCTCACTTAATTTCAATTTGTCATATTGTGAAATCTGTTTTTGCCATTCTTTTAACACTATTTCAGTATTTTTTAACTTGTTTGATTTCTCTTGTTTCATTTTTAAATTTCCCCCTAAAAATATCAGAGTATACTATAGTTTAATTTACATTCAATGTCAAGCACTCAAATACTTGCATATAAAAAAAACCATAAAATGTTATATTTATTAGTTAGTTTACTATATAGTTGACAGTAAATAGAAAAGTATATTTGAAAACAAAAAATGACATATAATACAAGTGATTTCAAAAATATTGAAAACCTTATATTCAATGTCATTTTTTATTAGGATAAAATTATAGAAAGCAACAAAACGATTAATTTATTACGTGAACTACCCATTGTCTTAAGCCAATGGGCTTCCTGCTTCATCGACCTCGTAACCTACTATCTCCACAGGCGTTA
>CAKOHH010000014.1 GCA_934085675.1 uncultured Bacilli bacterium | reverse complement strand
ACCAAACTAAGTAAAGAAGAAATTTTAAACCTTAAAAATAATATGTAACTATCCAAAATTAAGCCTTAAAAGGGCTTGTTTTTTATCTATTAAAATATTTGTCGAATTTTGATGAACGATTTTTATCATAAAAAAAAGGAAATCACCGATTTTTTTTGTATATATAAGTAGAAGGTATTTTATTTATCTTCTTAGAGAGGAGGAAAAAAACATGAGAATTGATTTAATGGAAGACTACTGGGTGAAAAATATTTTAGGAAATGAAGAATATACCCGACCACTTGAGGTTATCTCGGAAAATGTTTTAAGATTACCTAAAGGATTCTTAGAAAAACAAATTGAAATTAAAAGTCATGAATATCCATTTAAAAAAGCAACTTATAAAGAAAAGAATATTCGGGCCGATGTTTTTGCTTTTTTAGGAGACAATGTCATTTTAAACTTTGAGGCTTATAAAACATTCAATGAAGAAAACTTAAGAAAGTCAAATGTTTATCTTTGTCGTGGTTATAGTAGTCAACTTAAAAAGAGCATGCCATATCATAAGATGAAGAAGTTTATCCAAATTAATTTAGTAGACCATGTAAAAAAAGGCGTTTTACAAGATAAATTAGTGCAAAGATATTTCTTAGAAGAACAAGGATATCCTTTAACAGATGATATTCAAATTTATTACATACGTCTTGATTTACTAGATAAACTTAATTATAATGTAGGCATAAGTGATGAAGAGTTTTTAGATATTTTAAGATATTTAAAAGCAAATAGTGAAGAAGAACGAGACAAACTAAAATGGAAATGGAGAACAATTATGACAATGGATGAGTATATGAATGCCCTTTTAAGCGATGAAGTAATGAACGAAGAAAGAAGCATGTTTAAAAAGGCTCGTGATTATGGTCGTGAAGAAGGAATTGATATTGGCATGAGTCAAGGAATTAATATTGGTAAAAGCCAAGGAATCAGTATCGGTATGAGTCAAGGAATTGATGCAGAGAAAAAGGCAGTTGTCGAACGACTATTAAAAACAACCGATGATTTAGATTACATTGCTATGATTTCGGGGCTTTCCAAAAAAGAAATAAAACAATGTATAAAACCCATATAAAATAAAATTCCCTTGACAGTCGGGGGGGGGGGGTATCTGTTATAATCATCATAGGAAACTATGGTGAAGATAATGGAATTAAAAAAATATAAAGATAATAATTATAAAAGAAAATCTTATGTCATATTAGTCATAGGATTTCTTTTACTTTCTGTAAGTAGTTATTTATTTTATAAATCCTATGCTTTATATGAAGAAAAGAAAGATTTTGATGTCATAAATGGCACAGTAGAAGATCCAGGGGATATCTATTTTGCTTATTATATAGATGGCGTTATATCAAGAAATATGCCAGTTCAAAATACTGGTTATACTTTAGATGAAGCAAAATCAAACTGTAATAATGGTGTTGTTCCAACTTGGGATAATGTTTCTTGGGAAGCCAAAATGAATTACAAAAATTACAGTGCAACCACAAATACAAGAACTAAATGTACTTTATATTTTAATAAAACAGCCAAAACAGTAAAAACGGCTTTAGGAAATATTGAAGTGAATAGTTATACTCCAGATTTTACAAAGTCAGCGTGTGATGATTCTTCATGTGAGTCACATGAAAAAGGTATTTTTGAAACAACAGACTATGATGGCAATCCAACCTATTATTATCGCGGCTCAGTGGAAAACAATTATGTTAAGTTTGCAGGCTTTTATTGGCGAATTATTCGGATTAATAGCAATGGTTCAATCAGAATGATTTATGATGGTACGAGTGTACACGCCAATGGAGAAGCTTCAGATGATCGACAATATGGCACCAGTCGATTTAATAATTTTGATAAAGATAATATGTATTTAGGATATATGTATACGTCAGGAGAAGCACATGGCACCGGAACATCTTCTACGATAAAAACCAATGTAGATAAGTTCTATACAGATAAAATTATCAACTATTTTTCTAAAATAGACACTAGTATCGGCTTTTGTGGTGATCGTTCTACTTTGAATTTATTAAGTGGAGTTGGAACAGGAACTATTCCAACATATAATAAAGGCTATTTGAGAGTTGAAGAGAGTGCTCCAGCGCTTCTTTGTGAGAATGAAAATGATTATTACACAGTATCAAGTGCATCAAGTGGCAATAAAAAATTAAGTTATCCCATTGGCTTAATCACAGCCGATGAGGTGATGTTAGCGGGTCATGCTGGAGGAGTTTTTGATGGATGGTATAATCATAATAAAACTAATAGCACTAGTTATTTAACAATAAATAATTCCTTTTGGACTATGACACCTACGGGAGGATTCAATTCGTATGGTTTTAGCAATTGGTATGTATCTGTTTTTGCTATTGCAAATTCAGGGGCATTTGATGATAATGGTATAGTAGATTTTAGAGGAGTTCGTCCAGTAATCAATATTCGTTCTGATGTAACTATTACAGGAAGTGGTACTATGACAAATCCTTATGTTGTTAATTAACGTCAAATAAGTGTCAAGATTGCAAAAAATTGCAATTTTTTTTAACTAAAAAAAAGGAAATCAAGGATTTTTTTTGAATATATAAGTAGAAGGTAATTTATTTATCTTCTTAGAAAGGAGAAAGAAATCATGAAAATTGATTTAATGGAAGACTACTGGGTGAAAAATATCTTAGGAAATGAAGAATACACCCGACCACTTGAAGTTATCTCAGAAAATGTTTTAAGATTACCTAAAGGTTTCTTAGAAAAACAAATTGAGATTAAAAGTCATGAATATCCATTTAAAAAAGCAACTTATAAAGAAAAAAATATTAGGGCCGATGTTTTTGCTTTTTTAGGAGACAATGTTATTTTAAACTTAGAAGCTTATAAAACATTTAATGAAGAAAACTTAAGAAAGTCAAATGTTTATCTTTGTCGTGGTTATAGTAGTCAACTTAAAAAGAGCATGCCATATCATAAGATGAAGAAGTTTATCCAAATTAATTTAGTAGACCATGTTAAAAAAGGTGTTTTACAAGATAAATTAGTGCAAAGATATTTCTTAGAAGAACAAGGATATCCTTTAACAGATGATATTCAAATTTATTACATACGTCTTGATTTACTAGATAAACTTAATTATAATGTAGGCATAAGTGATGAAGAGTTTTTAGATATTTTAAGATATTTAAAAGCAAATAGTGAAGAAGAACGAGACAAACTAAAACAGAAATGGAGAACAATTATGACAATGGATGAGTATATGAATGCCCTTTTAAGTGATGAAGTAATGAATGAAGAAAGAAGCATGTTTAAAAAGGCTCGTGATTACGGCCGTGAAGAAGGTATAGATATTGGTAAAAATGAGGGCAAAAAAGAAAGAAATATTGAAGTAGCTAAAAATATGTTACTTGAAAATGTTACTTTAGACCTTATTCAAAAAATCACCAAACTAAGTAAAGAAGAAATTTTAAACCTCAAAAATAATATGTAACTATCCAAAAATAAGCCTTAAAAGGGCTTATTTTTTCTTACATATAAAATAAAAAGAAATAAAAAAGATTGTTACATATGTGCTTTAACTAGGAATAAATAATACAAAAATTTGTTTCTTTTTTATTTTTCTTGTAAAAAAGGAATGGGTTTGTTAAAATCAATTTAAGAAGGAATGTGGTAAGATGTATTTAAGTGATAAAGAAGTGTTAAAAAGTATTAAAAAGGGGGCTACTATGAATTTAATTGCGCCTCTTTTACTTATTGTTTTTGCGCTTGTATTATTTCAAAATCCTGATAATTTTATATCAGTAGCTGTTAGTATTTTTGGTTATGGTGCTATTTTTCTCGGTGTTATTAATAGTTTATTATATTTTAGATTAAAAGGCGATGAAAAAGTTTATTCAAAGAAACTCACAAATGCTTTAATAATGATTTCTTTTGGCATAACAAGTTTCTTTCAAAATGCTTTATTTAGCCAAATTATTTGTGTTTTATTAGGGGCTTATATTATTTATCAGAATGCCAGTCAATTAACGATATCTTTACTTATTAAAGACTATCAAAATAAAATTTGGCCTTATTTATTAGTCATGGCCCTTATTAATATCATATTAGGTATTGTAATTGTTATTAATCCTTTTCCAAGTAATGAATTAAATCTTTATTTAGCTAGTTTAATTGTTATTAGTGAGTTTCTTTGTTTTATGCAAAACATTTTAGTTTTGTTTGGAGTTAAAAATGACCAAAAAAATTAGTAAAGTTATTACATTTCCTTTTAAATTATTATTTAGCAGGGCAACTTTAGCCTTTATTTCAGTCCTTGCTCAATTAGGAATCATTTTCCTAGTTTATCTTTTCTTTAAAGATTATCTTGTTTTGATGGTTGGGGGAATGACTATGTTTTCTCTTATTTTAGTTTTCTTTATCATCAATTCTCGTATGGCAAGTGAATTTAAAACTTCATGGATTATTTTAGTTTTAGCCTTGCCTGGTTTCGGCGCCTTTTTCTACTTGTTTTGTAAATCAGAAGTCACCGTCAAATCTTTAAAAAGACGTTTAGATTTTTTCAAAATGGAAAACTATAAATACTTAAGTCAAAATAAAATGGTTATGGATGATCTTGAAAAGGATAATAAATCTTTATACTTACATATGAATTATCTTTATAAGGAAGGCCATAATCCAACTTATTATAATGCAGGAGCAACTTATTTTTCTTGTGGCGAAGAGTTTTATCCTGACTTATTAAAAGAACTTCAAAAAGCCCAAAAATTTATTTTTTTAGAGTTCTTTATTATTGCTAATGATGAAATGTGGCAAGGTATTTTAGATATTTTAAAAGAGAAAGCAAAAGAAGGTGTCGAAGTAAGAGTTTTATATGATGGCACTTGTAGTTTTATGCTTCTTCCTAAAAATTATCCGGAAATACTAAAAGAATATGGCATTCAATGTGAAGTGTTTTCCCCAGTTATCCCATTAGTTTCTACGCATTACAATAATCGTGACCATCGTAAAATTATTGTGATTGATGGAAACGTTGCTTACACAGGCGGTATTAATCTGGCTAATGAATACATTAACAAAATTGAACGCTTTGGTTATTGGAAAGATAATATGTTAAAGACGAGTGGTCCAGTTGTTAACAGTTTAACAGTTTTGTTTTTAGAATCTTGGAATTTAATGAATTTTGCTAAAAGAGAAGATTATACTCCATATATCAAAAGGCATACATTGAAAAAGCAGGATGGCTTTATTAATTTTTATGGGGTATCGCCAACAAACTTGATAGGCACTGGTAAAATGAGTTACCTTTATTTAATTCAAACAGCCGAGAAAACCTTAGATATCGCGATGCCTTATTTTATCGTAGATAACGAGATTATTGGTTCGCTTATTTATGCTTCTAAAAAAGGTGTGAAAGTAAGAATTATTTTACCGGGAATTCCTGATAAGAAACTTATAAATTATGTAGCCAAAACTTATTATAAAGAACTTATTAGCGAAAATATTCAAATTTATGAATATAAAGATGGTTTTACACATTTAAAAATGATGCTAAAAGACGAACAAGAGGCCATTATTGGAACGGTTAATTTAGATTATCGTAGTTTATATTTGCATTTTGAAGATGCTATTTTAATGTATAAGACAGATGCAATTACCAAAATGAATGAAGATTTAAAGAAAATGATTGAAAAATCTCGTTTTGTTACCTTAGAAGAATGTAAAAAATATTCTAAAGTGAAGTTATTAATTGGCCAAATTTTAAGGATTTTTGGACCACTTTTGTGATAAGATATAAGAAAGAAAAGAAAGGGGTACTTTCATGTTATCAAAAAAGAAAAAAAATGGTGGTTTTATCGCGACTTCATTAATTTATTCCTTTTTTTTAGTATTTGCTCTTTTAATGGCAGCCATTTTAGCTACAGCTTCAGAAAATAGAATTTTAGTAAATGCTATTAAAAAAGATATCTATGATAATTTAGAAGAAAAGAGTGCTTATTTGGTTTCAAATCTGGCTAATAAAACTTATTCTGTGGGCGAAAAGATTAGTTTTGCAAGAGAAGATTGGCTCGTTGTAAAAGATAATGGCACGACAGTTACTTTGATAATGAATCGTGGTCTTAATTTACAAGAACTTACTAAAACTGTGGGCAAAATGGGAAGTACTAAGGCAGAATTTTATGGAGAATGTAGTTTGGAAAAGTGTTTGGTAAGAACGTGTCAAAAAATACCGCCATTGTCAAATAAGCCAGATATTACTTTTGGACAAGAATATTGCTATATTTATGATGAAGAACATAATAATAATATTTATCGTATGCCGTCATTTTTACCAACTACGACCGAAATAAATAGCCAAAATTATGGCCAAACCATTCCATCTAAAGCCTTGTTAGACTGGTTTTCAAATCATACGGGTTTACAAACAGTATTAAAAAAAGAAAAATTAATAGCCCAGACTTTTACGACGAATAATGGTAGTATTCGTTATCCTAAAACGGGTCAGAAAGACATATATGTTCGTTTTCTAAAACAAGATGAGATAGGTTCTTTTGTTAGTAAAATAAGTGCCAGACCTTTTCATTTACTTAACATTATTGATGGTAAAACATCTTCAATTTGCAACGTATCTAATGCTTATCAAAGCGTATCCGTCACAATACCTGCCAATATCGTTCCTGTTATCGAAGTCAAAAAAGGTTAATATTTAAAGAAGGTGAAAAAATGCAAAGAAAAATAAAGAAATTTAGTTTACTTATGCTATTATTTCTTTGGCCCTTAAATGTTTTTGCTTTAGAAAAATTAGACATTTCTAATTTTCTAGTTGATGTCACTTTAAAAGAAGATGGCAGTATGCATGTTAAAGAACTGATTGAGACGAAAGGTGAATTTTCTAGTTTTTCCAGACGATTAATCTATAAAAATGCGTCTTTAAAGGCTAATGAACCACCTCTTTTAACAAAAGATGCCATTTATAATGGAACTAGTCTTGAAAATATTTCTTTAGGTTATTTATCCCTCAATGATGAAATAACTTTTGATACTTTTAATAAAGATTTTACTAAATTTACGAAAGCATATTATAAAGAAGATGCAAAAGAAAAAGATTATGTGGAATCAAGCATTCAAGATGGCAAAGATTTAACGCTTTTTTATTCTAATGAAGAAGGAAATGTAGCCTTTTTAATCGAGTATGATATTAATGATGTCATTGTCAAACACTTGGATTGTGAAGAATTTTATTGGTCCTTTTTAAGAAATAATTTTGACCAAGACATTCCTAGTTTTTCACTTCGTTTTCATTTTCCTAATCGTTTAAATACTAATACTTTTAAAAGTTTTTTACATGGTGATATTACAAGTAAAACTATCATTTTAGATACAAAAACTATTCAAACCAACTTTAATAAACTTAAAAAAAATACGGAAGTATCTGTTCGTTTCCTTTTTGATAAAGATGTTATATTATCCGTATCAAGTGCTAAGCAAAGTGGTTTAAATGCCTATCAAGATATTATATTATTAGAAGACGAAAAGTTACAAATAGATAAGCAAAAAGAAGAACAAACAATCTTAATTACCAACGTTATTATGAATTTCTGCAAAGTTTTCCTTGTCATTTTATTTAGTTTTTGGGGATTGTTTTTGCTTAAATTTTGTCGTCAAAAAAAGACACATGAAAAAAAAGAAGGACTTTCTTATCCTATTGCAATTTTAAGTGATTTTTATTTTGATGGTAATCATAAGAATGTTTTTTGTCTTTCTGTATTAGAACTTTTAGAAAAAGGAAAAATCACCTATAATAGAGATACTTTAATTTTAAAAAATAGGGAAAATCTAAATTATACAGAAGAAATGATTCTTGATTTTCTTTTTGAAAAAGTCGGTAAAAACAATAAACTTTCCTTAAAAGAATGGCATAAATATTTAACAAATAATGAGACAGCTTATCGTTTTAAAAAAATTTATAATTCATGGTGTTTATGCGTTACTAAAGAAACCGAAAAATGTGGCTTTTATGAAAAAAATGGCTTAGAAATTATTACGAGCATCTTTTCCTTACTTATTATTTTATTTGTTTTGTTTGCTAGTCTTTATTTTAAAGTTTCTCTTGTTTTACCTTGGATATCTTTTCTATTGACGATTTGTTTTGTTTTTTATGCCTTTACAGTTCGGCATAAAACTATGGAAGGCAAAAGAGTTATGAAAGAAATTCAAAAAATAAGAAATAACTTGGAAAATGATTTAAAAAATATTCCTAAAGCATCTTATCCATACTTTTATTTGTATAGTTATTTTTGGAATGAAAATGAAAAGATTTTTGATAATATGTCATCTTTTCTAAGTAATAAGAAAATACTAAAACGATCTGAATTAGAAACTTTAAAAAAGATGTATCAACTTGGTAAAAAACTACAATATGATTTTTTACTAAATAGTGAAATAACGGAGTGAAAATTAACATGGAAATAGTAATAAATAATAGGAAAATAGAGGTCGTAGTTCATTATAAAAATAATAAAAATTTATATATCAGAGCGTATGATGAAAGAACTTTAGAAGTTACTTGTAATCCTCTTATGACAGCAAAAAAAATTATGAAAGTTATTAACGAAAATGAGCCTAAAATTATAAGTATGTTAAAACAAAAGGAAAAAGAAGCCTTAAAAGATAAAGATTTTTGGTATTTAGGGCATCCTTATGAAATTGTTTATGAAAGTGTTTCTTCTCCTTATTTTGAAAAGGGGAAAATTCATGTTAAAAATGAACAGGCTTTGCAAAAATTTTATAATGCTGAAACCGAAAGAATTTTTCAAAGTGAAGTAAAACGAATTTTACCTTTTTTTAAAAACATTCCTTTTTTTACTTTGAAAATTAGGAAGATGACAACAAGATGGGGTGTGAATAACTTAACCAAAAAAACAATTACTTTAAATAGTGAACTTTTAAAAAAAGATTTAGATTTATTAGATTATGTTATTATCCATGAACTTTGTCACTTTTATGAAGCAAATCACAGTGCTAATTTCTGGGCTCACGTAGCAGAATATTATCCTCATTATAAAGAGGCAAGAAGGAGGTTAAAAGAATGAATATTACATCTTTACAAAATGAAAAAGTAAAATACTGGCTAAAGTTAAAAGATAAAAAATTTAGGGATACCGAGGGTGTTTATCTTGTAGAAGGAATTCATTTAGTCACGGAAGCTTTAAAAAATAATATGGTAAGAGAAATTATATCTTCAAAAGAAAGTACTTTTAGTCCCCATTACATCGTGACAAGGGATATTTTAAAAAAATTATCTTCACAAGTAACACCAGATGAAATTTTTGCTGTCGTTTATAAAAATAAAGAAAAAGAAGTAAATGGGCCTTTAATTATCTTAGATGGTTTGCAAGATCCAGGTAACCTAGGGACGATTATAAGAAGTGCTTCAGCATTTTCCTTTGATACTATTTGTCTTAGTTTAGATACGGTTGATTTATATAATGAAAAAGTAATAAGAAGTACGGAAGGTATGCATTTTACGAAAAATATTATTAGAAAAGATTTACAAGAATTTATTCCTTATTTAAAGAAGTGTGGTTACCATATATATACAACTGATGTTACGAAAGGAAAAGAATTAAAAGAAATGACCTTTCCTTTAAAAAGTGCTTTTATTATTGGCAATGAAGGCCGTGGGGTAAAGGAAAGTACTGCTAAAGAAGCCACTGATTACTTACATATTAAAATGAATGAGAATTGTGAATCTTTAAATGCGGGGGTATGTGCTTCTATTATTATGTATGAATTTAGGAGGTAAAAAATGATTTATCTAGGGTATACAACCATGACACATGGAGTAAGAGGAGAGTTAAAATTTTACAGTACTTTTTCTTTAAAAGAACGAATCTTAAAAAAAGGCCAGATAGTTTATATAAATGGCGAAGAACATGAAATAAGTGCTGTTCGTCCTTTTAAACACTTTTATTTACTAGAGTTAGATAATCTTAAAGATATTAATTTAGTTGAAGATTTTCGTAATCAGAAAGTTTATTTTAAAAAAGAAGAAAGTTCTTTAGCAAATAATGAGATTATCCCCGAAGAAATGATTGGTTTTTCTATCTTAGAAAAGGGGAAAGTACTTGGCAAGGTAGAAGAGATTATGTATAATAAGGTTGGTATTTTGCTAAGGGTAAAAGGGCTTAAAACCTTTTATATTCCTTATCAAAAAGAATTTATTAAAGAAATATCTTTAAAAGATAAGGCCATTTATACACAAAATGGAGAGGACTTGATAATATGAAAATAGATATTCTCACCCTTTTTCCTAAGATGTTCGAAGGTTTTTTAGAAGAATCTATTATTAAAAGAGCACGTGAAAAAGGATTAGTTGAAATTAATGTGATTGATTTTCGAAAGTTTTCTTTGTTACCTCATAATCAAGTAGATGATACGCCTTATGGGGGAGGCGGAGGCATGGTCTTACGTTGTGAACCTTTAATTGAAGCTATTTTGCATTATAAAACACCAGATAGTAAAGTTATTTTAATGTGTCCTCAAGGGGTGCCTTTTAAAGAACAAAAAGCTATTTCTTTATCCAAAGAAAAACACTTAATTTTAGTATGTGGCCATTATGAAGGCTTTGATGAGCGAATCAGAATGTTTGTCGATGAAGAAATATCTATTGGTGATTATGTTTTGACCGGTGGAGAACTAGCCAGCATGGTCATCACAGATGCGGTAACAAGACTTTTAAAAGGTGTTATCAAAGAATCATCCCATGAAAAAGATTCTTTTACCCAAAACTTACTCGATTATCCTACATACACAAAGCCATATGAATATAAAGGGATGAAAGTACCAGATATTCTTTTGTCTGGTGATCATAAAAAAATTGCTGCCTGGCGAGAAGAAATGGCTTTAGAAAACACTAAAAAAAGACGTAGCGACTTACTTATTTAGGAGGGTTTAAAATGGTTTCATATGAGTTAAATAAAACAAGAAAAAAAAGAAGAACAAATCGTAAATTTAAAAGGATAGGAATGAAGTTTTCTTTTCATCTGCGGCCACGTCCTAACTTTGTTGATGTCAAAGAAATTTATATTTACGATTCAAAACTCAAACAAAATGTTTTGGATGCTCAATTTAATCATGTTTTTAAACGCCTTTTTCAAATGGTTATGTACTTAGATGAAAATGCCACAGATGGTGAGTTTGAACTGGCTATGAATGAAATTTCTAAAGCAAGGCAAATATTAAAAGATAAATATCTTCATGAACTTGGCAATAAGGCTTATCGTCATTACTTAAAAAAAATTACTCTTTTAGAAGAAGAAATTAGACAAAAAATAGTTTTACAACAAGAAGTTAAAGCCAGAATTTATGATGAAGAATTAACAGAAAGGAAAGGAAAAAGTCGTTAGTGAAAGTTTTTGATTTTGATAATACCATTTATAACGGCGAGAGTTCTTTTGACTTTGCCCTTTTTATGGTGAAAAAGAAAAAAAGTCTCTTAAAATATTTACCTCATTTGCTGTATTTTTTAATTTTATATAAGTTATGTCTTTTATCACCTGATGATTTTGTAAAACGTTTAGAAAAATTTATGAATGTTTTTATAGAAAATAAAGAGTTTGCTTTGCAATGTATTAAAGAATTTTGGCTTTTAAATATCGAAAAACTTTATCCTCATATGTTAAAAAAAATCACTCCTAATGATGTTATTTCCACCGCATGTCCTTCTTTTTTAATTGCAGAAATAAAAGATGTTTTAAATACTGATCATATTTTAGATACGAAAATAGATATCGAAAAAGGTAAAATTACCTTGTTAAATTTTCAAAAAAATAAAGTTGAAAATTTTAAAAAAACTTTTCCTAAAGCAAAAGTAAAATCTTTTTATACCGATTCTTATAATGATAAACCTTTTATGGAAATTTCTGAAAATGTCTATCTTGTCAAAAAAGGTAAATGTAAAAAAATAAAATAATAGCTAGTCATAAGTGCTGACTGGCTTTTTTAGTTCTTATTTAAACATTACTATTTTGTTTAAAGACTATTCCATGTTAAAATGTCTTTGTGATGGATTATGTATATAAACGTTTTAACTGAAATTAAAAATAAAAAATTAGATAAAACTTTTACCTATAAAGTTCCTTTTTCTTTAGAAAATGAAGTGGTAATTGGTAAAAGAGTACTGATTCCTTTTAATCATTTAACTTTAGAAGGCTATATTGTATCTTTTACAGATGAAGCACCTCTTAATCCTAAAGAAATTTTAGCTGTTTTAGATGATGAACCTGTTTTAACAGAAGAAATGCTTATCTTAGGTAAATTTCTTCATGAAAAGACATTATCAAGTCTTACTAGTTGTTATGATGTGATGTTACCTAAAGCCTTAAAAGCTAAAAAAGGAACAAATATTAATATTAAGAAACAAAGTTATTTAGCACTTAAAATACCTTATGATGATGCTTTAAAAATGGTTCAAAATGCCAAGCAAAAAGAAATCATTTTAGCTTTTAAAGAACAAGAAGAAATCCTCAAAAAAGAAATTAGTCTTATTAGTTCTTCGGCAATGAATACATTAGTTAAAAAAGCTGTTTTACAAGAAATTTATAAGGAAAAATATCGTTATGAAATAAAAAACTCTAAAGAAGCCGAAAAAACACTTAATGAAGAACAACAAAAAGTATATGAGAAAATAAAGGGCGGTTTTCATACCAATAAAACATATCTACTTCATGGTGTCACGGGTTCTGGTAAAACAGAAGTTTATATCAAACTTATTAAAGAAGTCTTAAAAGAAGGACAAACGGCTTTGGTTTTAGTTCCCGAAATTAGTCTAACACCTCAACTTATTGAAAGATTTACAGGTGTGTTTCAAAAAAATATTGCTGTGTTACATTCAGGCCTTTCTGATGCTGAAAAATATGATGAATGGCGAAAGATATTAAAAGAAGAAGTTTCTATTGTTATTGGGGCAAGAAGTGCTTCTTTTGCTCCTTTAAAAAATATTGGTATTTTTATTTTAGATGAAGAACATTCTGAATCTTATAAACAAGAAAATAATCCTCGTTATCATGCCTTAGACGTTATTTTAAAAAGAAGTGAAATTCATAATGCGCCCGTTGTTCTTGGCAGTGCAACACCTTCTTTAAGTACGATGGCAAGAGCTCACAAAAAAGTTTTTGAATATACTTATTTGAGTAAAAGAGCAAAAGATAGTGTTTTACCAGAAGTTTATTTAGTCGATATGGCGGAAGAAAATAAAAAAAATCATCCGATTATTAGTCGTTTATTAGAGAATAAAATAACAGAGAAAATAGAAAAGAAAGAACAAGTTATGATTTTACTTAATCGCCGGGGGTATAGTACCACTTTAACTTGTTCTAATTGTGGTTTTACTTATCGTTGTCCTAATTGTCAGATTACTTTGACATATCATAAAAAAGTTAATCAACTTCGTTGTCATTATTGTGGCTATACAAAGTACTATAACCCTCTTTGTCCTAACTGTCATGAAGAAGGTTTAAATGATTATGGTATGGGAACAGAAAAATTAGAAGAATATTTAGCTAAAAAGTTTCCTATGGCCAAAATTATTAGAATGGATAGAGATACCACGGCTAAAAAAGGCACGCATGAACAAATTATTGCTGATTTTCAAAACCAAAAATATGATATTTTACTGGGCACCCAAATGATAAGTAAAGGTCTTGATTTTCCTAATGTAACTTTAGTAGGCATTTTAAATGCTGATGCAACATTAAACATTCCTGATTATAAAAGTAACGAGAAAACTTTCGCTCTTTTATCCCAGACATGTGGAAGAGCCGGTAGAAATAATAAAAAAGGTGAAGTTGTTTTACAAACTTTTAATCCTGATAATTATATTATGAAATGTGTTTCTAAAAATGATTATTTTGCTTTTTATAAATATGAAATGAATATTCGTAAGACTTTGAAATATCCTCCTTTTTATTATTTAGCTAATTTGATTTTCAAAAGTAAAGACTATGAAAAAGTAGCTAAAGAAGCTAAGAAGGCTAAAAGTTATTTAGAACAAAATTTAGATAATAATTATATTATTTTAGGACCAACGGCTGCCAATGTATTTATGATGAATAAAATTTATCATTTTGAGATAAGCATTAAATATAAAAATAAAGATTTATTAATGCCTGTTTTAAAAGATTTATTTACGTATACTAAAGTAGATTTAGATATTGATTTTAACTTTTAAAAACAGATACGTAACTTGCTTTTTCAAGGAAAGTGACGTAATATATTATCTGTGAAACGAGGGGATATTAATGAAAAATTATAAATTAATAAAAAGAATGGGGGCCTATACTTTAATAGGAACTCTTATGTTAACAAATCCACTAGTTGTTGAGGCTAGTGATAAAAAGTATGAAGAAAAGAAAATAGAATGGTTAAATAAAGCTAAAAGTTTAGGTAAAAAAGCAGTGGAATACTCTTCTAAAGCTGAAGAAAAAGTATTTGATACTATGCGTGGTATAGAGTTATATGATGCGGATAAAATTTGGCTAATTACGGATACTCCTAATATTGATCCTACTGAAAGTCGTGATTATTACTTTGTAAATGGTAGCTATATTAAAGCAAAGAAAACATCTTATTATGATAAATACAATCATAAAGTAAAAGCAGATTCTCCTAAAAAAGCTTATGCTACTATTCAAAGTTTATATTTTATTGGGGCTGATACGGATAAAAGCTTTATGGCAACAGATACTATTGATTATCAAAATAACACGGTTTCGCAAAATTATGTTGATTTTACAAAAGACTATTCATATGATACCAATTTAGATGTTACTTATGGACGTATTTTAGATTGGCAAGATTGGTTACCAGAAAGTGAAAGAAAAGATAGTTATAGTTTAACAGAGTTAAGAGACCTTTTAGATGAATATTTTAATAACTTGGATTATAGTTTAGATGAAAATTCTTTAAATCTTAGAAAGTAGGACATATGAAAGAAAAAAGAGTTGTTTTTATGGGAACACCTACTTTTGCCGTTCCTGTATTAGAAAAACTGCTAGAAAATACCAATGTGGTTTTAGTTGTTAGTCAACCAGATAAAGAAGTGGGAAGAAAAAAAGTAAAGCAAATGACACCTGTAAAAGAAGTTGCTTTAAAACACCATATTCCTGTTTTTCAACCTGAAAAAATAAGAAAAGACTATGAACCTATCGTGGCATCTAATCCTGATTTAATTATTACTTGTGCTTATGGCCAAATTATTCCGGAAGTTCTATTAAATTTACCTAAGATAGGGGCTTTTAATGTTCATGCCTCTTTACTTCCTAAATATCGTGGAGGAGCTCCCATTCATTGGGCTTTAATTAATGGTGAAAAACAAACGGGTGTTACCATTATGTATATGGATAAAGGCATGGATACAGGAGATATGATTTCGAAAGTTATTTATGATATTAAACCTGATGATAATGTAGGTACTCTTCATGAAGTTTTATCTTCCTTAGGAGCCAATCTTTTAATTGAAACCTTACCAAGCATTATAAACCACACGAATGAAAGAGAAAAACAAGACGAAGCAAAGGCAAGTTATGCTTACAATATTAAAAGAGAAGATGAAAGACTTGATTTAAATAAAAGTGGTGAAGAAGTCATTAATAAAGTCAGAGGTTTGAATCCTTTTCCAACGGCAAATATTTTAGTAAATGGGGAAGAATTTAAAATTTTAGAGGCTTCTTTTGTTCCTCGTTTAAATACCACTCCCGGTAAGGTTAGAGAAGTAACCAAAAATAGTATTGGTATTGATGTTTTAGATGGTACGATTTATGTAACATATTTAAAACCTTTTGGTAAAAAGGCTATGAATACGAAAGATTATTTAAATGGTGTGCAAAAAGAAACAATTTTACATTGGCAAATAAATGCGTAGATTTCTACGCTTTTTTAGAAATGGAGATGATTAGGATGAATTTATATGGTCTAACAAGAACTGAATTAGAAAATTATTTTGAAAATATTGGGGAAAAAAAGTTCAAAGCTTTACAAGTTTTTGAATGGCTTTATCAAAAAAGATGTGAAAATATTGAAGAATTTTCTAATATTAAAAAAGAAATCAGAGAAAAATTACAAAATGATTTTACGCTTTCTCTTCCTAAACTGCTAAAAAGAGAAATTGATACAGACACGGAGAAGTTTTTATTTGAACTTTCAGATGGGGAAAAGATAGAAGCCGTTTTGATGAAACATAACTATGGTAATTCGGTATGTGTTTCTTCTCAAGTTGGTTGTAATATGGGATGTCGTTTTTGTGAATCGGGACGTCTTAAAAAAGTTCGCAATTTAGAAACATCTGAAATGGTGGGCCAAATTTTAGCCATTGAAAAAATAAGTGGTATAAAGATTAATTCTGTTGTCATTATGGGAATTGGCGAACCTTTAGATAATTATGATAATGTGATGAACTTTATTTTAATTATTAATGACGCGAAAGGTATTCAAATCGGGGCACGACATATTACTTTATCTACGTGTGGTTTAGTTCCAAAAATTAAAGAATTAAGTGATTTTCCTTTACAAATTAATTTAGCAATATCATTACATGCACCAAATGATCGTTTAAGAAATCTTTTAATGCCAATTAGTAAGGCTTATAAAATGGAAGACCTAATTTCAGCTATTAAAGAATATATTCTTAAAACAAATAGACGCGTTACCATTGAGTATATTATGCTTGATAATGTTAATGATAAAGAAAAGTATGCGAAAGAACTAGCCAATCTTTTAAGAGGAATGAATGTCTATGTTAATTTAATTCCTTATAATGAGACGAATCATATCGAATTTAAAAAAAGTTCGAAAGAAAACATTAATGCATTTTATGATACTTTATATAAAGAAAAAATAAATGTTACGGTAAGACGAGAATTTGGTAGTAAAATATCCGCAGCTTGTGGTCAACTTCGGAGTAAGGAAATAAAATAAATATTACTTTTACCAAACAAAAATTTAATTAACAATTAGAATATCTTCGCTTTGAATGTTTGGATATGGATGTAGATTATTTAGAATCTAATCAAACTTTTTATAAGAAAGAATTATCAAAAAGGCCAAATCAGCAAAGAACTTCTAGATATGTCTTAAAAAAGAAAAATATTATTGGCAAATATTATGAAACATTCTTAACTATTTTGTGCAATCAAAGTCAGGACTTTTATAAAAAAATAGGCTTTAAAGAAAGCAATGAACGTATGCATAAGTTGCTATAAATATTATTTCTTGACACTCTTTTTTTTAAATGATAGTATGAAATCATTAAATGAAGTGGAGTTTTTAATGAGAATAGATAAACAGGCTCTACCTAGCGTCTGTTTTTTGTTTTAGGAGGGTGACAAAATATGGAGCGAATGTTACTTGATGGTTTAGAAAAATTTACTAAGGAAGAACAAGCAGATATTTTAAAATCTTATCAGTTTGCGGTTAATGCTCACAAAGGAGCATATCGTAAAAGTGGGGAAGAATATGTAACACATCCTATTGCGGTCGCTCAAATTCTTCTTGATAGTCAAAAAGACTGTACGACTATTTGCGCGGGACTTTTACATGATGTGATTGAAGATACGACTTATACTGATGAAGATATTTTAAGTCTTTTTAACAATGAACGGGGTATGGATGTTGTTAAACTAGTAGAAGGTGTTACGAAAGTAGGACGTCGGGTGGATATGTCCAAGCAAGCAATTACGTATGCTTCTTTAAGAAAATTAATGACTTCATGTGCTAGTGATATAAGGGTAGTGGAAGTAAAACTTGCCGATCGTCTTCATAATATGCGAACGGCTATGTACTGGAGCGAAGAAACAAGAAAAAGAAAAATACTTGAAACAACGCAAGTTTATATTCCTTTAGCGGAACGAACCGGGGCTTATCGTATTAAAAATGAACTAGAAGATATATGTTTTCAATATACTTATCCAGATAAATATCAAGCTGTCTTGGAAGAACAAAAAATGTTATTTTCTAAGTCTAAAGAGGAAATGAATGACATAGTAGGTAATATTCAAGATAGGCTTTCGCGCAAACAAATTATTTGTCAAATAACTTATCGTATTAAAAATCTATATGGTCTTTATCTTGATTTCGAACGTTATAAAACACATAAAAAAGCTTCCGAAGATATGATATCTTTAAAAATTATTTTACAAAATCTTAAAGATTGCTATGTGGCTTTAGGAATTGTTAATGGTCTTTATCCTTCTAAAGAAGTTATAGATTTTATTAGTAACCCCAAACCAAATGATTATCGTTCTATCCATGACATTATTACCTCACCGAGTGGGGAAAACTATTTAGTTAAAATTAGAGATAAAACAATGGAAACAACCGCGGCTTATGGCATGAGTTATGATAGTTTTATGAATCATGGTGGTTTTCAAATCTTCCAATCTGTTTTTGCTTTTGATGATGAATCTGCCAATGATAAAGTTTTTTTTCAAAAAATAGAAAAAGATATATTTAAGAAAACCGTCGATTTTTTTGACCGTGATGGGCACCGTCGTAGTCTACCTAAAGGGTCAACCGTCTTAGATTTTGCTTATTCTATTCATACAAATGTTGGACTACATATGTCCCTTGCCCTTGTAAATGGCAATAGGGTGGATAAAACTTATCGTATTAAAGATGGTGACCAGATAAATATTATTACTAATAGTGCTTATATGATACCAACAGAAGAAGATGTTAAAATAGCTAAAACTGTTTATGCCAAAGAAACGATAAAAAGAGAAATTAAAAAAGTATTGAGGAATGTTTAATGAACGGGGTATTATTTATAAATAAAGAATCTGGCTTAACAAGTCGTGATGTTGTTAATAAAATATGTAAAATTTATCATACTAAAAAAGTAGGACATACTGGGACACTTGACCCTCTTGCAACAGGTGTTTTGGTAGTTTGTTTGGGTTCGTACACAAAGCTAGTCTCGCAAATTACAGCCTATGAAAAAGAATATATTGCAACGATGAAACTAGGCATTTTAACAGATACGGGGGATGTTACCGGTAAAATTATAAAAAGGGATGATAAATACCCTTCTGAAGAAAAAATTAGAGAATGTTTTGCCAAATTTCCCAAAGAGTACTTACAAACGGTTCCTAAGTATTCTGCTGTGAAAGTAAATGGGAAAAAATTGTATGAATATGCAAGGGAAAATATCGCCGTATCTTTACCTAAAAGACGAGTCCAAATTAAAAATTTAGAAATTTTGGATATATCAAAAGATGAAATTACTTTTCAGGTATGTGTTTCTAAAGGTACTTATATTAGAAGTTTAATTGAAGACTTGGCCAAAGAAATGGAAACGGTGGCCACCATGAGTACCTTAAAAAGAACAAAACAAGGTAATATTTCTTTAGAAGAATGTGTTAATGTAAATGATTTAAAGGAAAATTATCCTTTAAAAACTATCGAAAATTTATTTAATTATCCGAAAGTAAAGCTAGATGATATTAATTTTGAACGAGTTAAAAATGGTAACAAACTTTCTTTAGAGGCTAAAGATGATTTTGTTTTTGTAACCTATGAAGACCAAATTGTTGGTCTTTACAAAAAAGATGACGATATTTATCGCTTTGTTTTTAAGACAATTTAAGAGCAGGTATTTACCTAAATATTTTCAAGTGGTATAATAATAACTCGAAAGAAGGAATAAAAAATGTCAAGAATTACAGATATACATGCAAGAGAAGTACTTGACTCAAGAGGTAATCCAACTGTTGAAGTTGAGGTTTATACAGAATGTGGCGATATGGGACGTGCCAGTGTGCCAAGTGGTGCTTCTACTGGTGAACGGGAAGCCTTAGAACTTCGTGATGGTGATAAATCACGTTTCATGGGAAAAGGCGTTTTGAAAGCCGTTCATAATGTTAATGATATCCTTGCTCCAGAAATTATTGGTATGGATGTCACTGACCAAGTAGGTATCGATAAAAAATTAATTGCCTTAGATGGTACGAAAGATAAATCAAAATATGGTGCCAATGCTATTTTAGGTATTAGTATGGCGGTGGCTCGTTGTGCTGCCAATCATTATGGAATGCCTTTATATCGCTATTTAGGCGGCACTAATGCTAAAAAATTACCAGTTCCAATGATGAACGTGTTAAATGGTGGTTCTCATGCGGACTCTTCCGTTGATTTCCAAGAATTTATGATTATGCCTGTTGGAGCTAAAAGTATTCATGAAGCTATTCGTATGGGTAGTGAAGTCTTCCATAATCTAAAAAGTGTTTTAAAAGCAGCTGGTCAAGTTACTGCTGTTGGTGATGAAGGTGGTTTTGCGCCAAATCTTAAAGATAACGAAGAACCATTAAAATGTATTATGGAGGCTATCGAAAAAGCTGGATACAAACCAGGTGAAGATATTTGTATCGCCATGGATGTGGCAGCTAGTGAATTTTATAATCCAGAAACGAAAATGTATGATTTAAAAAAGAGTCATGGAGGATCTAAGACTACCGATGAAATGATCGATTGGTTTGAAGAAATTGTTAACAAATATCCTATTATTTCGATTGAAGATGGTTTAGGTGAAAATGACTGGGAAGGTTGGAAAAAACTTACCAATCGTTTAGGTAAAAAAGTTCAATTAGTTGGTGATGACTTATTCGTAACTAATACAAGTATTTTACAAGAAGGTATTAATAAAGATATTGCCAATGCCATCTTAATTAAAGTAAATCAAATTGGAACTTTAACGGAAACATTTGATGCTATGGAACTTGCTAGAAGCCATGGTTATACAGCTGTTGTTTCTCACCGTTCAGGAGAAACAGAAGATACGACCATTGCTGATATTGCCGTTGCCTTTAATGCTGGTCAAATTAAAACAGGTTCTATGTCTCGTACTGATCGTATTGCTAAATATAATCAACTTATGAGAATTGAAGAAGAACTTGGTGATGAAGCAATTTATCCAGGTAGACATGCATTTTATAACATTTATAAAAACTAAAAAAATGATTGACAAAGACGTATAACTTTGGTAGTATTGAATACGTTATAGAAAAAGAGCGAAGAAACAGTTATCCATCTGTTCACCTTAGTATCATAGTACTGGGTTAAAACAATAAAAGAAAAAATCTTTATAAAATTGTTTAAATGAATAGGTGGATAGGGTTTCTATCCACCTTTTTCATTGTATGGAGGTGCATTGATATAGCAAAGAAGACGGATGAATTACCAATTAACAATAACATTCGCGTAAGTGAATTAATGGTAATCGGACCAAACGGAGAACAAATGGGTGTTAAATCCTTAGAAGATGCCAAAACAATCGCTAATTTTGCAGGCCTTGATTTGGTACTTATGAGTGGTAATGCCACCCCAGCAGTTGGTAAAATCATGGACTATAATAAGTATCGTTATGAGAAACAAAAGAAACAAAAAGATGCTTTAAAAAAGCAAAGAGAAACGAATAAAGAACTTAAAGAATATCGTTTATCAGTCAACATTGATATTCATGATTTTGAAACAAGAGTTAAAAATGCAGGGGATTATTTAACACGTGGGCACAAAGTAAAAGCCTCTATCCGTTTTAGAGGAAGAGAAATGGCTCATCCCGAATTAGGTCGTGAAGTATTAAATAAATTTGCTGAGAAATTAAATGAGATGAGTACTATCGAAACGCCTGTAAAACAAGAAGGACGTAATATGTATATCATCTTAGCACCAAAAAAATAGAAAGAAGGAAGTTAAAATGGCTAAAGGACCAAAAATGAAAACTCATAAAGCAAGTAGTAAAGTTTTTAAAAAGAAAAAAAATGGTGAACTTTCTTATAAATTAAGTAATAGTAACCATAAAACAAGTAAAGATAGTGCAAAACAAATTCGTCAAAGACGTAACAAAGGAACATTAAGCAAAGGAGAAGCTAGCAGAATTAAATCTGTTATCTAGTAAGGTGGTGTAAATATGGCAAGAGTTAAAGGCGGAACTGTTTCTAAAAACAGAAGAAGAAAAGTATTAAAACAAGCAAAAGGATATTTTGGTAGCAAACATCGTTTATATAAAACGGCTCAAGAACAAGTTTTCCATAGTGGAGCTTATGCTTATAGAGATCGTCGTCAAAAGAAAAGAGATTTCAGAAAACTTTGGATTACACGTATCAATGCAGCATGTCGTATGAATGATATTAGTTATTCTAAATTCATGAATGGTTTATCAATCGCAGGTATTGAAATCAACCGTAAAATGTTAAGTGAATTAGCTATTGATAATCCTAAAGCTTTCACTGAATTAGTAGAAGTTTCTAAAAAAGCTTTAAATGGCGAAGTTAAAGAAACAAAAACTGTTAAAAAAGAAGAAAAAACTTCTAAAAAAGTAGAAAAGAAAGAAGTTAAAGAAGAAGTTTCTAAAAAAGATTATAGTAAAATGACTTTAGCTGAATTAAAAGTTGTTGCTAAAGAACAAGGCTTAAAAGGTTATTCTACTATGAAAAAAGACGAATTAATTAGCAATTTAAAATAATTAAAAAAAGACATTTATCTTGATTTTTGATAGATGTCTTTTTTGATAAATTTATTTTCAGTTCGACCGGTTAACCAATCTAAAGAATAGTTATATTTGCCAGCTAACTCTAAAGCAAAAGCAGTTAAGATAAGCGTTTGACCTGTTTTATACTTTCTGATATTTGACTCGGTTGTATTAAGTATTTTAGCCATTTTTACATTCGTCCATTTTTGGTCTAAACAAATTTGTTTAATTCTTTCACTAGTGATTTTTAAATCGATAGGCTTTTTTAAATCTTCATAACGTTTAATATCTGTTAAATTAAGAATATAATCTAAAGATAAATCAAAGTAATTGGATATTTTGACCAGATTTCGTAAAGGAACATCGCGGTCATTTTTTTCATAGTGCGAAATTGAAGATTTTGAAACATTTAAAATATTAGCCAGTTCATTTCCTTTCACATCATAAGTTTCCCTTATGTATCTAATTTTTTCACCAACATCAATCATACACATACTCCTTGTGTATTTATTTTTACATAGGAAAAAACATAACCTCTTTTAAGTTGCTAAAAAGTGCGAAGAAACAAATTTTATTATATTTTATGAAAGAAAATTCTCAAAAGTGACATGAAATAAATGATAATATATTCAAATGCATTTTTTTAATGACTTAATTAATAATTAAATTAAAAGGGGGTAATCCTTCCTTAGAAAATGATGATAAAGATTTTGAAGAAGATTTATAAAATTGTTGTTTTGGTATTTATTAAAAACATTCAAGACATGGTTAACAAATTTAAAGTAGTTATGATTATTATACAGGCTATCATTAAATAGTGTTTTAGTATCCGACTCTTTTACAGATACCATTAAAAGATATGATAGAAACCAGTTTGATAAAATCTATAATTTATTTGGTCAAAGAGCCCTTTATTACCCTAATTAAGTTGTACTTTAAAGGCAATCATGATAGAATAAAAAGACACGAAAGGGGAAGTTACAATGGGTTCACAGTTTATTATTGGTAAAAATTCTTATACAAAACTCCAACCATTAGCAAGTACTTTACCTTTTTTAAACAAACAATTAGAATTGTCAGTGCCACTTATTACAGGTGTTAAACTATGTCTAAAAAAAGGGGAGTTCTTACAAATTTATGTGGGGAAACAAATTAATTTAAAAGACTATACCGAAGAAAAATACCTTCGTCATAAGTTTGATATTCCTGTAGATACTATCGCATCTTTAGCGGTTGAAGGTTATGATAGAGCCTGTCTTTTAAACTATAAAAAATATGAACCGGTTTTAGTGGGAGTGAACGAAAGAGACTTAATTGTTCCCGATTATTACTCTTTAAGAGATAACATTAAAAGTTACTTGCAAATTTAAGCAAAAGTATTTGCAATCTCTCTTAAAATATATTATACTAATCCAGTAATGAAGTTTTTCTGAAGTTTTCTGGCTTCCTCGTCAACTACTTTGGATAAACCGATTATATGAATGAAGGAGGAAAAAATTATGGCTATGACTAAAGAAAGAAAAGCTGAAATCATTAAAGAATTTCAAAAAGATAAGAAAGATGTAGGAAGTGCTGAAGTTCAAATAGCTTTATTAACTGAAGATATTAACAACTTAACAGAACATTTCAAAACTCATATTCATGACTATCATTCTAAACGTGGTTTACAAATGAAAGTCGGAAGAAGAAAAAAACTTTTAAATTATTTAAAAGAAAACGATGTTGTATCTTATCGTGAATTAATTAAAAAATTAAATTTAAGAAAATAGGCACTAATCTTTTTAGTGTCTTTTTCTTTATAAAGGAGAATGTATGAAAAAAGAATTTAAATTAGATTTTTTTGGTAAAGAAATTGTTATAGAAACAGGTTGGCTTGCCAAACAAGCAAATGGTGCTTGTTTAGTTCGTTA
Organism: uncultured Bacilli bacterium; assembly: GCA_934085675.1. Lineage (GTDB taxonomy): Bacteria > Bacillota_I > Bacilli_A > RF39 > UBA660 > Ventrenecus. The sequence continues at coordinate 4,567 of CAKOHH010000014.1, read as the reverse complement.
CGGTGATACCGTTGTTTTGAGTGCTTCTGTTATGGGAACGAATGTTATCACCCAAGATTTTTTTCCTTTACAAGTTCTATATCAAGAAAAACTTTATTCCGTAGGTAAAATTCCCGGCGGCTTTATTAAAAGAGAAGGACGTCCAAGTGACGAAGCTACTTTGGCAGCACGTATTATCGACCGTCCTTTAAGACCAATGTTTGATGAAAACTTAAGAAATGAAATCCAAGTTATTAATACCGTTTTATCTGTAGACCAAGATAACTCTCCCGTAATGGCGGCTTTATTGGGCTCTTCTTTATCCTTAGGTATTTCTGAAATTCCTTTTGATGGCCCTGTTTCAGGTGTTGTTGTTGGCAAAATTGGTAAAGAATATATTATTAATCCAAGTGTTGAACAACTTGAAAAATCAAAAATGAATTTAACCGTCGCAGGAACTAGTGAAGCTATTTGTATGGTCGAAGCTGGGGCAGCAGAATGCAGTGAAAAAGAAATATTAGAAGGCATTTTATATGGACATGAAGCTATTAAAAAACTTTGTGCTTTCCAAAAAGAAATTATTGCTGAAATAGGTAAAGAAAAAGTAGAACTTGACAAGGCAGAACTTGATAAAGATATTGAAAGTCAAGTAATTAGTTATGCTGAAGAAGAAATGTTTAAAAGAATTCAAATTAAAGATAAATTGGAATCAGTAAGACAAGTAGAAAACTTAAAACAAGAAACAATTGGTTATTTTACGAATGTTTATTTAGAAGATGAAAACCTAAATGATAAAATTAAACAAGTTGGTAAAATCCTTCATAATTTAGAAGGTGATGTCGTAAGAAAATTAATTACTGAAAAACATATTCGTCCCGATGGCCGTAAAATGGATGAAATAAGACATTTAGATGCATGCATTGATTTATTACCAAGATGCCATGGTTCAGCTGTCTTTACAAGAGGACAAACGCAAAGTTTAGCTACGACGACTTTAGGCGCTATTGGGGAACATCAAATTTTAGATGGTCTTGGTATTGAAGACACTAAAAGATTCATGCTTCATTATAATTTCCCAGCTTTTTCAGTTGGGGAAATAGGACGTTACGGTTCTCCGGGAAGAAGAGAAATTGGTCATGGAGCCTTAGGCGAAAGAGCCTTATCTTATGTCATTCCTTCAGAAGAAGAATTCCCATATACGATTCGGGTTGTTTCTGAAATCTTGGAAAGTAACGGTTCATCAAGTCAAGCTACCATTTGTGCAGGATGTTTATCTTTAATGGCTGCTGGTGTTCCAATTAAAGCCCCAGTTGCGGGCATTGCCATGGGCCTTATTACTTCTAAAGAAAATCCTAAAAAATATACGATTTTAACAGACATTCAAGGTCTTGAAGATCACATGGGTGATATGGACTTTAAAGTTGCGGGTACTAAAGACGGTATCACGGCTTTACAAATGGATATCAAAATTAAGGGCGTAACTAAAGAAATCTTAAAAGAAGCCTTAGCGCAAGCTAAAAAGGCTCGTTTAGAAATCTTAGATGTTATGACTGATTGCATTAAAGAACCAAGAAAAGAATTAAGTCCATACGCTCCTAAGATTGAAACTTTCAAAATTAATCCTGACCGTATAAAAGACGTTATTGGTCGTGGTGGCGAAATGATTACGAAAATTATTTTAGAAGCAAGTAACGTTGCTACCGTAAATGATAAAGATGCCGTTAAAGTTGATTTAGAAGATGATGGTAGAGTTATTATTTATCATACAGATGCAGATATCATTCAAAAAACAAAAGAAATGATTTTAGATGTGGTAAGAGAAGTAGAACCTGATAAAATTTATACCGGAGTTGTCACAAAAGTAGAAGATTTTGGCTGTTTTGTTTCTTTATGGCCTAACTGTGAAGGACTTGTTCATGTATCAGAACTTGCTCATGAAAGAGTAAATAAGCCAAAAGATATCGTTAAAGTTGGCGATGAAATTACCGTTAAAAGTTTAGGTTATGATAATCGTGGACGACTTAATCTTTCTCGTAAGGCTACTCTTCCTAAACCAGAAAAAAAGATTGAGAAATAATTATGTTTTAAAAGAATAAACTTTACTAGGTGAAGCCTATGCAAAGTTTTTTTCTTTTTCTAAAAGGTATTATAATTGGTCTTGGCAAAGTAATACCAGGAGTATCAGGCGCTATTTTGGCTATTTTAATGGGTGTTTATGATGAAGCTATTTTAAAAATTAATTCTTTTTTAAAAAATAAAAAAGAGAGCTTTAAGTATTTATTTCCTCTAGGGTGTGGTATCTTACTTTCTATCTTTTTAGGAAGTAAACTTGTTTTATTTTTGACGGAGAAATATTACCTTTATACGATGACTTTTTTTGGTGGTCTTATTTTAGGAACAGTGCCAATGGTCTATCAAAATACCAAGATAAAAAAGAAAGATTATGTTTTTCTTCTAGTGATTTTACTTTTATTAATCTATTTTTATAATCATATTCGTTTTAATACTTTTAGTTTTGATTCATCCTTTATATCTTATTTTTATGTATTTTTCTTAGGAATTATTGATGCAATATGTATGGTTTTACCCGGTATCAGTGCAACGGCTACTTATGTTAGTTTGGGTAGTTATACCTATATTTTAAATTTAATGGCATATCCTTTTAGTCATTTACAAGAACTTTTTCTCTTTATTTCAGGAACAATAGTAGGCGTTTTAATAATGGTTAAAATTATAGCTTGGTGTTTTAAAAACTATTGTGAAACGACATGGCTTTTGATTCTGCTTTTCCTTTTGAGTTCTCTTTATTTTTTCTATTTAAAAATTCTTCCTTTTTTAAATTCTTCTAACTTATTAGCACTTATTCTTTTTACCTTTTTAGGCTATGAAATAGCTAGTGTATTTAAAAATAATGAATGATTATAAAATTAAAATAAATTGTGAATAGGGAAAATTTTAATACTTACTACAAAAAATAAAAACCCATTGACAGTCGGGGGGGGGGTATCTGTTATAATCATCATAGGAAACTATGGTGAAGATAATGGAATTAAAAAAATATAAAGACAATAATTATAAAAGAAAATCTTATGTCATATTAGTCATAGGATTTCTTTTACTTTCTGTAAGTAGTTATTTATTTTATAAATCCTATGCTTTATATGAAGAAAAGAAAGATTTTGATGTCATAAATGGAACAGTAGAAGATCCAGGTGATATCTATTTTGCTTATTATATAGATGGCGTTATATCAAGAAATATGCCTCTTCAAAATACAGGTTACACTTTAGATACTGCCAAATCAAATTGTAATAATGGTGTTGTTCCAACTTGGGATAATGCTGGTTGGAAATTTATTGGTGATTATCATAATTACAGTGCAACCACAAATACAAGAACAAAATGTACCTTATATTTTAATAAAACAGCCAAAACAGCAAAAACTGCTTTAGGAAATATTGAAGTTAACACCTATACACCTGATTTTACAAAGTCAGCTTGTGATGATTCAACCTGTGAATCCCACGAAAAAGGAATTTTTGAAACAACAGACTATGATGGCAATCCAACCTATTATTATCGTGGTTCGGTGGAAAACAATTATGTTAAGTTTGCAGGCTTTTATTGGCGAATCGTAAGAATAAACAGTAATGGCTCAATTAGAATGATATACGATGGCACAAGTGCTCACGCGAATGGCGAATCATCAGCAGATAGATACTATGGTGCCAATCAATTTAATCCAACGTATGATGACAATATGTATGTTGGTTATATGTATACTCAAGGAGAAGTCCACGGCACAGGCGTTTCGTCGATAATTAAAATTGCCAATGATAAATTTTATGCTGATAAACTTTCAAGTTACGCTTCAAAATTAGATACGAATGCTGGTTTCTGTGGCGACCGTTCTACTTTGAGTACACAAAATGGCGTCGGTACAGCTAAGGAAGTTACATACTATAAAGGATATTTAAGAGTAGAAGAAAGCACTCCAGCATTAATTTGCGAAAATGCCAGTGATTATTATACTGTAACAAGTGCATCAGGCGGAAACAAAAAATTAAGTTATCCGATTGGTTTAATCACAGCAGATGAAGTTATGCTTGCTGGTCATGGTGGAGGTATTTTTGATGGCAATATGAATCATGGAGAATATAACCCTATAAGTTATTTAAATATAGGATACTCTTTTTGGACCATGACCCCTGTTGGTTATTACATTCCTTATTTGACCAATTTTATGGAATCTCGTGTATTTAATATCTATGATACGGGTATGATTGGCGACTATTATGTCTATAGTACCGAAGAAAGCCTTCGCCCAGTTATTAATTTAAAGTCTGGCGTTACAATTACAGGAACAGGTACTATGACAGATCCTTATATTGTTAATTAGCGTCAAGTAAGTGTCAAGATTGCAAGAAATTGCAATTTTTTTTCACTAAAAAAAAGGAAATCGAGGATTTTTCTTGAATATATAAGTAGAAGGTAATTTATTTATCTTCGTAGAAAGACATCTGGTAATATGTCAAGATAAAAATTATGGAAGTTTTTAAATAATTTCTCCCTTACCAAACAAATTATT
>CAKOHH010000013.1 GCA_934085675.1 uncultured Bacilli bacterium | reverse complement strand
ACTCTCAATAATATTTAAGTTTGTCCCAAGCTACTCAAATTGACTTTTTTACTTAGTTTTCAAAGATCGTTTTCATTGTTGCTTTCACAACATGTTTTACATTCTACACTATTTCGAATGTAAATGCAAGTGTAAATTTGAAATTTTTCAAAGTTTTTTTTATAGCGTTTCAAACGCCATAATCACTTGCTTTTTGTGCCTCTTTTTCAAGGTACGTTTTACATTCTACATTATTTATAATGTAAATGCAAGCGTTTTTTCGAACTTTTTGCATTTTTTAATAAATGCTTTCTTTTGCCTCTTTTTTTCAAAGACACGTTTGCTATTTTACCTTAATTCTTATACGATTACAAGCCTTTTTAGAACAATTTTTGCTGATATTTTTACTTTTCTTTAATTTCCAAAAATTTATGGTAAAATTTTTCCACAATTTCTTTTCTAAAAGGATAAGAATTATTCTTTTTTAGTTCAATTAGCTCTGACAAGGAATCTTTGATTATATCGTTTAAATCTTTACTATATTTCATAAGATGACGATGATATTTATATTCATTACAATCTAAAACACGAAAACTACCATCAGGAAAAACACGTAAATCTAAATCATAGTCAATATATTTAATAGTACGGCCATCTATAATATAAGGTGTGGCAATATTGCAATAGTAAAATAAACCATTTTTTTTAAGTTGTCCAATAACATTAAACCATTTATGTTTATAAAAAAATAAAACAGCCGGTTCTCCTGTACAATGACTTTCCCCATTATGCTCAATTAATTTAGTTCGGTCATTGGCAACAATAAGCATTTCTTCTGAAACAAAAACCACAGTAGCTTCTTCACTAGTTTGATCTAAAAAGCCATTATGTTTAAAACATTCTATTTTAAGTTTATCGCCTACTTTAATCTTCTCCATAACTACTCCGTTTCCAAAACTATTATACCTAACTTTTAATTTTTTATAAAGAAAAAAGAACTTAACTCAAAAGTTCTATAGCTTTATTTAATTGATTATCTGTATAAGTTCCATCTTCATTTTGAACAACGTCTTCTTCATAGTGAGGAGCAAGACCAAAACCGTCTATACATTCTCCTTCTGGTGTAAGCCATCTGGCAGATGTGTATTTAACCATACTGCCATCTTCTAATTGTTTTGTTTGTTGTACTTTTCCTTTACCATAGGAAATTTTTCCAACTAATTTAGCCCCATAACTATCTTGTAAAGCGGCTGCTAAAACTTCGCTTGCTGAAGCAGTATTTTCATTAATAAGGAGAATAACAGGGTAATTTCTTTTTTCATCCGTTTCATCTTTATAAGTCGTTATTTCATCTTTGCCTTCTAAACTATAAATGGTTTTACCTTTTTCTAAGAAAAGACTAGCTATTTCAGTAGCACCTTTTAAATATCCTCCGGTGTTTTCGCGAATATCAATAATTAAACCAGTAATACCTTGTTGTTCTAAATCTTCTAAACTTTTTCTAAATTCTTCACCTACTTTTTCCGTAAAAGCCTCAATATAGATGTAGCCAATTTTTTTAGCATTTTTCTCATAAATTTGGGTTGTTAAAGGAGTATTAATTTCTTCTGGCATCACTTTAAAGGTTAATTCTGCGCCATCTCTTGATACTACCAACGTATTTTCTTTTGTTTTATCAATCAAGTTAGCGACTTCAATTTGATTTTTACCTTCTGTATCCGTATCATTAATACGAATAATTTTATCTTTTTCTTTTAAACCCGCTTTAAAGGCAGGCGTATCTTCATACACTTTAACTATTTCATTGCCGTTGGTAATAGAAATACCAATTCCTTTAAAGGTACCACTTAATTTATTAGATAAACTATCTGTCTCGGTTTGATTAAGATAAGTAGAATAATCTTCTCCTAAATACTTAAGCATCGCTGCAATTGCCGCATCTATCATTTTGGTTTTATCAATGTCTTCATAGTAGTTTTCATCAAGACTACTATATACTTTCAAAAATTCTTTTAAAGCACTATCATTACTTAAACTAGCTGAGCCCAAGATAAGCTTACTGTTATTGTAAATAATGAGTCCTGTTGTTAAACTTGTTATAATAGCTGTAACGATGATAATAATCGCAACGCTTTTTAAACTAAAACCTTTTCTAGATTTCATTTCATCACCTTACTATTAACAATGGTATCATATTTTTTTCCAAAAGAAAAGAGACCAAAATCGTCTCTAATTCACTTTTAATTTACTAGCAATTTTATCAATGCCTTCAATATATTCGATAATTTTACCATTTTTAATATGTAAAAGAGTTCCATCTTTCATTTTTAATTCGCTTATTTTTTTAGCTTTAGGATTTGAATTTTCTGTTACATAATAATCTTTATTAAAAGCACTGTTTAAGTTTAAATAATAAATTTTAATTGCATTTTTTTGATTACTTTTGTAATAGTTTCCATAGGTAACATAACTATTCGCATCTACACCGTCTGTATCATATGCTAATACATAATATTCGCTTTCAGGATTATTTAAAATGGTTCCAACAATTGCTGTTGTAGTACTGATTTGTCCTGTTTGATATTCATAGTCTTTTGCTTCATCTTTTAAGAAAAAAGAACTAAAAACAAAGGCTAAAATAATAACAATAATGACAATGAAAAGAACTAAGAAAAATTTTTTCATTTCTTCTGTTTCTTCTGTTTTATATTGCAATGTTTGTTTTTTCATATCATCACCTACAAACATTATACATAATAAAAGAGGGAAAAGCAACGATACTTTTCACCTTTAATTATTTTTCTTTACTAACCGAAAGATTATTATTTCCAATACTTTTACCGATAGCAAGAAGTTCACTTGCTGATAAATCACTACCAACTAAATAATAACTCATATCCCCATTGGTCCAAGTAAGACTATTTGTTCCTAAGGCTCCAACCGTACTACTTACAATAAGTGGTTCTCCATAAACAGGAACAATTTCAAATTCTTCGGCAGCATTTACTTTTTCTTCAACTAATACGAAACTTTTATCACCAGCAAATGTTAAAATAACACGGTCTCCTTCATCTGTTTTTACTTTATCACTTTTAGAAAGATAAGTGTTAGTTGGAACATATAAAGGATATAATATGTTTTCGATAGAACCTGATTGTTTAGAGTTACAATCATCTTTATCACATTTTCCATTACTATTTGTTTTATTATTTTCATCTTTATTTTCTTCATCATTAGTTGTTTCTTTAATATAATCTTCTAGTTTAAAATTCGTTTCTTTTAAACCTGCTTTATAATCAATAGATGAGAAAGTAACTTTCATTTTCAATTTATCTTTTTCATCATAAACTTCATTCTTTTTGATATTACCATCTTTATCTAAAGTTGTTTTTTGATATTTAAGTTCAGGATTATTAGGATAATTAACTGAGGACTTAATAATAAATTGATTATTTTCTTCTGTAATACTTTTATCTGTATCATTTTTCATGTCTTTTACAATTGCACTTAACAAATAGGCTTGACTTGAGTTATTAGGCCAATCACTTTGAAATTTAAAACTTTTATTAAGAGAAGGTGTGATAACATAAACGGCATCACTATTTCTTAAAATAATTTGTTCGTGATTATTTGTTTGATTAACCATGATAGCTTTGTAAAAATTATCTTGAAGATAGTTAACTTCAATACTGTAAGTAAATGTTTCCTCATCTGCATAAATTTCCATATTACCTTTTAAAACATAACTTTTCGTATCATTTACTTTCTTAGTAAAATTATCTACAACTGTATCAGCACTTTCTTTTTGACACCCACATAAAAAGCAAACGCATAGAAGTAGCAGGGTGATTATTTTTTTCATTTCCACCACATTCCTTTTCTAGTTCATTGTATTAAAGCCTTTTTATTTTTATGAATAATATTTTCATTTTTTGTTCATAATACTTAATGAAAGTAGGTGGATACATGGAGGTTTTATACAAGGTTTGTCTAACCTTTGCAATCATCGGAGCCATTAACTGGGGTTTGATAGGACTATTTGATTTCAATTTAGTCACGACCCTTTTTGAAGCAGGCTCAATGATTGTCAAAATCATTTATACACTTGTTGGTATCAGTGGACTTATGAGTATTGGCATTTTATTTCATCACATCGATGACCATCCTTTTGAAAAGTAAAAATATTTTTTATGAAGAAGATTATCACCTCTTTTTTAAAGTGATAATCTTTTTTGGTAAAAAAAGATGAGTATTTTTCTCATCTTTTTTAAGAAGCACTAATAACAACACTGACTTTATTTGATACCACAAATTTAACTCGGGAATCATTATTTTCTAGTTTAACTTCTACTTCATAAGTTCCAACTGTGTAATTTGTTAAATCAATATAAGCAGATATATTATTTTCACTAATTGCGTCAATGACAGATTGAACACCTTTGACTTGAATAGAAATTGGATCATTATTAACACGGTTTACGATTAAACCACTACTTAGGTTATTTGCTTTAATATTAGAAATATCAATTGTTTTTTGCTTTTCATCGCCAAAAGTAACAACGATTTTAACATCATTTTCGCTAATAGAACGAACACCACTTGGTTTTTTGATATCGGCAATTCTTGTTAAAGCTCCACCTGTACCGGCACCATTGACATCAATAACAACAGGCACACTGTCAATTTTATCAATTTCTTCTTTTTCACCATAAATATCAACGGTATAACTTGTTTTACCATTCATTGTAATAGATGAAATTGCTTTACCTGCTACTAAATCACCGGTTGTAGTAACCACAATTGGAACAGTCTTTTTAGAAGTACTAAAGGATATACTTGCTCCTAAAGTATTTGGTACAATTTCAACATTATCTAAGCGATTTCCTTCACTATCATAAGCGGCTAAAGGAATATTATCAATTTCATAAGTAATAGCTTCGGTAAATTTAGAATTACTTAAATCAATTAAGGCTTTGACCGTGGCTATTTTATCTAAAGCATCTTGGGCGCCCTTAACAACAACTGTATTTTGATCAAGTGTTACATTTGAAATAGAAAATTTTTCATTTAATTTGTCTTCATTCATAAGTTCATAAGAAACACTTTTTTCTTCGCTTACTTTATTTTTTATAATAACAGTTACATAAGCTGGGTCTAATTTATAATTAATATTATCTACTGTTTGCGTATAAGTTAAAGCAACTTTTCTTGGCGTATCACTGGCTTCATAATTTGATAAATCAAGTCTTACTTGATGATCACCTAATTGCTTTGCTAAATATAAAGAACTTTTACGCCCCGTTAAGATAATGTCTGCACTATCAACTAATCCTTCTACAACATACTTTTCTTTATTATAGATAACAGTTACAGGTTCGTTTGATAATATCTCTGCTTCCGTTTCAACAAGGGTAATAACTTGCGAATCAACTAAAAAGAAAAAAGTAACAGCAAGTATTAAACTAAAGTAAACAAGTACTAAAGGACGATTCAAAAATTTTTCTAAGTGGATAGGATTATTTTTTAACTTTTCAGATAGAAAATAAATAACACGACTTATTGGAGTAACGAGTCCTTTATCTAAAACATTATAACATTTTTTAAATAATTTTTTTATCTTATTCATTAATATCTTCACCTTCTTCTGCCTTTTCATCTCCGTCATAGAATATTTCTGTTTTTGGTTTTAATTCATCCATTAACATCATTCTAAAATCATCTAAAGTTAGATTATAATGAAGTTCACCATCACAAGCGATACTAATACGACCTGTCTCTTCTGAAACAACAAGAGCAATGGCATCGTATTCTTCCGCTACGCCTAAAGCAGCACGGTGTCTTGTTCCCAATTTTTTACTTACACTTGGATTCATACTTGTTTTAAATACAGCCCCTGCACAAGTAATTTTATCTCCTTGAATGATAACGCCACCATCATGTAAAGGACTATTAGGATAAAACAAGTTGCTTAAAAGTTCGCTCGAAATATCGGCATAAATTTTAGTTGCACGATTAATATATTCTTGTAAAGAAACATCTTTTTCAATAACAATTAAAGCACCTATACGATTTTTCTTTAAATACTCGACAGATTTCATGATTTCACCAATCATTTTTTCTCTTTCATCACCTGTTAAAACTTTATGACGTCCTAAAAGTTGGGTACGCCCGATACTTTCTAACATATTTCTGATTTCTGGTTGGAACACTACAATAAGAGCAAGTGGTCCCCATTCCACTACATATTCTAGTAAAAGACCAACTGTATAAAGATTTAAAATTTTACTTAATATTTCAATACAAATAAGAAGTAAAACACCTTTAACGATTAAAATCATTTTTACATTATTTCGAATATTTTTTAAAATAAAGTAAAAAAGTAACCAGACAATGCAAATATCAAGTATTTTGGTAAACAAAGACCAAATTGATAATAATGTCATTTATAAAACACATCCTATTCTGTAGTTAATTATAGCAAATATTTTAGGTAGATTCTACTCTTTTTCTTTAAATAATCTTTATCCTAAAAAGCTATTGATTATTTTTGTGATTTTCAATCAACTTCTTCATTTTTATAAAATGGTGATTAATACCACTTTTACCAATTCGATAATTGGTTTCTAAACTTATAATTTCCGCTAGTTCTTGATAGGAACTTTCCGGATATTTTAAACGATAATTTATAATTTGTTTAGTTTTATCATCTAATAAATCTATTAAATCATGTTCTTTTAAATAGGCAATATCTTCTAATTGTTTCATTCCTGTCATAGTTGTTTTTTCTTGGTTAGCAATTTCACAGTTATTAAGACGATTAACCATATTTTTATGATCTCTATAAATTCGTATATCTTCAAAATAAAATAAAGCATTAGAGGCTCTAAACATCCGTATCATATCACTAATTTCTTCAGCACTTTTTAAATAAATCATATATTTGTTATTACGTTCTAATACTTTACTATCAAACTTCATTTCTAAAAGAAGACTATTTAAAAAACTAGCATCTTCTAAAGTACTCAAAACAAATTCTAAATGATAGCCACTTGTACTTGGATCACTAATGGAACCAGTAACTAAAAACGCCCCTCTTACAAAAGCAGTCATTTCTTCAGGAGTATCAAAGTCACTTCTTGAAGGATTTTTGTCTATATTTAATCTTTTTAGAATCGTATCAATATGTTGTTTGATTTCTAATATATATATTTGCTTGGCTCGCAACCTTTTTTGGTTACGAACAATGATGTGGGGTGTTATATTAAAAATACTTTTAATATCTTTAAAAACACGACGAGCTACACAGCCATTTTCAAATGTAATTGTGATTTTACCATTTATATGAGCATCATATCTTATAATAGATGAAAGTTCACTACGCCTTTCTAAACTATTTATTTCTTCACGGCATATTTCTTCTTTTAATTTTGTTGAAAAAGTCATTTTTCACCACCAGAATTCATTATAAAGAAAAAAGACCTCAATTGCAAGAGGTCCAAAAAATACTAGATTTTAAATTTATGTTTGTTACATAATGTTAGGAAAGAAAAACCTGATTATTTGATTAACGGTACATATCATATCGAGAATAAAATTGATAACCATAAACATTTTTAAAGCCAGGAGGCGTAATAATTGAACTGTTTACAATTCCTGTTCTTGAATTATAATAGCCTTTAGCAACGCCAAAATGAAGATGGGCTCCTGTTGTACAATAATCATATCCGCCATATTGGGTAGAAGTAGAATAACCACCTACCCAACCAAGTATAGTATTTTGAGTAACAATATCTCCAACGTTTACATTAAAGTTTAGTAAATGATAATAATAAGTAGTGTATTTTTCACCATTTACATTAACATTAATATATAACATATTGCCTCCACAAGAATAACGATATACTTTGGCTACGACTATTCCCGAAGCTGCAGCATAAACAGGTGTTCCTTCAGCATTACCACCAATATCCATTCCATTATGAAATGAATATAAAGCCCCAGTGACAGGATGAACACGATAGCCCCATGAACTCGTTACAAAACCATAAGTTAAAGGTTTTAACCAACTACCATTTAAAGGCATATTGGTACAACTAGAAAGTTTAACATCATTAGAAGTCTTTCCGACTGTTTTTTGACACATCGATTCATACATTTCTAATTCCTTTTTAGCAACCGCCACTTTGTCATTAATACCTAGGCTAAATTCATTATAAGTTTGTAAATCCTGATTACTTTTTTTAATAGCCTCTTCATAGGCTTTAATGTTGGCTGTCAATTCTTCCTGTCTTTTTTTCAATTCTTCTTTTAATGCTTCATTAGCTTTGATTTCTTTTTCTAATTTAGCCATCGTTTCTTGCATGTAAGATGACATTTGCTCTAAAGCAGCAATCCTCGTTACTAAATCGGTAACCGTACTGGCCCCACTGGCATATTCTAAATACGCATTATTACTACGAAGTTGTTGAAGCATTACTAAAACCTCATTGACGTCTTTAGTCATTTCAGTTATTTTTTGATTAGATTCAGTTATTTTTTGATTGGCCACTTCAATATCACTTTCGGCTTTATGAATAGCTTGATTTGCCTCTTTTATGGCATTTTCTTTGGCTTTTATCTCAGCTTTAGCTGCATCACTTTTTTGATTATTTTCTTGTTGTTGCCGTAGTAAATCATTGTATGTATTTCGTAAATCACCTAAAGTTTCGGAAGCCCCATTAACATTTAATATTCCTAACATAAATATTACAAGAAAAAAAACTATCTTTTTCAATCCAGCATCACCTATATTCTTACCAAGATTGTACCAAAAATAGTTTTTAAAGTCTATAAAGTTTTTAAACAACCACATAAGGGTCCGTCATAGTGCCGGTTCCTGTAATTTTTACATCTGAACGTATATTAATAACTGGACGGAGACCATAGGGGTCGAAAGCGGCATTGTCATCGATATAACCAGAGTAATAGACACTGAACACATTAGCAACCCAGTTGGTAAGGCCGAACAGATTATAGCCTCCGGCAGGTGTCATTGTCCAGAAGGTATTTCCTGTTATTAAATAACTATCATTATTCCTTTTTGTATAATTATAAGAACCATCAAAGACGCCACCACCATGACCTGCAAACATCACTTCATCTGCGGTGATTAAGCCAACTGGATAACTTAATTTTTTATTACCACTTGAAGCACTGGCCATGGTGTAATAATCACTGTCATTTTCACAAGTAAGTGTTGGTGCACTTTCTACTACTCTTAAGTATCCTTTATTGTAAGTAATGATTGTTCCTGTACCGATGCCACTTTGCTCAGTTAAAGCAGAACGATTCCCACAGAAACCAGCGTTCGCATCTAATTTTGAAGCATAACTTGAAAGTTTATTGGTATAGAACTTATCTGCATCTGTTTTGATTGTTGAGGATGCTCCCGTTCCATGGGCCTCACCTGATGTATACATGTATCCAACATACATATTGTTTCCAGCTGATGTATTAAATTGACTTGTACCATATTGTCTATCAGTTGATGATTCCCCATTTGCATGAGCACTTGTTCCATCATAAATCATTCTGATAGAGCCATTGCTGTTTATTCTTATGATTCGCCAATAAAAGCCCGCAAACTTAACATAATTGTTTTCTACTGAACCTCGATAATAATAAGTTGGCTTTCCATCATTGTCTGTTGTTTCAAAAATACCTTTTTCATGTGATTCACATGATGAATCATCACAGGCTGACTTTGTAAAATCTGGAGTATAACTATTCACTTCAATGTTTCCTAAAGCGGTTTTTACTGTTTTAGCTGTTTTATTAAAATATAAAGTACATTTGGTTCTTGTATTTGTGGTTGCACTGTAATTTTTGTAATTCATTTTGGCTTCCCAAGAAGCATTATCCCAAGTTGGAACAACGCCATTATTACAATTTGATTTTGCCTCATCTAAGGTGTAACCCGTATTTTGAAGAGGTATATTTCTTGATATAACACCATCTATATAATAAGCAAAATAGATATCTCCTGGATCTTCTACGGTGCCATTTATGACATCAAAATCTTTCTTTTCTTCATACAAAGCATAGGATTTATAAAATAAATAACCGCTTACAGAAAGTAAAAGAAATCCTATGACTAATATGACATAAGATTTTCTTTTATAATTATTGTCTTTATATTTTTTTAATTCCATTATCTTCACCATAGTTTCCTATGATAATTATAACAGATACCCCCCCCCCGACTGTCAAGAGACTTGGGGGAGTTTAATTCACTATATACGGATCAGTCTTAGTGCCCGTTCCTGTAATAGTTACATCAGATTTTAAATTGATAACTGGGCGCAGACCATAGGTGCCGAAAGCGCCACCTTGATCGATACGACCAGAGCCGATGACATAGAACACAAGAGCACCCCAGGTGGTATAGCCGAACGGATTATAGCATCCGATAGGTGTCATAGTCCAGAAAATATTTCCTGTTACTAAATAACTGCCGTTATTTGCTTTTTGATGGCTATAAGTACCATCAAAGACGCCACCTGCGTGACCTGCTAGCATAACTTCATCGGTCGTGATTAAACCAATCGGATAACTTAATTTTTTGTTGCCACTTGAAGCACTTGCCACGGTGTAATAATCACTGGCATTTTCACAAGTAAGGGTTGGAGTACTTTCTTCTACTCTTAAATATCCTTTATTATAGGTAATAACCGTTCCGGTTCCAACTCCACTTTGTAAATTTAAGTTAGAACGATCGCCACAGAAACCGACATTAGTATCTAATTTTGAGGCGTAACTTGCTAATTTATCGGTATAGAATTTATCTGCATTTGTTTTGAGTGTTGAAGATGTTCCGGTTCCATGGGCTTCTCCTTCAGTATACATATAACCCACATACATATTGTTTCCAGCTGATGTATTAAATTGACTTGTACCATATTGTCTATCAGTTGATGATTCCCCATTTGCATGAGCACTTGTTCCATCATAAATCATTCTGATAGAGCCATTGCTGTTTATTCTTATGATTCGCCAATAAAAGCCCGCAAACTTAACATAATTGTTTTCTACTGAACCTCGATAATAATAAGTTGGCTTTCCATCATTGTCTGTTGTTTCAAAAATACCTTTTTCATGTGATTCACATGATGAATCATCACAGGCTGACTTTGTAAAATCTGGAGTATAACTATTCACTTCAATGTTTCCTAAAGCGGTTTTTACTGTTTTAGCTGTTTTATTAAAATATAAAGTACATTTGGTTCTTGTATTTGTGGTTGCACTGTAATTTTTGTAATTCATTTTGGCTTCCCAAGAAGCATTATCCCAAGTTGGAACAACGCCATTATTACAGTTTGATTTGGTTGTATCTAAAGTATAACCTGTATTTTGAACTGGCATATTTCTAGAAATTACACCGTCTATATAATAAGCAAAATAGATATCTCCTGGATCTTCTACTGTGCCATTTATGACATCAAAATCTTTCTTTTCTTCATATAAAGCATAGGATTTATAAAATAAATAACTACTTACAGAAAGTAAAAGAAATCCTATGACTAATATGACATAAGATTTTCTTTTATAATTATTGTCTTTATATTTTTTTAATTCCATTATCTTCACCATAGTTTCCTATGATGATTATAACAGATACCCCCCCCCCGACTGTCAATGGGCTTGGGGAGTTTATAATATCTTTATGCAAAAAAACTTAGAAATATCCAATAATGGATTATCTAAGTTTTATGTAGCTAAACAAATTGATATTACCTTTTGGTAATCTGCCGGCTTCTTTAGGCATTTAAAGAAGAAAACAAGTGATAAAGAACCTAGCTACAAGTTGATTATACTATAATTTTTTTTAAAGTGTTAACCATGCATGGTTAACCGTCTTTTTTTAAATATTTTCGTCTTTTAAAGCATCTAAAATATTTTCTTTTTTTATCTTTCTTGCTGAATATAATGTTGTCATTAAAATGAGAATAAAGACACCTAATATAGCAATAAGAATAGCTTTATATGGAACAATAATGTGTCCAAAATCATAAAGGCCATCCGTACTTAAATTAATTAAATAAATCATAATAAATGAAACTGGTAAAGAATAAAGAAGAGATTTTAAACCAAAGAATAAACTTTCAAAGAAAAGCATTCTATTAAATCCTTTAGGACTTAAGCCAACACTTCTTAACATAGCAAACTCTTTTTGTCTTAAATGAATACTTGTATAAATGGTATTAAAGACACTTGTTACGCCAATTAAAGTAACTAGAGTAATGAAGCCATAAAACAATATTTTTAAAGCTAATATTGTGTCATTCATTTGTTTTAATTCTATCTTTGGAGCATATAAAGTAAATTCTTTATCACTTTTATAATTTTCAGATAATTCATTATATAATTTTTCATACTCATCACTAAATGCATAAAGTATATTTACATCATTATGATAACTTTTTATCAAAGAACTATTCGCAACCATTTTTGAAGAAACCATAATAACTGGTGTAGGCATTTTTAAAGCTGATATAAAATCATCTTGCTTATTTGTCATAACGACATTAACATCTTCACAAACTGATTCAGTCATATCACAAATATTTAAAGTTGAAATATTATTTTTAAAAACTGCTATTTGATAGCTTTTACGTCTATTATTACTATAGACAGTATACGATGCTTGATTATAGAAAATAGGGACATCCTGACTAATTCCAAAGTTTTCTTTAATCTTAATAAAACTATCCTCGTCAAAAACCATAAATGTCGTACTCATACTATCGGTATTACCAAGGTAATCTTTATAACTTTCATTTATCATAGAAGATATTTTATCTGTTTTTATAACAAAAGTATCAGACTTCATTTTATAACTATGAGTTACTAAAGGATTTTTTCTTATTTCTTCAATTTTGGTATCATCCGAAGAAAGCACATATAAATCATAATGAGGAACATCTTCCATATTAATTGCTTTTAACAATAAACTTAAATAAGTACTAAAAGAAATAAATAAAACAATACTCATAAAAAGACTTAATAAAGTAATGCGATATTTTCGCTTATTTCGTTTGATATTTTTTAAGGCTATCTCACCTTCCATACCAAATAATTTAAAAATCCACTTTGGCGTTTTAAATTTTCTTTTAGGAATTTTAATTTCATCGTTTTCTCTAATTAATGAAATAGGACTTATCTTGCTTGCTTTTTTAGCAGGTAAGTAAGCTGAGATAAAAATAGTTACTATCATAAAAATAAGAGGAATGAAAACATAAAGCGGATTAACCGTAAAAACCAAATTAAAAGTCAAGGCATTTTTTAAAAGATGATTTAAAATTAAGATAACAATATAAATGCCTAAGAAAGATCCTAAAATACCCAAAATGATGCCTATTACACCAACAACAAAGGCCTCAAAAAAGACAGTATAACGAAGTTGTTTAGGCGTAGCTCCCAAACTGGAATAAAGGCCAAAAGATTTTTTTCGCTCCATAGTACTAATAGCAAAAGAATTATAAATCACAATAAATGAGCCAAAACTTAATAAAGATAGAACAATAGTCATAATTATAATCAAAGAAGTATTCACATTATCATAATGGCTTACACCATAATAATATAAAAGATTATCATTTGTTTCACATTTAACTTCCTTTAAAGAAGAACAAATTTCATCAGTATAATCGTAAGTTTTTTTAACATTTTTATAAGTAACATAAACGTTATTAAAAGAAGTATTACTATTATAAGTATAGGCCATATAACCAGGAGCATGATAAGGTTCAAAGCTACTTCGATTATAAAAACCGACTATTTTATATGTTTTTGTTTTTTGCTTAATTATTTTTTCTTTAATAACTTCTTTATGATTTTCTTCATCATAAATAACACGTAAGGAAATATTATTGTCTATTACTTCTTCGTCATCTAATTGCCTTACCCCAATATCCAAAGTAATTGTATCGTTTAATTTATATTTTGTATTTTCTAAGTGATTTGGTAAAATAATTTCTTCATCATTTAAAGGTAATCTTCCTTCTGTTAAATCTTCTTTTTTTAGAATATTTTCATTTCCAGAGACAACATAAAGATATGGTTTATAAAAGTTGTCAGATTCTACTACAGAATAACCTACGACACCATAACTATAATAAGCATCTATATTAACATTTGCTTTAATTGCTTCAGCATCGTTATTTGTAACATTTAAAAAGCTGGCATAATAAGGGCCCGTATAACGTAAGGCATCTTTTTGCATCGCGGATAAAAAGGTTGAAACTAAAAGACCAATACCAACCATTAAAGCGGTTGATAAAACAATACCTATGATGGTTACTAACGTTCTTTTTTTATTCATAGATAGATGCTTTAAAGTTAAGTGGTTAAGAATTTTCATATTATCTTATCCTCTCATCCTTAATTATTTGCCCATCTTCAATAGAAATAATTCTTTTCGCATGCATAGCAAGTTCTTCATCATGTGTAATCATAATAATAGTTTGCCCATATTTTTGATTTGACATTTCTAAAAGTTCCATAATTTCTTCACTAGCCTTAGAATCTAAATTTCCAGTTGGTTCATCAGCCAGAAGCAAAGATGGATGATAAACTAAGGCTCTTCCAATACTTACTCTTTGTTGTTGGCCTCCAGATAATTCATTAGGTAAATGATTTACTCTATTTTGAAGACCTAATACTTCAATGAGTTCTTGTAAATACTTTTCATCTGGTTTTTTACCATCTAATAAAATAGGTAAAGAAATATTTTCTTTAACATTTAAAATAGGAATTAAATTATAAAATTGATAAATAAGCCCAACTTGTCTTCGCCGATAAAGGGCTAAATTATTTTCATTTTGAAAAACAATATCTTCTCCTTCAACATAAACATGACCAGATGTTGGTCTTTCTACTCCTCCTAAAATATGCAAAAGAGTTGACTTTCCTGAACCACTCGGTCCAACAATCGCAATAAATTCTCCTTTAGATACTGAAAAAGAAATATTTTTTAAGGCATCAACTTTTACATCTTTCATTCCATAAGTTTTACATAAATTTTCTACTCTTAACATTTCCATCTAAATTTTCCTTTCTTTACCCTTTTATTTTAACTTATTAATATGACATTTTAGTGACTTTTAACTTACAATTTTGTCACTTTTATGACGTTTTAAAGTATAATTTTTAGATAAATAAGCTTGATCAATTTTTTTATTAATCGGTATATTATCATAATTTAAATCATAAATAGAAATTAAATATTCATCTTCATAATCAATACTTTCTTCATATAAATAGTCATAATCTTGTTCATTTAAATCTTCTTTAATTTGATTTAAAATTAAACCAATATAACAAGGAAGGTGAAATATTAAACAAATAAGTTCATGAGAAGATAAAATTTTTTCTTTATATTTTGTAATTAATAATTCTGTTAAATCTTGAATAGATTGTATAGAGTAATCTTCTTGTTCTTTAAAAGTAACAAGATACAATAATAGTTCTTTTAAATTTGGCGATAAATCTTCTTTTTTTAAAAGTTCACTATAAAAAGCATTAAGTTCTTCCTTAGTATTTTTTGATACAAATTTTTTTAAAACATTAATATTTCTTTCTTTATCCAAAAGCATTTTAAATCACACCTTCAAAAAAATGTATTTCAAAAATGGTATACTTACCATACTCACTTTTTACTTTAATCGTTGCGTTCATTTTGTCCAAGATACTTTTAGTTAGGTTAAGTCCTATTCCCACACTATCTTTATTATTTTGACAGCAATAAAAACGTTCAAATAAATGAGGTAAATCATCCGGCTTAATACCCTCCCCATAATCTTTGATTACTAAACTCACATATATAGGATTTTTCTTTACAATGATACTTATTTTACCCCCTTTAAAAGAATGTTCACAAGCATTTTTAATGATATTAGTTAAGGCTTCACCGAGCCAATATTTGTCCATTGTAATTATTGACTTAGAAATATTTTTTTCTATTTTTAACTCTTTTGTTGTTATCAAATAATCTAAATTTAATAAAGAATTATCAATAACTTTTCTTAAGTCATAACTTTCTTTTTTCAAAGGAATCATACCACTTTCTATTTGACTTACTTTTAGCAAAGTAGCAATTAAAATTTGCATATGATTAATAGTTCTTTCTTGTTCTTTTAAAAAATTATTTTTTTGTTCTTCTAAAATATTTTCATATTTTAAAGCATCATTCATAATAGCTAAACTTGTTAAAGGTGTTTTTAGTTGATGGGAAATATCCGCTAAGGTTTTACTAAGTTCTTTTTTGTTTTTTTCTTCACTTGCTAAAGCATTTTGCAACCTTCTTGTGACTTTTATAATATCATTTTGGACAGTTGTAAAATCATCATCAATGACTTTATTGAAATAAATATACTGATCATTATATAAGATATTATAAAAATATTCATCTAATAATTGATATTGTTTTTGCTTTTTTTTGATTACTTCTAAATAAAGGAAACTAAAGAAAAAAGCACTGATAAAAATAATAAAACTTCCCCATAGAAAATAATCTCGTTTTACTTTTTTCATGGATGGTAAATAATCTAAAGATTCTAAGTTTTCTAAGCCATACTTAGCTAAGACATGAGAAGAAGTGAATTTTTCTTCTTTTAAAGCTGCGACTACTTCAGATACTTTATTGGCATCACTTTGTAAAACAGTTCCAATAATCATCTCATTATTTAAAATGATTTGTTTTTTAAAACAAGTATAACTTTGCGATAGGAAAACAAAACTCATAGTAAAGTAAGCAAGTAAAAATATCCATAAGTTTAATTTTTCTTTTTTCATAAATCATCACCAATTTTGTATCCTAAACCCCGAATGGTTTTGATTATTTGGGGATTTTTCACATCATCTTCAATTTTTTCCCTTAATCTTTTTATATAAACAGTAAGAGTGTTATCATTCACATATATTTCGTTAACATCCCAAATATTAGCTAAAATTTCTTCTCTTGTAAAAATCGTCTTGGGATGAGTCGCGAGCATCCATAATATTTTATATTCCATATTTGTTAAAAATACTTCTTGATTATTTTTAAATACTTTTAATTCTTTAGGCACTATTGTTATATTTCCTAAAATAAGAGGGCTAAGTTCTTTGTTTTCATTTCTTTTTAAAATATTTTTAATTCTTGATATCAATTCTCTTGTTTTAAACGGTTTAGTTACATAATCATATGCCCCCATATCAAGGCCTTCAACGATTAGCACTTCTTCGTCACAGGCAGTTAAACAAATTACTGGTGCTTTATCTTTCCATACTTTTAATACTTCAAAACCATGAATATCCGGTAAATTTAAATCTAGTAAAACAAGGTCTACTTTTTCTTTAAAATTTAAAGCATCTTTCCCTTTTGAAACACTAGAAACTAGAAAACCTTCTTGCTCTAGACAAAATGTTAGTCCCATGACGATGGTGCTATCATCTTCTACTATTAAAATTTTTGCCATATACCCTCCAAATTAGTTGTATTGTAACATGATTTTTATAAAAAAAAATGACTTTTTTGTCATTCTTTATATAATTTTCTAGTATATTCATGAATTGTAAAAGAAATATTTTCTTCTTTGCCCTCCAATAAAATTTGATCATCAAATAAGTTTTTATCAAATTTAGGAAAATAAGTGTCTGCTTTTTTACGTGCTTTTACTTCGGTTAAGTATAATTTTTTAGCCTCTAATAAATACATTTCATATAAAGAAGCACCACCAATAATAAACGGTTCTTCGTCTAAGTTTTCTAATTCTTTATCTAAGATAATTTTATTAGGACAAACCGTTATACCTTCTTTTTCTGGCATTGTTTTTGATAAGATAATATGTTTACGATAAGGAAGTAATTCTGGTAAACTTTCAAATGTTTTACGTCCCATCACAATAGGGTGATTTTTTGTCATTTTTCGAAAGAATTTCATATCTTCTTTAAAATGCCATAACAATTGGTTATCTAAGCCTAAGCCATAGTCTTCACTAATACAAGCAATTATATTTACATTGTTCATTATATGGCCACCTCAAATTTTAATGGTGGATTTTTCTCTTTAATTAAAGCCCGTGGATACCCTTCTATTTTGACATCATCAGGAGTAAAATCATAGAAATTTTGCTTATCAGGATTCAAAACAATTTTTGGTTGGCAATCTACAGGTTCTCTTTTAAGCATTTCTTCAACTTGATTCATATGTCGATCATAAATTTGAATATTATTATAAAACCAAGTAAATCTTCCTGGAGTATAACCGGTATGACGGCAAACTAAATGCAAAAAAACAAGATATTGTAATTGATTAATACAACCTGCTGTTGCAAAGTCACTAGAACGTTGGGTGAAACACATATCAAGATAATTAACGCCATCACGACCATGCCGAACATTCCATTGAGTCATAAAAGCACATGGTTTCAAACCATGTTTTTGTGAAAATTCATCTTCTTGCCACATATTAATGATATGACGTCTACCATCTGGATTTTCTTTTAAACCTTGTAATAATTTTTTCATTAAATTATATTGATGAATGGTATGACCATAGCAAGATCCGATGGTCCGATTACCAATATCCCATTCATCCCACCAAGTAACACCATATTTTTCTTTTAATAAATCTAAATCATTTGATTCATCTTGATAAATCCATAATAATTCACCAATGGCACTTTTTGTGGCAATCGGTCTTAACGTAATTAAAGGATTTTCTCCCTTCGTAATATCATATGTACACATTCCATGATTAACACTTAAAGTATGCGCTACGGTGCCGTCTTTATATTTAGGCCTAGGATTGACATCCAAGGTTCCTTCTTTTAATATCCGTTCAAAAATTTCTTTAGTGTACTTATCACCTTTTGTCACAATATCATCCTTTCTTTAAATTTGTTAGTTTACTTTATAACTAGCAGTGACTGTAATTTTGCTTTCGAATTGCTTATTCATAGTTTCAGAAATAGCTGGTGTGGTAGGATCCATATATTCTAACAAATTAAATTCTTTGGTTTCAGATGCTTTAATTTGAACAGTATACAACTTATAGGCTTTAACACTATCAGATAAGACTTTTTCAGTATTTACTTCATTTGCAGTAAGTTTGTTTTCATAGATATTAACACCATCATAAGTTCTACTGCTACCTAAAGCCGAATAAACATCTGTTTTTTCTGTCTTGTTCGTTAAAATACTACTAAAAGATTTACTACCATTATATAAAATAACAGAAACATAAGAATCACTTAATTGATTTTCACTTTTCAATACCTCTAAATTAATCACAGCTGTAGCGTCTGTATTACAAACATTGGCAATTGTAAAATGATAAGGGGTAGCACTTTTATAAAAACTTACCAATTCTTTGTCTAAAAGAGGATAAGCATTTGTTAATGAAATGGGATTTTCATCACTCAAAGTAAGTTTAAAACAAGCAGAAGTGGCTACATTAGACTTTGTTTGTTTTAAATTAATACGCCAATAAGCATAAGATATACCTATCGCTGCCAGAATCGTAATAAAAACTATTCCCACTCCTAAGTAAAGATATTTTTTACTTTCTAAATTATTTTTCATTTCAACGCTCCTATACTATAAGATAATACTATCATAAATTCCTGTAAAAAAAAAGAAAAATCAAGTTCTTCTTTTTCTAATTTTCATTACGTTATTTGTACTTTTAATTTATAAACACTACCTCTTAAATTAATTAATAAATAAAGATCTGAGGCATTTATCATTTCATTTGGAACTTCAAATATCCATGTACTAGGTAAATCTTTAGTACTACGATTTATTAAATTCACTACTTTTTTGGTATCATTAATTGTATATTCTAATTTCAGAAAATCACTAACAAAAGCAGAAGTTCCTTTACGGGCCTTATAGTAATTTGTATAAGTATCTAATTCAAAGTTACGATTTAAAATAAGCAATGTGTTCTGACTATTTTTAGCCACAATTTTATTTTTTAAATCTTGGCAAATAGAATACACACAACTTTGATATGTATATTCATAGGCATTTTTTAAAGAAGTACTATTTAACTGAATTTTAACCATATTTAAACGAGTTTCCGAAAGAGCTAATGTTTGTCCAAATTCTAATGTCTTTTTCTCTGTCGTATCAAAGGCTTTATCGTATTTCAAATTTACAGTTTTATAATTACTGGTAACACTTCCAATAGTAACATCTAAAGAATCTAAAATTTTAAGGGTAATCTTTTTATTTTGATCACTTTCGTTCATTTCATAGGTTAATACATAAGTGTTTTCCGAATTAGGTGGTATCCTAGTATCCCTAGTATAAGCTAAACCTAAATCTGGAAAATCATCACTTTTGTCTAAAGTCGTTCTTATTAATGAACCTCCTACATCTGCTTGAAAATTTTCATAATCAAATGTGTTTTCAATATTTTTACTATTAGTAATTTTAACCGCCACTGCTAAATAGATTTTGCCTTTAGTAATGATATTTCCACCTTGATCCATATTAGTTAAGATAGAGTCAGTAACACTTACCGTTAAACCATTATGATTTATCTTTTGGGTTTGATGATATTTTTTATTATATACATTAAAATTCAAATAAAGAAGTGTTCCAAAAATAACCCCTATAATAGAAACTAAAATAGTAAAAACCACTTTGTTTTCCAATACATAATATTTAAATTCTCGAATAAATTTTCTTATTTTTCTTTCGTAAAGATAAGCATTCTTACCAATTTCTAACTCAAATTCTTCGTTATCATAATCATCAATTTCTAACTCTTTCGCATCTTCATCAAAATTAAACTTTTTAATATTAAAGCCAATTCCTCTTAAAGCCATCACAATGAAAAAGTAAAACTGTGGTACATAAACCATATAGGCAATATCACGATAACTTCTTACAACTTGGGCGGTGATTTCATTAGTTTCCATTTTCCCCATGATGCCATGACACATAGTAAATAACACGAATAAAAGTAAATAATATAACATTAAAAATAAGTAAAATTTGCTATTTTTCTTCTTTTGCCTCATTAGAAAATAGATAGCCAAAACTAATAATAAAATAATAAGAATAGCTAAATACATAAAATAGTTAATATAACTTCCCGCAATGTTAGTTAAATTAGTATAATAATTAGCCTTAACATAATCACTAAAAAAAGAAGTAATGGCTCCCGTTTTAATAATTAAATAAACAAGAGGAATACATAACAATAAATGAATAATTTTAAAATGTTTAATCAAAAAAGCATAAGGCTTACGAAGTACCATTCTATCAACCTTCTTTCTTTATAATCATAACATATAAAAAAAGAAAACTAAATATTTATGTTTTCTTTTTTAGGTTGAACTAAAATTTGGCCTTCAGCTAAATAGATAATGCCGTTGTTTTTTAAAACATTTTCCGCATTTGTTTTAAATAAGCCTGCTACTAAATCAATCGTATCGCCTTCTTTAGTAATGTAATAACTAAAACCACTTTTGGGAATTAATATCTCTTGGTTGGGATAAATATAATCAGTCATAGATAAGCCATTTAAACCCGCTAGTAATTCTGGATTAATATTGTATTTTCTTGAGATAGCATATAAAGAATCTCCTTTAGAAACTGTATAATAATTAAAATAGTTTTGATTGTTTTTAGGTACAATTAAATTGTATTTTCTTTGAAACATCTTTACCACTCCTAATAGTAAAGTATGTATTTTAGAAAATTTGGTTATTATTTTTTGATAAAAATGACATTTTGATAATTAAAATTCCATTCAAAATAACTCATAAGTAGAACCTCACCATAAAAAGGATTATTCATATATAACTTATCATCTTTTAAATAATAGACCGTATCGTCTTTTTGACCAACAATTACTTTAGGACTTTCCATCAAGATTTTTTCTTTGCCAAAGAGATTACTTTTATAAAGTCCATTATCTATTTGATATTCAAAAACATTAAGTCCAGTAAAATAATAATCTTGGGTTGTTAACTTTGTCATCATTACTTTTTGAAAGCCTTTTTGATAAGTTAAGCCTTTTTCATTACTTTCAGCAATAAGTTTAATTTTTTTCTTCGAAGGATTAATTGTCCATTCTTTTTTCTCATGTTTATCAACTAAGTAAATTTCTTTATCATAGGCTCCTAAAATAACACTATCAAAATAAATTTTTTCTTTTAATGACCACTCTTCATAAGTTCCATCTTTCATATTCAAAATGTAAGCAGAAGTAAAGTAATAGTTGTTATCGTAGTTAGGAATAAACAAGAAATTATCAACTTGATAAAGCAGTTTTGGATCATAAATATCTTTGGCAAATAAAGTAATATTTTCTTTATTTTCATTGTTTAAATGATAAAAGCCATGATAGTT
Organism: uncultured Bacilli bacterium; assembly: GCA_934085675.1. Classification (GTDB taxonomy): domain Bacteria; phylum Bacillota_I; class Bacilli_A; order RF39; family UBA660; genus Ventrenecus. Next base: position 9,422 of record CAKOHH010000013.1, on the reverse strand, counting down.
CCAAATATAATAATCTTGATAATTATAGTCTTTAATGGTGATATTTTGATAGGTATCATTAATTTGTTCTTTTTGAGAATAAGTAAAATTTTTTTTCATTTCTTCAGATACAAGATGGTAACTGATTTGTTCATTGTTTTTTAGACAAAGAGGATAAAAACGGAGTTTATTACTCGTTACTTTAATACATGTTTCATCTTCCACGGTAAAAGTTTCTATATGTTTAATTAATTTTTTAGAAATAAAATTTTGATTAGCTAAAGAAATCGTATAACTTAAATCATCTTTTACTATTTTAAAATGGTAATAATCTTTCTCTTTTTCAAAATTTTCTGTGATATGGTAATCATCTTTGATATACTCCATTTGATAATTTCGTTTGTAGAAAAAAAGCCAAAAGAGAAAAAGAAAGAAAAGAAAACAGATAACTAAAAAAATAATGCGTCTTTTTACTTTAATGTTCTTCTTCCACATGAACATACTTTCTTTTTTCCTCAATCATAAATTGGGAAATTTTAGTTTCTATTTCTACTAAGGATGATTTTGATAAATTGGAAATACAAAGTTCTTCTTTAACTGTATCAATAACAACTTTCCCCCAGATAATACCCTCATAAACTTGCATATCATTATATAAATCAGGAGTAATACTACTAAAAGCAGACCCAAATAAAACTCTCTTTTGACCAATCAATAATCTTTTATCGGTTAAGGCTACCACGGCCGTTTGAAAAAAGTCAAAAGGACTTTCATTTTTTTGCCCTGCAAAAGCATATAAAACTGTTTCATCAGGATTTACATGTTCATCAATTACTTTAGCATTTTCTAAAAGACGCCACGCGATAGTACCTGGATAATTTCTCTTAAATTGTTTTACAAGTTCATAACACGTCATAAAATCAACTTCTTTCTACGTTTATTTTATCAAAAAAAAAAGAGAAAATCTATTCCTCTTTTGTGTTGCCTGTCCAAGTCCAGCCATCCATTTCTTTTTCCTTACTCCAAATTTTTTCGGTCGTACTTGTTGCCTCTTTCTTAGTAGCTTTTATTCGATCTTTTGAATTAGATGATTTAACACATTGATTACCAGATTTTTTATAACCACTTGGACAACGGAAAGATATAACCTTTGTGACACTTGGAACAATACAACGGTCACCATTTAAAGTAGCCTTACTGTTCGTACAATAATAGTAAGCTTCAGTTGTTGTTTTTTTATAACATTTAGTTGCTTTGCCATTTTTCTTTTGCGAATATCCCTCTGGACAAGAATATGCATTTTCTTCATCAACCAAAATAGCCGATTCCACTTTAAGACAACGATTATCTTTAGTTAATTCATAACCATAAGAACAATAAGCAGTTTGATTTCCTGTTTTAGTGGCTTTTTCATATTTAGAGCAACGAGCATTTTCTCCAGTACCAGTTTTGTGATATCCAATAGGGCAAGTGTAACTTCCTTTAATATTTTTATAATTTGCTTCTTTAATGGTATAACACTCTTTGCTATCACTTGTTAATTCATAGTCACCGGTACAATATTTAGAGATATAAGAATCATCATAATGCTTACAAGTACTTCCCGATAAAATATCATCGTCATCACAAACTTTAATATTTTTTCTAACATATTTTTTATAAACATTTTTGTTGTTTCTTTCATCATAATAGTCATATTCATAATGAACTTTTTCGTTCTCAAATCTATCAACATTAGTACTTTCTGAATACTTGACTTTACTATCGAATAACCAATCACTTAATGTTGTTTTAGCAGCATAAGTCGTGTAACAAGAATGCTTTGTACTGTCTTTTTTACCAGTTAAACATTTAAAGGAATAGTCTTTAGTCACAAAACATTCATCTTCATTAATAAGTCTTCCTTTTGAACAATAGGCTTTGGTATCTTTGTAATCCGTATTGGTTGTAAACAAACATCGATTATTACTTGGAGTACCTCCATCTGGACAACTATAAGTATAACGAGTTTTATATTTAACGCTTGTTTCTTTAATACATTTTCCATTTTCCAAAGTATATCCACGAGAACATGTTAAAACATTTTCTTTAATAGTAATAATTGGATCGGTATATTCATATTCTGACCTGCTACTTTTATAGGATGCTTTCGTATTTTTTTCTGGTGTTACTTTATAAACTGGCGTAGCAGCGATAGTTTCTGTGGCTTTTTCACAATAAGTTCCTTTTAAAATATAACCATCTGGACAACTATATGTTTCATCATTAGTAACAGTTCTTTGAAGTTCATAATATGTCGTTTTATTATCTTTTTGATCATCATTATTATCACTTGGATAAGTAATATTATAAGTTGCAGTTTGGGCTTCTCCAGCACAGCTTAAATAAACAGTCATTTCATAATCTTCAGAAGATTTTTTGGTCATAGAAACATAACTATAATCACGACTACAAACATTTCCTTTTTTATCTTTTAATTCTTTAATAAGACTTCCTTTTACCATGTCATCTAATGTTATATCAACTTCATCAAGAACTAAAGAAGGTCTATTTTTCTCCGCCTTAAAATAAGTATAAGAAACTTCTTTCATTTTTTCCATATTATCGGCAAATGATTTTCTATCAGATCCTAAGCGAATCTTAGTTACAGCAAAAATAATAATAAAGGCAATAAACAAAAAGATACCGAATTTAATAAGAATAGAGACAAAATCTGGTTTAAATCTAATAACTTTGGTCTTTCCTGAATTTTCCGTTTTATCTATTTTTGGCGTTATTTCTTTTTCTTTTAATTTTTTGGGAATCTTTTTTTCTCTTTTTGACACTTTTTCTTTGATTTTATCTACTTTTTCTTTTAATTTTACTTCATGAAAAAATTTCTTATTTTTTTTCTCTTTTTTAACCTTTTTTACAGGCTCTTTCTCTTCGTACATATTTACTCCCCCTCAAAAAAGTTTGATTATGCCTATCATATCAATTTATCTTTTAAAATGCAACATTTTGTGTTATAATGTGCTCACTTGGGGCAGTAATTGGTTTCGACCTGAATTACTTACTAAGATGGCAAGTAGTAGGCATACTATAAATGCACAACTTAAATTTAAATGACGAAAATAATTCGTTCTCTTCTTTTGGAGCTTTCGCTCCAGTAGCTGCCTAATTTAAGGTCATAAGAAGGCTTTTATTCACTTTCTCTTATAGGGTGTTTAAAGGTTCATATATATAAGATATATAAGTTTGTTTATTCTTAGATAAACTTACGAATTTAAATTAAGAATCGTATAAAATTTTGGTGTGTTGGATCCATGTTTTATATTAAATTAATTCCAACTAAACTTGTAGATATTTTAGCAAAGGATTTACGGGACAGGAGTTCAACTCTCCTCTGCTCCACCAAATTAACTGATACACGAACTTTTACGGTTCGTTTTTTTATAAAATCAGTACTAAAAATATTCAAAACACACAATTTTTAGTATTTTAAAAAGAAATAATTAAGCAAATGAGGTGTTAAAATACCCTATATATAAGAAGTTAATAAGCGTAGATTTACTTTCAAGAATATTAGAATGCCAAACTGATGAAGAAAAAGAAATTATAATAAAAGAAGAAATTAATAAATGCAAAATACTACCCAGCTAGTAGAACAATTAGGCTTCCTAGATTATGGAAAATGTACTAGTTGTTATAACTTCATACCAGAATAAAGTACTCTAATATGAACATAGAAGATTATGGGATGGAAAGTACAGATTTCTTTTAGGAATTTGCTCATTTATTAAGAAAACATAAAATAAAGAATAAAGGGGCTTTAATACATTAAATAAAGTTAATTTAGAAACCAATGTTTCATAAAATACTTATGAAAACCAACTAGTATTATATAGATGATTACTATTTTATGTTTTATTACAAATCATTAAATTAACTGACATGTAAAATCTTTAAAGTAAAGAATTAATAAATATTGAACAAATTTTGACAAAATAAAATGTTAATGATGTAATATAGTTATAGAAGGTGATTCTATGACAGATATTGAAATTGCAAACCAAAATAAAATGTTAGAAATAAGAGAAGTAGCTAAAAAATTAAAACTTAATTTAGACGATTTAGAATGCTACGGTAAATATAAAGCAAAAATAAACTATACAAATTACTCTAAAAATGAAAATAGTAAATTGATTTTAGTAACTTCTATCCATCCAACTCCTTATGGTGAAGGAAAAACAACTGTTTCCATAGGAATTAATGACGCCTTACAAAAATTAAATTACAATAGTATAGCCGTGTTACGAGAACCATCTTTAGGTCCCGTCTTTGGTATCAAAGGTGGAGCCACTGGTGGAGGGTATGCTCAAATGATTCCTATGGAAGATATTAATCTTCACTTTAATGGAGACATGCACGCTGTTACTTCATGCAACAATCTTTTATGTGCTTTGATTGATAATCATATTTTTCAAGGAAATGAATTAAATATTGATCCTGAAACTATTTGTTTTCACAGAACCATTGATATGAATGATAGAGCTTTAAGAAAAATAAATCTTTCTAATCGAGAGGAGCATTTCTCAATTACAGCTGCCAGTGAAATCATGGCTATTTTATGTTTATCGCAAAATTTATCTGATTTAAAAGAACATTTAAAGAATATTTTTATTGGTTATTCTTTTGATAAAAAACCTATTTTTGTTCGAGATTTAAAGTGTGAAGATAGCCTGGCCATTTTACTTAAAGAAGCTTTAAAACCAAATCTTGTACAAAGTTTAGAACATAATCCAATCCTTGTTCATGGCGGACCTTTTGCAAACATTGCTCATGGTTGTAGTTCATTAATTTCTTTAAATCTAGGCCTTTCTTTGGCTGACTATGTTATTACCGAAGCTGGTTTTGGATCTGATTTAGGAGCTGAGAAATTTTTTGATATTGTTTGTCGTCATGATTTAAAACCAGATTTAGTTATTTTGAATGCCACGATTCGGTCTTTAAAATATAATGGTGGTTGTCCTAAAGAAGATATTAATACTCCGTCCATATCTTATTTGCAAAATGGAATTTGTAATTTAGAAGCACATATCAATAATCTAAAGAAATTTAACACTAAAATCTTAGTTGTTTTAAATCGCTTTCATAGTGATTATTTAGAAGAAATAAATTTTGTTAAAGAATTTGTTCAAAAATTAGATTGTCCTTTTGAAATTTGTGAAGCCTATACTAAAGGAAGCAAAGGTACTTTAGATGTGGCTAATAAAATTATAGAAATGACAAAGACACCTAACAATTTTAAGGTTCTATATTCTTTAAATGATTCCATTGAAAATAAAATTGAAACAATTTGTACCAAAATATATCACGCAAATAAAGTGATATATAGTCCTTTAGCAAAGCAAAAAATTACAGAATTAAATTCACTTGGTTTTAAAACTTTACCTATTTGTATCGCCAAAACGCAATACTCTTTCGGTGATGATAGTAAAAAGCTCGGTAACCCAGTTAATTATTCAATACATGTTGAAGATATTTCTTTAAAAAGTGGAGCAGGTTTTATTGTCGTATTTTTAGGAAAAATTATTGATATGCCTGGTCTTCCTAGAACTCCTAATGCCCTAAATATGACCATAGATGATCTAGGTAATATGAACGGATTATTTTAATAGAAATGAACACTAAAAATGAAAAATGAAAATAAAATCAACAACGCAAGATCTTTTTGTAAAGAGGTAAAAGAGGTATCTCTTAAATATGAACTTTCTTTTTTTGTAGTAACAGATGGAACAAATGCTATTTATTTTTCTGTTATCCTCCCCTTAAAAATTTAGACTCTAAAATCGGAGAACTTTTTAAAGAAAAAGATACTTATCGAATTGATTTAAACAAAAAGTTAAAGAGTATATTGAAAATATTTCTGTTACTGATTATTTTAGTAAATATAATGATAATTTAACCATGAATTTTAGTCGTATAAATCACATATCTATTTATTTTAAAGATGGGTTTTGTCCCTTTGAATTTTTAGAAAAAGTTTCTTGGAATTAAAAAAGTACATGCCATAGGGTTATGTACTTTTTTTATCCTTTAAAATAAAAATGTAAATATCTTGCTTATTATCTTCTTTTTTATCACAGGTTGTTAAATATAGAAAATTCCCTTTCTCTTTTATTAAATTAAGATGGCCATTTTTATCTCTAATTTCTATTTTTTGAAGTTCATAAATATATTTATAATTATGATAAATTAAGGTGGCTTCATCTTTGATTTCTAGCTTATCTAAATTTTTAAAATAAGCGATTTCACTACTTCCAGAATGGGCAGCAAGTAAAATAAGACAACTATCTTCTTGAAAGCAAAAATCTGTTAGAATTGTTACATTTTTATCAACATTATTTAAAGAAGAAGTTTTGGCATATATTTTTTGTGATAAGTTTATTTTGGAAATTTCTAGCGTAGCTTCTGGCTGTTCTTTCTTTATTGTTTCACGTTCAATAAAACTATATTTATCAAAAGAAAAAGGTGAAGATAAAATATTAATTACTTCACCTTTATTTTTGATTGTTGATAATATGACACTACCTATTAAAAGAAAAAATATTAAACTTATTATTTTTTTCATGAATCATAAACCATCCTTTTAAACAAATAAGAGTTACTAAAAGCAAAGGAAAACTGCTTTCTTTTTTAGTGTTAGGAACAGACACATTTAATAAAGTGATTTCTTCTTTAATAGTCTTAGTATTTTCATCTTGATACTCTAAAGCAAAATCATATTTGGTTTTATCAATAACATATCCATCTAATGCCCTTACTTCTTCAATGTAATATTCTCCTAAAGGTAAATTGCTAAAGATAATTTTGCCATTTTCATCTGTAACTTTTTGACTTACCAAATCATTTTTATGAAAAAGTAGTTTTTTGTTGACATCGTAAATATCTTCTTTAGCATATAAGCCAAAAGTAACTCCTTGTAATGGTTCATTATTTTCATTGGTTTTACGAACAACAATTTCTCCTTTAACCACTTCATTTTCAAAGTAAACAAGAACAATATCTTCACTATCTTCATCTAAGGTAATTTGCATTTTTTCATCATTATATAATAGATTCGTATTTTTCTTTTTAACTTCTTCGATTACATAAGTAGATGGATATAAACTATCAGTCATAAACTCACCAAACATATTTGTTTCATAAAGACAAGTCTCATTTTCGCAGACATATTTTTGACGTTCTAAATCATAGATTTTAAACTGAATATTAGCTAAATAAATTCTTTTTTTGGTTTCCTTTTCTATTTTAATTAAATGAATCTTCTTCTTAATTGGTTCATTTATAAACTCTAAAGTTAAATTTCTAGTATCATCATTGATTTCAAATTCTTGATTCTTTATATATTCATAATTCTTTTTTCCTTTTACTTGTTTGATAATATACTTTCCGTAAGGAAGTACAATTGACGCATTTCCATTTCTATCAGTTTCTAAAGTTTTTACAAGTTCATTTGTCTCACGATTATAAATATTAAAAACTGCCTTTTCTTCATCTAAGTAAATATTATCATCATAATGATATTTTTTATTAATTTTTAATTCTACCATTTTTTTAGTATCATAAAACGTTATAGAAAAAGGAATATTAATATTTTCTTTATTTAATGTAAAATAATGCTTTTGTCTATCTAATTCATAACCGTATGGAGCTTTTATTTCTTGTAAGTAATAATCTCCTAAAATAAGGTTATCCACATCTATTTCACATTGAAAAGAAATTCCTTTAATTAAGGTGCCATCTAATAAATAAAGACCATAAATAACTTCATTATCCTGATTATTAGAAATACATGCTTTTGTTTCATTGTCCTTTTTTTCAAGATGAATTTTTCCATAGTTAGGATAGTTTACAAAATAAAAATTGGTTTCTTCTTGAGATAGTTCATTTATTTCAAAAGTCTCATTAGGTATAAAATTATAATTTTCTTTACCACTTTTTTGGACTAAAGTATAACTATCATAAGGAAGTGAAATACTGGCATTTCCGTCTTTGTCTGTTTTCATTTCCGTGACTAATTTTTTACTAGTATTACTATAAATTTGAAAAGCGGCACCTTCCTCATTTAAAGTAATATTATTATAAGATAAATATTTTTTATTAATTTTAATTAAAGTCATTTTAGGAACATCATAAACTTTTAATTCTAAAGGATTACTAACGTGTTCCTTGGTAATTTCAAAATAATATTTTTCTTCGTCTAGCTGATAGCCATATGGAGCCTCTAATTCTTGTAAATAATATCTTCCTAAAGGAATATTATCTAATGTGGCTTCACAATTATGAATCGTTAGTTTAGTAAAAAGGTTATTCTCTTCGTCATAAACACCATAAATAGCCTTTTCTAAAGAACGAGTTCCATTTACTTCGCAGCTGTTAGTAATTTTATCAAATTTTTTTAAATTTAAAGTGCCCGCAAAACTTTCATAACTAAAGGAAAACTCACTTCTAACATTTCCAGGTTGTAAAAGATCTTGTCCTTTATCATGATGATAAACAATTACACCATTTGGAAAATAATCATATTTTTTCTTCAAGGTTAATGTTACATTTTTCTTAGATGTATCATGTGGCGTAATTGTTAAAGTATTTCCATTTAAGGATACTTCAGAACTTTTACGCTCAATTTCAAAATTATTTAATAATTCATCTTTTATTTGAAATAATTTGTTTAATCCCAATTCGAAATTTTTACCATCTAAATTGGAAGGAATTGTTTTATGATTATGCACTAAACTTTTGATAGTTTCCATTTTACTTTTAATAGGTTCTGGGGTATTAATCTTAAATGCCCATGGATTACTTGGATTATTTTGAGATGTAAAACTATATTTGTGACCAAGTTCATCCCAAATTAATGCTTGTGTGGCTACAAACCATTCTTTAGTAGTATGGCCGATATAAGCATATCCATAGTAAGCATATAAGCTAATCTTTTCCAATTTTTCTTTTGTTAAACCGACTTTTGATGCCAGTTCACTTTCATCTAACCCTGTATATTCTTTATAATTTTCGGCTGTTTTATTAACACCCGGCTGGATACAATAGGCAACTTTTTGATTATCGGTACGATAGAACATCTCAAAGTCTCCCCACCTTCCAGAATCTTCTACATAATGGTAATTTCCTATGTAAGAAGATGTAAATGTAATTGCCTCTACTTTTGTTATATTAAATAATAAAAGTAAGACAAACATCTTAAAAATTTTTTTCATAATTTCTCCTCCTACTTATATATACAAAAAAAATTGGCGATTTCCTTTTTTTTATGATAAAAATCGTTCGTCAAAATTCGACAAAAAAACAAGGATTTTACTTCCATGCTTTAATTTGCTATTAATTCTTTTGAAGATATTTCTTTTATTTTGTCTACACTTAAGCCTGTTATTTTAGAAATG
>CAKOHH010000012.1 GCA_934085675.1 uncultured Bacilli bacterium | reverse complement strand
ATAAATCCTCATTTTCTTCTTTTAAAAAGACTTCTTTAAATGTTCTGTCGTAACGACAACTGTAAAATTTTTTTGTTACTTCTAATTCTGTTAACATATCTATTATCCTTTTCTAAGAAAGATAATTTTGCTAGCCTTAAATTATCCTTCTACTTATATATACAAAAAAAATCGGTGATTTCCTTTTTTTTATGATAAAAATCGTTCATCAAAATTCGACAAAAAAAGAATAATCAATTAAGACTATTCTTCATATACAGCAATATCAATTAAGGCTTCCTCACCATTTAAATCATATTTTGTTTTGATATCAGGATTACTTATAAAAGAAACTGCTAATGTTTCATCCATAATATAATTTTTGAATTCTTTTAAAACTTTATCAAGTCTTTCCGTTCCATAATAAGAAATAACAATACGATCTGTAATATTAAAATCTTTTTCTTTACGTAAATTTTGAACTTTGCTGACAAATTCTCTGGCTATTCCTTCTAAAATAAGACTTTCACTACGAGTCGTATCTAAAATAACAAAATGATTATTTTCCATGGCTACGGCCATATTTTCTTTAGCGCTTACCCGAATATCTACCATACTAGGCGAAACAAGCATATCTTCACCATTTAAAGAACAATGAATTTCTTTGCCATTTTCTAAAGATGTAATTTCTTCTTCTGTTAAATTAGAAAGCATATTTTGGAAATCTTTCATCTTAGGACCTAATACCTTACCAACTTCTTTAAAGTTTGGTTTTACTAAGAAATTCATATAAGATGTTAAATCACTTATGAAAACAACATCTTTGACATTTAATTCTTCTTTGATAAGGGGAACTAAGTCTTTTAAAGTATTTAAATTTTTACCATCTAAATAAACGGTTTGTAATGGTTCACGAACCTTTATTTTAACGTCTTCTCTCACGTTTCTGCCAAGACGAATTAAATCTCTTACTAAATCCATTTTTTCTTCTAATTCATCGTTAAATAAAGTTTCATCACATTTTGGATAATCTGCTAAATGAACACTTTTTTCACCAGTTAAATTTTGATAAATTTCTTCCGAAATAAATGGGCAAATTGGGGCGACAAGTTTACATAGACCAATTAAGACTTCATAAGTTGTCATGTAAACACTTTTCTTAGAAGTATCTAAATCACTTGCCCAGAATCTTTTTCTATTACGTCTAATATACCAGTTAGACAAATCTTCAGAAACAAAGTTAGCTAAGGCTTTGGTTACTTTATTTAAATCAAATTCTTCAAAAGACGATGTAACATATTTGACTAAATGATTATATTTAGAAAGAAGCCATTTATCAATTTCTTCTCTATCTAGATAAGGTACATTACATTCATCGGTATCAATGTTGTCGGTATTCGCATACATTTGAAAGAAACTATACGTATTTTTTAAAGGGTTAATAAATTTAGAATAAACTTCTTTATAACCATTGGCATCATATTTTAAAGGCGTCCAAACAGGTGAAGCCATCATCATATAAAAGCGAATAATATCCGCACCATAATCGGTAAGTTCTTTAACTGGGTCAATAATATTTCCTACAGACTTACTCATTTTTTTACCATATGAATCTAAGACCATGTCATTAACAACAACATTTTTAAAACTTGATACCCCGGATACAAGAGTTGAAATACATAGTAAAGAGTTGAACCAACCTCTTGTTTGGTCAACACCTTCGGCGATGAAATCAGCTGGAAATTGCGATTCAAAAAGTTCTTTATTTTCAAATGGATAATGGTATTGGGCATAAGGCATGGCTCCTGAATCAAACCAAACATCTAAGACATCTTTGATACGCGTCATAACGCCCCCACAACAAGGACATTTTAAATGAAGATTATCCACATAAGGACGATGAAGTTCTGTTTTATAAATATCTACATCTTCTATTAAATTTTCTTTTAATTCGGCACGACTACCAATGACTTTTTTTTCGCCACAACTATCACAAATCCAAATAGGCATTGGACATCCCCAGTAACGATTACGGCTGATACCCCAATCTACCATATTAGAAAGCCAATTATTAAAACGTTTGGTTCCCACATAAGAAGGATACCAATTAATTCCTTCATTAGCCTTAATAATTTCTTCTTTATAAGCCGTTGTTTTAATATACCAAGCTGGTTTAGCATAATAAATAAGGGGTTGTTTACATCGCCAGCAATGAGGATAATCGTGAACTATTTTGATTTTCTTAAAGAGTTTATTATTTTCTTTTAACCATTTTACAATAGTTATTTCAAGTTCGTTATCTGTAACCAAAGTGCCCTTCCAAGGTCCTTCTATGTAAGTTCCATCTTTATCAACAACATTTAAAAAAGCTAAGCCATTTTCTTTACAAACACGGTTATCATCTTCACCATAAGCAGGCGCTAAATGAACAATTCCTGTACCATCTTCACTCGTGACATACGAATCACTTACTACCTTAAAAGCTTTACCTTCTACGTTTACAAAAGGTAAAAGTTGTTCATAGGAAAGACCTTCTAAATCCTTACCAAGGCAAGAACTTAGGATTTCATATTCTTTACCATCAAAAACTTTTTCTACTAAATTTTCAGCTAAAATGTAGACTTTTTCATCACTTTTTACTCTGACATAAGTAAGATTGGGATGAACACATAACCCAACATTGGCAATTAAAGTCCATGGAGTTGTTGTCCAAACAAGGAAATATTCTTCCGCATCACATCTTTTAAAAGGAACAATAACTGTATTAACACTGTCTTGTTGATATCCTTGGCTTACTTCATTAGCTGAAAGTTCTGTTCCACATCTTGGGCAGTATGGTAAAACTTTATTACCATGATATAAAAGATTTTTCTTATCTATTTCTTTTAAAAGCCACCACTCTGATTCAATGTAATCATTGGTACATGTAATATAAGGATGTTCACAGTCAATAAATTGGCCCATCATATGGGTGACATCATTTACTTCACCAATATTAGTTGCGGTAGCTTTATTACATTCTTTACAGAAATTTTCAATACCAAAAGCCTCGATATCTGCTTTACTTTTAAAACCTAATTTTTTTTCAACATTAACTTCGATAGGAAGTCCATGGGTATCTAGCCCAATTTTTCTTAAAACACGATAACCTTGCATAGTTTTATATTTGCAAAAACTATCTTTTATCGTTTTGGCTAAAACATGATGAATTCCTGGTTTAGCATTCGCATAGATAGGTCCATCATAGAAAACCCAGTTTTTATTTTTAGCCCGGTTTTCAATAGATAAATTTAAAATATCCATTTCTTGCCATTTTTGACTTAAACTACTTTCTACTTCATGGACATTTCTTTTATCAAGTTCTTTAAAATTTTTCATAAACAAATCCTTTCCATAAAAAAAGATGATACCAAAGGAGTCATAATGACGGTACCATCCTTACTTTAACTTATTTGACCTTTAACGGAAGTTACCCGAAAACGTGGTATTTAAGTGATATTTATAAAAGACTTTTATTTGGTTACACCTACTCCAAACTCTCTTTAAAAAGTCGTTTTATAAACGTGTCTTAACGTTTTTTTACCATTTCATTATAGAAAATTAATTAATACTTGTCAATTAAAAATATCTTTATAAATCTCTAAATAATTACTTACGAGAATGATTTCTAAATTGCATTTTACTTCTTTGGGAATCTCTTTAACATCATTTTTATTCTTAGAAGGTATATAAACCTTTTTTATTCCATAATTATAAGCCCCAATTAGTTTTTCTTTAATACCCCCAACTGGTAAAATTTCTCCTCTTAAAGTCATTTCTCCTGTAAAAGCAATATCTTTTGGTACTTTCTTCTTTTTTAAAAGACTTATTAAAGACGTTGTAATAGAAACACCAGCACTTGGGCCATTTTTAGGAATAGCCCCACTTAAAAAGTGAAAATGAATATTTTTTTTATTAAAAATATTGTCATTTAAACCAAATAGAGAACTATTAGCTTTTATATAACTTGTAACAACTTTTAATGATTCTTTTAACGTATCTCCTAAAGAACCTGTCGTATAAACCTCGCCTTTACCATTAAAGGTAATAGCCTCTACCTGCGTAACAGTCCCACCAAAAGAAGTCGCCGCGAGCATATTAACTAAACCACATTCATGTAAAAGAGGTTTATCTTGTTCTTTCAAATCTTTACTATCTAAATATTTTTTTAAATCTTTCGGTTCTAAAGAAACATGCAAATTTTGTTTTTCTTTCATACCACGCAAAATAATTTTACGATAAATATCATGGAGTTTTCTTTGTAAATCACGTACTCCAGCTTCAGATGTATAATTTAATATTAATGCTTTTAATGTATCTTCACTTAAACTAATTTCTTCTTCTGCCACATGATAATCATTTATAATACGCGGAATTAAATAGTTTTTAGCAAGCGTTATTTTTTCAAAAACAGTATAACTAGATAATTCAATAATTTCTAAGCGGTCTTTAAGTTCTGTGGGAATTTTATTCTTATTATTGGCTGTTAAAAGAAAAAGAACATGACTTAAATCAAAAGGTTCTTCTAAATAAGAATCCATAAAATTTTGATTTAAATTAGGATCTAATATATCAAGAAGCGTACTAGCAGGATCTCCTTTATAGTCTTTTACCATTTTATCAACTTCATCAATTAATAACACAGGATTTTTCGTGCCACATTTTTTTAGGGCTTCGATAATCTTACCGGGAGAACTACCTATATAAGATCGCCTGTTACCAACAAGTTCAGTTGAATCATTTAAACCACCAACACTTATTTTGTAAAAGGAACGATGAAGACTTTTCGCAATAGAAGATGCGATAGTACTTTTACCAACTCCTGGAGGGCCTACTAAACAAATAATTGGCGCTTGAAGTAAAGGATTTCTTTTTTTCATCGCTGCATACTCTAAAATACGTTCTTTGACTTTTTCTAAACCATAATGTGTTTTATTTAAACATTTTTCAATTTCCTTTAAATCTTCTTGTTCAATACTTTCTTCATTCCAAGGAAGAGCAAAGAAAAGTTCTAAATAGTTTCTTGAAAAGCCTATTTCCGGACTCATTTCATTCATACATTCATACTTGTGAATTTCTGCTTCAATCTTTTTTAAAGTCGTGTTGCGAAGATTTAAAGTTGCTAACTTTTCTAAATAAGCATCTACTTCATCTTGTTTTCTATTTTCTTCGCCCAATTCTTTTTCAATTTCTTTAATTTTTTCTCTTAAAACATATTCCTTTTGACTTTTTTCCATTTCTTCTTGTAAGGAATCATTGATTTGTTGGTCCAATTTAATAATCTTTAATTCGACAACTAAATCTTGAATAAGTTTATTAGCTCTTTTTAAAGCATTTAATTCTTCCATATAAAAGATTTTATTTTCTTTAGTTGTTGGAAGTAAACCGGCAATAAAATCCGTAAGTTCATTTAAATCATGCACGTTTTGAATTTCTGATAATGAGTTGTTAGAAAAATTTGCATTAGAACGAATAAATTTACGAAATAAACGTTTTAATTCTCTTTGTAAAGAAAGTTCTTCTGTTTCATCTATTTTAGGTAAATGAAGCACATAAAAACGACACTCCAAAACATCGCTTTCATGCTTGTTATTAAAATACCTTGCTATTTTTACTCTCTTAATGCCTTCGATAGTTACTCGGATATGATTATTTGGAAGTGCTATTTTTTTAGTAACTTGACCAATTACAGCAACATCTGGCAAGTCTTCTACCTCCGGACGTTCCTCTAAAGAATCCGTTGGTGAAACTAATATCATTTCATTATTAAAATACTTTTCACTTAATTCCAGTGTCTTAAAAGAGAGCGTATGATTGAGTTCTACTTTCACCTCTTGGTTGGGTAGTAAAACAAAATCTTTAAGTAACATGACAGGTAAAGTTTTTGCCATATGACCACTCCCTAAACAATTTATCTATTATTATAAAAGGCATGGCTGCGTTTGTAAAGCAAATTTACATAAAATTAACACGTAATAACTTAAAGAAAAGCAAGCATTAATCCCCAGATAATACATACGGATTTTCTAAAGTACCATTACCATTAACAATTGTTGTAGAAGATTTTAGATAAACGGATGGACGAACCAGACCAGCATCGCCAACATAGCTGTTGCGAACATATCCGTGCCATCCAATAAAAAACACATCGTAGGCACATGAAGAACCTGCAATAGGTGAAATAGTCCATTGCCAATTGCTTGAATTGTAAAGCCAATCATTATTATAGCAATTGTCGCTTGTTTCATCCCAGTTAGATACTTCTTTTGCTAAACAACTTGTTCGATTGGTTGTACTTCCTCCACTTGTCGCGTAACCATAATCACTTGGATACATAAGTCCAACTTCCCCATGCCATGTCGTTGTTCTTGCTACAGTATCATTACAATTATTACCTGACGTACATATTTTTCCATTATTGCTACTTCTTTCTAATTCATAAAATTTGCTTGTAATTATATTTTGGTATGTATAAGTGACTCCATCATTACTTCCTGTATTCCATAAAGTGTTTCCTATTAATTTTTTTAAATTTGTTTTTAAACCGCTACTTGTAAAATCACAAGAAGTCGTGGCATTATTAACACTAATATAGCAGTTTCCTGAACTATTATTGTAGTATAATGAACCACCGACACTTTCACTTTCATAACTTGGATTTAAAAGTTTCATTAGGTCTGCTTGACTCCATTCATTGACACCATAACCACCATTTACTGATGACTCTGAAGAGTCCCATGAATATTTTCCTATAGATTCATTTCTTATTAATTTTATTCTCGATTCTTTTTTTCCTGTTCCATCATCTATGTTATTCATAACACCTATAATACGCCAATACTCATTATCTATTTTGACATAGTTACAAGGATTTTTTCCAACATATCTTAAATTGTTATCACTTGTTCCATCATAGGCTAAAGTATAAGTACAACTACTACTTGTTTTATCTGGAACAGTATATACATCTGTTGAAGATGTATCAGCTTTAGCGGCTAAATTAGAAACAACGCTTGTTGCATATGGTATTTCTGTTTCATATTTTGCTGTTACAATAACTTTTGAATTAAAGGTTGTATTTTGAATATTTAATGTTTCCGTTGTTACATTTTCATCTAACCATAATCTTAAATCATAAGTCTTGCTTTCTTTAGCACCTAAATAACCTGTTGTTAAATTAAAAGCAGATTTAGCATTATTAAGTGTTTTTGTAACAGTTTCATAATTTGATAATAAATTTAATTTTAATTCATTTTCAACATTATTTTCTTTTTTAGAAAGCATAACTTTAATAGCGTCATTATTTGTTAAAGTTGAAGTATTTAAAACCTCCAAATTAACAGCGTATGAAGCAGAAGAATCACAGTTATTTGTTATGGTAAATTCATATGGAGTTAACTTTTTTCCATCTTTATCATACAAAGGATAACTCTTTTGTAAACTTATGTTATCTTTTTCAGTAAAACTAATATTAAAACAAGTAGAAGCAATATCATTTTCACTTGTTTGGGTTAAATTTAAAGTCCATACGGCATAAGATATACCAATTACACTTAATATTAGGACAATACTTATCATTATTATTAATACTTTTTGCTTTTTCATTTTTTTATATCCTTTCATCCGTTTTTATAGTGATACCATTTTGATATCACTATAAGTATAAAAAATAAAAACTAATTGGTCACAATCTCATAAGGACTAGAAGATGTTCCTATTCCTCCGCTTATTTTGGCATCTCCTTTAATATTTATAACAGGACGAACGCCAAGGTCGTAGGTCACATTATCGCTACCGAAAGGACGGCCGTCACTGTTTAAGATGAAAACAGTCGCTGCTGTTGCTGTGAAGTTGAAAGAACTCGGAGACATAGTCCAATAAGTACAAGCACTATAAGTATAAGCAGATTTATTAATATAACCATCGGCATAACCGCTCAGCATTAGTTCATCGACAGTAATTAAGCCAATCGGATAAATTAAGGCTTTATTTCCTTTAGTATTTATACTTAAGGTAAACAAATCGTTTGTTTGAGCACATTTTAAAGTTGGTTGTTTTGTTTGATAATATCTAAGATGAGGCCCATAGTATGTATAAGAACCAGTTGTAGAGTATCCATTTCCTGAAGATAAACTTCTATCACTACAGAAACTGGCATCAGCGATGACTGATTCATTGCTTGTTCCTAAAATATGGGTTTTATACCAATTGTCTAATTCTTTTTTGATATTGCTGTCATTTTCATTGGCATTTGTTTTTTCATAACTTGTATTTAAAGTGCTACCATACATGTATCCTACATAAGCTGGGTTATTTTTTTTACTATTAAAGGCAGCTGATTTTATATTTAAACCAGAGCCACTGACATTGGCTGTTGTTCCCGCATATAAAAGTCTGACACTGTTATCACCATTGATACGAATAATTTGCCAGTAAGCGCCAGCATATTTTACATAGTTGTTATTTACTGAACCACGATAGTAATAACTTGTGCCATCATCATCTTCCATTTGATAAAGTCCCTTATCTGATTTATCACTTTCTCTTTCTGACTGAGTCATTCCATAGCCTTTTAAATTATATGTTCTTGTTTTAAAAGTTGTTCCTCCTGAACCCGTGTCTGTTCCATCTGTAATACTGGCACTGGTTATTTCATAAATATTTGAACAGCCTGTTGTACTTTTATAAACACTAATAACATCATCTGAGCTAGTATTATAACCTGAACCACAAAAATAATACTTCGTAGCCCCACCGTATGTTAAAATAGTCGGATCTACTTGTTGAACATTTGTAATGGTATATTTTCCTGTCTCAGAATTAAAGGTATAACTAGAGCCAATTGAAAGTAAGACTGATTCGGCTGTCAGGTTTTTAAACCTTGCATCAGTATCTTTTAAAGCAACTAAATCGGGATGAGGCATTGTTGTGGATGTACTACTTAAGTTTGAATCTTTAATTTCACTCCAAACCAACATTGGAGCTGTTTTACCAAAATCAACTGCCTGTTTAGCGGCGATTTTTTGTTTAGATATTTCAGGAGTTGTTTGATATTCATTAGCAAGTATGGCATTAGCAAGAGTTGTATAGCCTTGTTCTACTGGACTATAGTTACTTACTGATGCTGTTACAACTACTTTTGATTTAAAGTTTTTATTCATAGCGTCTGTATCTTCTGGTGTAACATCTTCACTCATCCATAATCTTAAGTTATAATCAACACTGTCACCGGAACCTAAAGAACCTTTGGCAAGTATTTTTGATGTTACAGAACCATTTATTGTTGTTTTAGCATCTTCTAATTCACTTAGTTTAATAACGCTTTCATTATTTATCATAGAACTAATATATTTTATTGGTAACGTATTGTTTTCTAATATTTCTAAATTAACAGTGTAACTGGCAAATAAATCACAAGTATTTGTTATCGTAAAACTATAAGGCGTTAACTTTTTGCCTTCTTCATTTGTTATAGGGTAAGCATTAACTAAATTAATATTATTTTTTTCATTTGTTAACGATAAACTAAAACAACTTCCTGCTATTTTATTAAAACCTTTTTGAGACAAATTTAAAGTCCATATAGCATAAGAAATACCAATTATACTTAATATTAGAACAATACTTATCACTATTATTAATACTTTTTTCTTTTTCATTTTTACTATCCTTTCATCTAATAAAAAATAAAACTAATTGGTTACAATCTCATAAGGACTAGAAGACGTTCCTATTCCTCCGCTTATTTTGGCATCTCCTTTAATATTTATAACAGGACGAACGTCAATGCCATCGGTCACAATTCCAATGGCAGGATAACCCATGCTATTCAAGGCAAACTCGCTCGAAACCATATCCGAACTGTTGTAAGCTCTCGGAGACATGGTCCAATAATGGCTCGAACCATAAGTATAAGCTGATTTATTAATATAACCATTGGCATAGCCTGAAAGCATTAATTCATCAACAGTAATTAAGCCAATCGGATAAGTTAATGCTTTATTTCCTTTAGTATTTGTACTTAAAGTAAATAAATCATTTGTTTGAATACATTTTAAAGTTGGTTGTTTCGTATAATAATATCTTTGATATGGATTGTAGGTTGCACCAGAACCAGTACCTGTTATTAAGTAACCACTTCCCCAAGACAAACTTCTATCATTACAGAAACCGGCATCAGCGATAACCGATTCATTACTTGTTCCTAAAATATGAGTTTTATACCAATTGTCTAATTCTTTTTTTATATTACTATCATTTTCATTGGCATTTGTTTTTTCATAACTTGTATTTAAAGTGCTGCCATACATGTATCCTACATAGGCTGGGTTATTTCTTTTACTATTAAAGGCAGCTGATTTTATATTTAATCCTGAACCACTGGCATTGGCTGTTGTTCCTGCATATAGAAGTCTGACACTGCCATCACCATTGATACGAATAATTCGCCAGTAAGCACCAGCATATTTTACATAGTTGTTATTTACGGAACCACGATAGTAATAACTTATACCATCATCATCTGCCATTTGATAAAGTCCTTTATCTGATTTATCACTTTCTCTTTCTGTTTGGTTCATTAAATAACTTTTTAAATTATATCTTCTCGTTTTGAAAGAAGTTCCTCCTGAACCAGTTGCTGTTCCATCAGTAATACTGGCACTTGCGATTTCATAAATTCCTGAACAATCTGATTCATCTTTCCACATTGAAATAACATCGGATGAACTTGTGCTATATCCGGCACCACAGTAATAATACTTAGTATCTACACCATACGTTAAAGTACTGGGATCTACTTGTTGAACGTTCGTAATGGTATATTTTCCTGTTTCAAAATTAAAGTTATATCCTGTTCCAATAGGAAGTAAAACTGATTCAGCAGTCAAGTTTTTAAATCTCTCATCACTATCTTTAAAAGCAACTAAATCTGGGTGAGGCATTGTTACCGATTTACTACTTAAGTTTGAATCTTTATTTTCACTCCACATTAAAATTGGAGCCGTCTTACTAAAATCTGGTGCTTGTTTGGCCGCAATTTTTTGTTTAGATATTTCGGGTGTTGTTTGATATTCGTTGGCTAGTATGGCATTGGCTAAGGTTGTATAGCCTTGTTCTGATGGGATGTAAGTACTTCTTTGGGCTCCTATGGTTACTTTTGATAAAAAAGTGGTATTCATGGAATCTGTATCATTTATGGTGACATCTTCGTCCATCCATAGTCTAATATTATAATCAGCACTGTCACCAGAACCAAGGGTTCCTTTAAAAAGAACTTTGGAAGAAGAAGCATTTTCTAAAGTTGTTTGGGTATCTTCTAAATCTTTTAATTTAGCGATTGCTTCATTATTTACCATTGCTTTAATATATTTATAAGGCATCGTAGAATCATTTAAAATTTCTAGGTTAACTGTGTAACTTAAAAATAAATCACAAGTATTTGTTATCGTAAAACTATATGGTGTTAGTTTTTTTCCTTCGGCATCAGATATGGGATAAGCCTTGGTAAGATTAATATCATTTTTTTCATTAGTTAATGATAAATTCAAACAACTTGTTACAAGTTTTGAAGGATTATGACTACTAAAAGTTAAAAGCCAATAGGCATAAGAAACCCCTATAACCGTCATCATTACTAATAGTATTACAATAATCAAAATAATCTTTTTCTTTTTATTCATCTTTTTTTACTCCTTTAAGACTAATATGTAACATAAGGATTATTTTAAACCACCTATGTTTATTCCAAAATTATTGTAACATATTTTTAATACCAAATGGTATTAAAAAACACTATTTTGCAAATAGTGTTTCAAATTTATTCAAAATCATCAGCAAATAAACCTTCGTTATGACTTATTTTTAAATGTTTATAGGCTTTTTCCAAAGCCATTCTTCCTCTTGGCGTTCTTTTAATAAAGCCTTCTTGTAATAAAAATGGTTCGACAACATCTTCAATTGTTGATACTTCTTCGCCAATACTAGTACTAATTGTTTCAACACCAACGGGACCTCCCCCAAATTTTTCAATTAAACTCGTTAAATACTCAATATCAATAGCGTCCAAGCCATCTTCATCAACTTTTAATCTTTCTAAGGAACGATTAGCTAAATCATAAGTTATCGTTTTATATCCCCCTACTAAAGCAAAATCCCGAACTCTTTTAAATAAACGATTAGCAATTCTCGGTGTTTTACGACATCTTTTAGAAAGTAAAGAGGCTGCCTCATCTGTAATAGGCATTTCAAGAACACGACTCGTTCTTAAAATAATTTCTTTTAATTCCTCTTCAGTATAATATTGAAGTTTATTAATAATACCAAAACGGTCTCTTAAAGGTGCCGAAATGTCTCCTGCTCTAGTGGTTGCTCCTACTAAAGTAAAAGGTGGTAAATCTATTTTTAAATTTCTACTCTTGCCATCATTATTAATAACTAAATCAAGTTCAAAGTCTTCCATGGCTGGATATAAAATTTCTTCAATAAACTTAGGCATACGATGAATCTCATCAATAAATAGAACATCACCCGGTTCCAAAGTCGATAAAACCGCGGCTAAATCACCACTTTTTTCTAAAGATGGTCCACTGGCTGTTTTTAAATTTACACCTAGTTCATTAGCAATAATATGGGCAAGAGTTGTTTTGCCAAGACCAGGAGGACCATATAATAAAACATGATCTAAAGATTCGTTACGCATTTTGCTTGCTTCAATAAAAACACTTAAATTACTGGTAATTTCTTCTTGGCCAATATATTCTTTTAAACTTTGCGGTCTAATATTATTTTCAAAAGAATCAGTGGCTAATTTTTCACTTTCTAAAATATGCTCATCCATATATATACCTCCTATTTTTTAATTCTTGTCATTTTTATTTAAGAAGCAATTTTAAGGCTTCTTTAACTTGATTTTCTATCGTTTTACTAGCATCTACATTAGGTAAAATCTTTTTGATATCTGCTTGTTTATAACCAAGACCTTCTAAAACACTAATAAGTTCTTCAAAACCATGAGAAGAAATTTCAGAAGTATCAATGGCAAGTTTTCCTTTTAAATCCAAAATAATTTGCCTAGCTACTTTTTCTCCTACTTTCGGAAATTTCTTTAAATATAAAACATTTTCTCTTTCAATTGCATCAATAATACCATTTACACTTCCCGTAGCAAGCATGGGCATAACTAGTTTTGGTCCTACTCCCTTCACATTGATAAGTTTTAAAAACAATTCTTTTTCTTCTTTAGTTTGAAAGCCATATAAACTTTCTTCATCTTCTCTTATATGATGATAAATATAAACTTTTTGTTCTTCATTTTCTTTAAAAGCATAAGGATTAGAAACATTTATTTCATAACCTATCCCATTATTTTCTAAAATAATCGTATTTTTTTCTTCACCTGTTACAACACCTTTGATATAACTATACATAATATACTTCCTTTCTTTTTTCTTATTTTAGCATAAAGTAAGCCTTAAAAAAAAGATAAACAATTAAGCAATTAAGCAATTAAGCAATTTCATCTTTCTTAATAATATATATTTTCTTATTTTTATAAAAGGCATAAAAAATATCTGAAACAACTAAGTTTTTTTGTTTTAAACTTTGAACTAACCAACTTTTTTCTTTTTGTAAAAATTCTAAAGTTTTAATATTAATCTCGCCATCTAAAATTAAAGGCATAGGATAAGGCGAACTTATCTTTAACAAATTATATTTAAATATAGATAATTTGCCATTAGGCTCTAGAAAAGCATATTCTACTTCTTGTAAATCTTTAACCTCCTTCTGTCTTAAACTTAGTAAAAGGTCATCCATACTATAACGTTGTCTTACCATTTCTTTATAATTTACTTTACCATAACAAACAATTAAGGAAGGTTTACCATCAAAGATTCTTCTAAATGTTCTTGATTTAATACTGATAAAAGCTAAAAAAATTTCTAAAAGCCCCAATAAAGATAAAGGAATAATTGTTTGAAAAATAGATTTATCAATATTTTCTATGGATATCGCGACCATTTCAGCCATTAATATGGAGATAATTAAATCCGTAACACCTAATTGGCCAATTTCTCTTTTACCCATGATACGATAAAGTAAAACAATAAAAAAATAAAAGAAAATCGTTCTAAAAATAATAGATTCTAATTCTTGCATATTATCACCTATTTTTATTATGGTCACGTTCTAATTTTTTTAATCATGTATAAAATTTAATAGGTGATGACAATGAAAAAATTAAAAAAATATTGTTTAACAGGTTTATTCTTTCTTGGTTTTATTTTCCTTTTTTCACTTATTTTAACAACATTTAATTATTTTGACATTTTACACTTTAAATTAACAAATACTTTTATTTTTATAGGGATGATTCTTCTTTTATTTATCATTGGTTTTGAATATGGCAAAAAAGCCCTAAAAAAAGGCTTTTTAGAAGGCATAAAAATAGGCCTTTGGCTTATTTTTATCCTCATTTTTATTAATATTGTTTTCTATCATGTAAGTTTTTCTTTGGAAAGAACCATTTACTATATTGTTTTAATACTTGCAAGTACTTTAGGTTCGATGGTCGGAATTAATAAAAAAGGTTAATCCACTTCATAAAAAGTATAAGTGTCATTTTCTTTAGTAACATAAGATTTTTTAGAATAATACATTTTGGTTAAAGGATTTACTTCTTCTTTTAAATAATTAAGATCTATTAATTCTTGTAAAGTTACTTTTGAAGAATGACATTTTTCTTCTAAAAAACAAGTTTCACAAGCCTCGGTGATTCTTTTTTGAGAAACTAAAATAAGCCTATTTTTATGGGTTTTATAAATATCAATAAAAGATGCGCCGACTAAAAGAATAAGACTTATT
This sequence comes from uncultured Bacilli bacterium, assembly GCA_934085675.1. GTDB lineage: Bacteria > Bacillota_I > Bacilli_A > RF39 > UBA660 > Ventrenecus. The sequence continues at coordinate 19,566 of CAKOHH010000012.1, read as the reverse complement.
AAAAATGTAAAAATTATAATTTTTAAGTTAGACATTTTTCTTACCATAATAATTTTTAATAAACTCCTCCCTGAAAGATTCAATATTATCATCTTTAATAGCTTGTCTTATTTCTTCCATTAAAGAAACTAAATAACGAATATTATGAATAGATAAAAGACGAGCCCCAAAAGTTTCATCAGCATTAATAAGATGCTTGATATAAGCCTTTGTATAATGCTTACAAGCGTAGCAATCACACTCTTTGCTAATAGGTGTGAAATCTTCTTTATACTTAGCATTTTTTAAATTGATTTTACCATACTTTGTAAAAGCATGCCCATGACGGGCTAATCTTGTAGGCGTTACACAGTCAAATAAATCGACACCTCTTATAACCCCTTCGATTAAGTCGATAGGTTCACCAATACCCATGGCATAACGTAATTTGTCTTCTGGTAAATATTTTGTGGAATAGGAAAAAGCTTTATACATATCTTCTTTTGATTCGTGGTCGTTGGCAACACCACCAATAGAATAACCATCAAAATTCATTTTCACTAAACTTTCGGCACTCATTTTTCGTAAATCTTCATAAGCTCCACCTTGGACAATTCCAAATAAAAGTTGCTCTTCGCCTTTAAAAACATCTTTGCCTCTTTTAGCCCAACGAAGTGTTCTTTCAACACTTTGTTTTAAATAATCATAAGAAGCACTAGCAGGAGGACATTCATCAAAACTCATAACAATGTCACTTCCTAAATTTTCTTGAATTTTAATTGACTTTTCAGGTGTTAAAAAGAGTTTATCACCATTATATTGATTTTTAAAATGAACGCCTTCTTCGGTAATATCTTTAGGTCTGGCTAAAGAAAACACTTGAAAACCTCCTGAATCTGTTAAAATAGGCCCATCATAGTTCATAAATGTATGTAAACCACCAGCTTTTTTAATAATTTCATCCCCTGGTCTTAACCATAAATGATAGGTATTAGCTAAAATAATTCCTGCTTTGGTTTCTTTAACCTCTTCAGGACTTAATGTTTTAACAGTAGCTTGGGTTCCAACCGGCATAAACATTGGTGTTTCATATTCTTGTCCATGATAAATAATTTTACCAAGTCTTGCTTTTGTCTTGGCTTCTTTTTTTAATAACGCAAATTGCAACTTCATCTTTGTCTTCCTTCCTTTCTCTTTTGCATTTCTATTTCCTGTTTTAAAAGTTCGATGGCATTATGGTCAGTATCCGTTTTAGAAGGAACAAACCAAACTAAGTATTTGCTTATATCCATTTCATTACTCATATATTTCCTCCTTTTAAAATAGCATGGGCGTTATGAATTATTTTAACATAATTTTCTTATTTATTCATTGATATTTTTACCTGTAACAGCTAAAAATATTTTAGGAAGCATTTCTCTTAAATATTTGGCTACTTCAGAATCAAGATTATCTCTATTCTTTAACAAATTTTTGATATCATTAATGTTAAATTCAAATTCATCATCATATTTTTTTTCCATATTTTTTAAAAGTGTTTCCATGGCTTCTTTTAACTTTTCACTATCTAAGTTTTCCATACCTATGGTTGTACTTTCATTTAAATGTTTTGAAATACTTGATAACGTTCCTTCTAAGAAAAACTCGCCAAAAACGCCCCATGTGGTGGGGTAATGTTCATTAAAGGCTAGTTCACAACTTTCAACAACTGTATAATTTTTGTTAAATAATAAAGAGCCAACCACTGAACCTGTAGGAATAACATTAACAAGTTTCTTTGCTAATGCTTGATATTTTAAAGAGTTAAATTCTTTTTTTAAAAAACCAGGTCCATCAAAATTATATACTTTTTTCACTTTTTTAAATAAAGGATAATTTAGTTCCATCACTGAAGACATAGCAAGATTACCACCTTTACTATGCCCTACGACATAAACATTTTTATCATTAAATTTAATATTATCTTCTAAATATTTTAAAGAAAGCCTTTGGGTATAAGTTGGATAATCATATAAAAGGCGAAAATTTTCAGTCCACCCAATCGTCGAACCATCTGTTCCTTTAAAGGCAATAATAGTTTTTTTATCTATTAAAAATTTACAAGCTCCAAATTGTGTTTTTTCATTTTTTCGCTTAACAAAATTCATAATTTTCATATCAGCATAACGTTTAGCATTTTGTAAGTATTTTAAAACTTCATAACTTTTAGGAATCATCATACCATGATAATCTTTATTTTCTAATTCTAAAACATCTTTGCTAAACTCTTTTAAACTTTTAGCATCCTTAAAGTCATTAGAAGGCAAATAAACTAAAATGGCACAGATAAGAAAATCCAACTGATTTAAGGAAACTTCTTGAAAAGAGGTGTTCCGATAATATTTTAAATAATCCATAACGGTGTACATAAAATCTCTTCTTTCTTATTCTAACTTGATTATATCAAAGAAATAGATTTTCAGACATAAAAATCATCTAAGTTTGTAAAAATATCTAAAATATCAGCAAAAAAGATGGTTGTTTTATCATCTAAAAGAAGATATCTTTTACTTGTGTCTATTTTAATAAGACAGCCTTCTTTTTCTAAAACTTGGCCTCCTTCTTTACGATTATCTTTTACAAAATAACGTAATTTAATGAAAGGCTTTTCTTTAATATTTTGACTTAAAATAGATAACTTATAATTTAATCTTTCTAAATCATCTAAAGATAAATTTTGTTTTAATGTCGTCTCTCTACTTGTTTCTTTTAAATTTTCTTCATAACCAACTAAAGAAGCAAAAGAGCCAAATTGGAAGGCTCTTTCTTCCATAGGCATTCTTTTATGAAACGAAGATTCATGATGAGGTAAATTAATAATACTTTTATATTTTTCAAGCATGATGTCCTCCTATTTCTTTATTTCTTTCTCTAGCTGTAGCCCCTTTTTCTAAATTCATCCCTTTTAAAATGGCATTCTTGCCATATTTATTTTTAATATCTAAAATAACTTTTTGAATTTGTTTTTCGTCTTTAATATCTCTTTGTTCTTTCTTCTTTTCCGCGTCTTTTAAAGAACTGTTGGAAAATAAATCAAATTGAACATTTTCCTTTTGGGAAGATACATCTAAATCATTTACTAAATCCGTCATATAAATAGTAATACGTCTAACTAAAAGATGAGGATTTATAATCCTATCTAGTAATTGCAAAGCATATTCACATAATATTTTGGAAGAAGAAGTGTTTTTATTAATAGTGATAGTTCCATGACTAGGCTTAGGCACTTTTCTTCCATACATATCATTAGTAAGTTCTCCTTCAATATATTTCTTTCTTTCTTTTAAATTATTAACATCATAACCAATATGTAAAACAATTTTGGCTGTTAAAAAATGATGCTCTACTAATTCATAACTCATTAAATCAACCATTTCTCGAACAACAAGATTAATATCTTTGGCTTCATATGGGCAAGATAAAACTTGGCCCTGGGAAATACTTTTTGTTACCGGTCGACAATTTTTTATTTGTTTCATACTAAGTGGTTCATATCCCCAAGCATGATCAATCAATATTTCGGCATTAACCCCTAATAATTTATATAACAATTGTTCATTTTGTTTCGAGCATAACGCGATATCACCCATGGTTTTTATGCCGTGCCGTAAAAGCCTTTCTTGCGTGCCTTTTCCCACGCGCCAAAAATCAGTTAGAGGTTCATGTGTCCACAGTTGATAACGATAAGACCTTTCATCTAAAAAAGCGATTCTTACACCAAAAGAATTGGGATTCATATGTTTAGCTTCGATATCCATGGCTACTTTAGCTAAGTAAAGATTCGTACCAATTCCACAAGTCGCGGTGATACCGGTTTTTTCATAAACTCTTTTCATAATCATAGTTGCCATTTCTGTAGGCGTTTTTTGATACATTTTTAAATAAGAAGTAATATCAATAAAAACTTCATCAATTGAATAACTATAAATATCATCTTTAGAAACAAATTCTAAATAAGTTTGAAATATTTCCGTACTATATTTCATATAGTAAGCCATTCTTGGTTTGGCTATCAAAAAATCAATCGCGGCATGAGGATTTTTAGTAAGTTCTTCATCATTATAAGATTTTTGGCTTAATTTAAAACCTTTTTGTCTTCTTTTATAATTAGCCTGTCTAACAACTTCTTTAACTTCATAAAGTCTCGCTCTTCCTTTTAAGCCATATTTTTTTAAACTAGGCGTGATAGCAAGACAAATCGTTTTATCCGTTCTTTGTTCATCCGCCACAACTAAATTAGTTTTTAAAGGGTCTAAGCCTCTTTCCCGGCACTCGACAGAAGCATAGAAACTTTTTAAATCAATGCAAAGATAAATCGGGCTCATTTCTACACTCCTTTCCTTAGTTATCAATATTATAGCACAGAAAAACCCTATTCTTTTTAGAACAAGGTTTTTTATTTAACGATAAGGCGTGATATGATGTGTTTGGTAATAATCTTCTTTATTTTTATACATTTTGGCATCAGCATCGGCAAATATTTCTTTCATCGTTTTAGGTGTTTTTTCCATACTTAAACCATACCCGACCGCATATGAAAGAACAAATTCTTTGTGTTCCTTATTATATTTGGTCACTTTATTTTTAAAATCATCTAAAAAAGCGGTTACTTTTTCTAAAGTAGTATCATAAAGAATAACAATAAATTCATCACCGCCAAAACGGCCGGCAAAGGAATTTTTAGGAAGAGCCTGTTGTAAAAGACTACTAAATGCTTTAATCATCTTATCTCCATAGGTATGACCTAGGGTATCATTAACTTTTTTAAGACCGTTTATATCAAAAACAAGTAAACAAAATTTTTCATAAGTAACGTTTTCTAAGACTTCTTTACAACGATTGTTATTATAAAGTCCCGTTAAAGTATCAATATCCGAACGAAACCGAAGTTTTTTAATAGACAAAATAGCCATAGAGATAACATCTACAACCATAGCTAGTAAAATGAAAATAGTTTGACTAGAAGGACCATTAACATAATAAACTAAAAAATCTAACAATACGCCCACGATAAGGGAAATGACTAAGATAGGAAAAAAATGAGGTGTTTTATGTCTTTGCCAATCTTTAATACATAAAAGTAATAATAAAGATATGTATAAAATAAGACAAACATGATTTAATAATAGTACTTCTCTTAACTCCACCATATTAAGTAGTTCTAAAATCATCGCGAAAGTTGGAATAAAAATGGCGATGGGAATTATTCTTTTTAAAGATGTGTGTTCATCTTCAAATTGATAATAAATATAAATTAAGAAAGATACCGGGGCTAAATAAAGCATAATTAAAGATAAATAAGTCAAGAAAACAGGAATATCCGGAAATAGTAAAGGAGTAGCACTCGTATCACATATTTTCCATAAGCCCAAACTTAGAATAAACAAGCCTAAATAAACTAATTTATTGGCATATTGTTTTTTATGGGCAAAATAAAAGTCAAGACAACATAAGAGAATGCCCATGATAATACATAAAAAAGCTAAAAATATTTGGGGCAGATTATGATATATTTCATAAGTATAAATGCCTTGCCATGAGCCTTGGTAAAAAATAATATTTTGTTTTAAAAAGTAGTCATACACAGGTGAGATTTCTATTTTCAATCTTTTACCAATATCAGTTTTAGAAAGAGGAAAATAAATATAGTTATTTCCTACCGTTCTAATATCTTTATTTGTATTTTTTAACTCATAAACTAAATCATCATCTAAATAAACTTTAACATAACTATGACTGACATAAAAAGCAAATACTTCTTCTTGGTTATCTACATTAGTTAAAGTTCTTTCATAAACTTTTGTTTTTTTGGTGGGAGATGTTTCATCTTCTATTTCCTTATAATTGAAAGCAGTGACTTCGGTCATTTTAAGGGGACTTCTTTTTTCATACACAGAAACACCGGCATGAAAAAACATGTAAATTAAAAAAATAAAAGTGATGAAGTATAAACTAAAGGCACTAACCCCCATCCATTTATTGTTTTTTTTGTTTTTCATCCATATCCTTCTTCCTTAAAATTCAACAATAAAAGTACTGCCTAATCTTTGCTTTGATAGATAACATTATAACACAAATTCCTTTAAAACGGCATTATTTTTATATTAGCAAAAAACTAGGCTAAATCACCTAGTTTTATATGCTTATTTTACATCTTTAATTGTTACAGTATAAGAACCATTAGGACTAGAAACTTCTACATGTTCCCCTTTTTTATGACCTAGAACGGCAATACCAATAGGACTTTCATTTGAAATTTTATTTTCAAATGGATCAGCTTCCATCGAACCAACAATTTGGTATTCATCTTCTTCACCATCATCATATAAAATAACAACCGTATTACCAACAGAAACACAACCAGCTGCATCTTTTTGCGCAATTTTACTGTGTTCTAGTTTAAATTCTAATTCTTTAATTTTAGCTTCGATTTGAGCTTGTTCATCTCTAGCAGCATCATAATCGGCATTTTCAGATAAATCCCCTTGCGCACGCGCATCTTTTAAATCTTTTATAACACGGGGTCTTTCTACATTTTTTAAATTATTTAATTCTGTTTCTAATTCTAAATAACCTTCTGGAGTCAATATAATTTCTTGATTCATCTCTAAAGGCCTCACTTTCTTTTAAATTCACGTGCAACATCATACTATAAATAATTATTCTTGTCAAACACTTTTATCCGCATCATATCCCACTTATGTAAAGGTTTGTCAACAGGTAATTTAACAAGCATATTAGGATGATTAGCCACTTCTATTTTTTCATCATTTTCGTTTACTATTGTATGCACCATGTAAGTAAATGTTTCCGTTTCAGGTCCAAAAAATTCCACAATATCACCATTTTTAAAATAGTTTCTTTGTTCTAATAAAACCATCTTGTTTTCTTCATCATAATCTAAAACAAGCCCTAAAAAATCTTGATTCGATATTTCTTGTCGTCCTAGAAAATATTGCTCTTTTTCGGTAGGTAAACCATCATAAAACTGGGGACTTGAATCACGATTTGCCGAACGATTTAAAATATCTAGGGCATATCTTACTTCTTTATCATCCAAGTTTTTATTTTTTATTTGGTCTATTAATTTACGATAAGTATGAATGACGGTAGCAATATAATAAATCCCCCGCATTCGTCCTTCTACTTTAAAGGAATTAACACCCCTATTTATCATACTTTCAATATTTGCAATCATATTTAAATCTTTACTTGTCATGCTAAAAATTGGTTCTTCATCCGTTTTAAACGTCCAACGACATATTTGGGCACAACCGCCGCGGTTCGCATCGCGATTAGTAATGACATTACTCATCACACAACGGCCTGAAAAACTCGTACACATCGCCCCATGAATAAAGCACTCTAAATCTAGGTTGGTCATTAATTTAATTTCTTCAATATCTTCTTTGCTTGCTTCTCTAGCCAGAACAACCCGCGTAGCGCCTAAGTTTTTATAAAATAAAGCCGCGTAAGGATTTAAAATACTTGCTTGCGTTGAAACATGAATTTCTAAAGGAATATTTTCATCTTTAATTAATTTCATCACGGCAATATCACTGACAATAACGGCATCCACATGAATCTCGGCAAGTTTCTGTAAATATTCTTTTAAGCCTTTTGTATCTTCATCATGAAAAACAATGTTAACCGTAACATAAACTTTTTTACCTCTTTCATGGGCAAATAAAAGAGCTTCTTCTAAATCTTGTAAAGAGAAGTTTTTGGCATTCGCTCTTAAACTAAAGTTTTGACCTCCGACATAAACGGCATCAGCCCCATAATGTAAAGCAAATTTTAATTTTTCTAAATCTCCTGCTGGAGCGAGTAGTTCTATCATAAGCCCTCCTTTTTAGGTGGCAATATATAAATGGTTTTTTGGTTCAAAAAGCCATCTGTCATATTTTCTAACTCTTTACCTTCTAAAAAGTCTTTAAGCCACTTCTCACTTACAGGTTTTTCGTTCGCGTCCGTATTAATAATAAAATGGCTAATCTTAGGATGATTTAAAAACATTCGACCATCATAAGGCTTTTCATCAAACAAAACGGTACCATACTCATTTTCAACCGCTCTAAATTTCTTATGAGTAATTTCATCTTCTAAGATTTTTTCTTTACTTTCTTTTAAAGAGAAATTTTTCTCATAATTGGTCAGTAAACTTCTTCTTGAATACATATAAGGAAGTGGTCCGTATAGATAGTAAGAAACATTTCCTTTAGCTAAATCTAGCATTTTTTTTGTTTCTTCTTTGGTAACATCAAGTGATATTCCAACACTTTTGGCATAATCTAAATAAGCATTTAAAGTGTTTGTACTAGTAACCGCATGAGTAGGATAAAAAATAGTTTCTAACGTTAATTGATTATCTAAAATAATTTGTAAAATTCCTAAATCTTCAAAAACAATTCCTTTTAAAGGTTTCGCTTGCAAAATTTCTTTTAATTTTAAAATACTTTTAGTATCTAAAAGACGATTGACATAAATGTAACTTTCATCAGGAATTTCTTCTATAGAAAACTCATTTAAAAACCCAACACAGAAGCCTTTTAATGGAAAAAGCAAGCAATAATCGTTGCTTGACTTTAAATTCTTATGATTTGGAACAACGAGATATTTACTTTTCATTTTCTACTCTTTTACTGACAGATACCCCATCACCAATATCATAAAATTCTGTCGTAAATTCCTCATTTGTTTTTAAATAATCAATATAACCTTCTATTTTTTTAACAAGTTGCCGTAAGTTTTTACTTTCAATCGTATCAGATTTACCAACGTAGCCATGAAATTTTAAATTATCAGTGATAATAACTCCACCTGGGGCTAAGAAATATTGAAATTTTTCAAAAAATTTACGATATTGTCCTTTGGCAGCATCAATAAAAATTAAATCATATTGTGTTCCTTCAGCTAGATTAACATCTAAAGCATCTTGAAAAACAACACTTACTTTTGATTCAAAATTACATTTTTTAACATTTTTAACACATTCTAAATAATTTGTTTGATCTCTTTCAATCGTTGTTACTTTACATTCAGTACTGGAAGACGCCATTAAAATAGCAGAATAACCAATAGCACTCCCTATTTCTAAAACATTTTTAACATGATTATTTTTGATATATTTCATTAAAAAGGCAATGCCTTCTTTTTGCATAATAGGGATATTATTTTCTTTCGCGTATTCTTCCATATCCATGATTAATTGTTTCATTACATACTCTCCTATTAATTTGTTTCACAAATACGACGGAGTTCGCTGCCTTTTTGTAAAAAGCTGTTATAATCCTCAAAGAAGAAAACTTCTTTCGTACAAGTATTTGCGATAAAATAAATATAATTTGTCTCGGTTTTGTGAAGTGTCGCCCATATCGCGTCTAATGAGGCATTATCAACCGGTCCAATAGGTAGTTTACCATTCATTTGGCCATCTGTCAAACGGGTGTTATAAGGATTAACGTTATAGATGTCTTGAAAAGTTAACTCGCCATCACGCATTCTTTTATGAACACCATAGTAAGTACTAATGTCACTTCCTAAAGGCATATTGCTACTTAACCTTGTATAAAAGACTTGTGCTATTTTTTGCCGATCTTCTTTAGTAATGCCTTCTTTTTCAACTAAGGAAGCAAGACTTAAGATTTGATGTGTGGTATATCCACTATTGGTAATATCTTCTTTTACGGTATTTAATTTTTGCTCCGTATTATTTAAAATGGTTAAAACAACATCAGATATACTAGCATTTTGCATAAATTCATAAGTATCAGGATAAAAATAGCCTTCCAATGGTTCATATAATTGTTCATTTAAAACTTCATCTGTTAAAAACCAATATTTTTCTAGCAAAGATTGTAAAAACTCTTTATCTTTAATCGTACTTAAAAACTCTTCTTTTGTAAAAGAAAGGGTTTTAGAAAGCGTCTCGGCATAATCTTCTACCGTTTCTCCTTCTAATAAAGTAACATTTACGGTTTTAACAACAATATCACCGTTTTTAAATTTGTTTATGATTTCTTTAGGTGTCATCGAAGGAGATAACTCGTACTCTCCAGCCTGAATTGTTGGACGAGTTAAATAAAGATATGCATCTAAAACATATTCATTACGAATTAGATGGGCATTTTGTAAATTTTTCGCGATATCTTGTTTACTTGTTCCTGCTTCAATAATAAAGTTTACTTTTTCGTTTCCCCCTAAAGCACCTAAGCCCCAGACATAAAAACCACCTAAAAAAAGGCAAACAAAAATAATTAAACTACATATAATAATGATTACTTTTTTCACTTATTTTCTTCCTTATCTTTTTGTTCTAATTTGGCTAAGATGGCCTCGACTGTATTCCATTCTTCTTCCGTTTCAATTGGCATCAAATTTTTATTTTGGCCCGTTTTATCATAAATATTGGCATAAATTTGTAAGGCCCCTTCGGCGCTTTTTTGATTGTCAGTATAAACAAGATAACTTTTATTTGTTTCAGGCGAATCAAAAGTAAATAAAACTTCACATTCTAATATTTTTCCATTCTCATCTTTAATACTAAAGACATTATTATTTACAGGCGAATTTTCTTTCATTTCTAGTTTCCTTTCTTTTTTAAATAGGTTTCCAATATGAGAGATGAAGCCACATTATCAATTACTTTTTTCCGTTTTTTACGACTCTTATCACCCATAAGCAAAATATTTTCTGCTTCCACCGTTGTTAATCTTTCATCTATAAAATGAACGGGAAGATGAAATCTTTCATCTAATAGACGAGCAAAATTTTCACTACGTTCGGCTGCAAAACCAAGCGAGTTATTCATATTTTTAGGTAGTCCTAAGACAAAATCAGTAATTTGCTTTTCTTTCACAATAACTTCTAAATCTTCTAAAACACTTTCATAATCATTTTCGTTAAATCTTTTCGTTACCAAAGGTGTTGCAATAGTATTTGTTTTGTCACTCACAGAAATGCCAAGTGTCCTAGTTCCTAAATCTAAACCTAAATATCTCATTTTAAATACTCCGTTAAGATAAATGAGAGCAAATCAGCTCGATCTAAACTCGTTATTTTTTCTCTGGCTTCTTTATAATTGGTAACAAAGCCAGGATCACCACTTAAAAGATAACCAACAATTTGGTTAATGGGGTTATACCCTCTTTCTTTTAAGATGTCCGCGACTTCTTTTAAAATCAATTTGGCATTAGCGGCATCAAATTCTTGCACACTAAACAAACTTGTCTTTTCCATATTTCACCTACTTAATTCATAAACATTGTAGCAAAAAACACTCTTGATGACAAGAGTGCTTCCAAAAGGTTTTTAAGCCATTTGATATATTTTAGTCATTATCTTTTTGACTTCTTCTTTTGTTTCAAAAATAAATTGTAAACGAAAATGATGAACTCCTAAAGCCTCATATTCTTTTTGTAAAGATAGTTTATCCACCACTTCATATTGATAAATATGAACATGTTTTTCTTGGTCTACTAAAATAGGATATTTTTTCTTTTCATAATCTTCTAATTCATAACCATTTTCTTTTATCAAAGGGTGACTTTTTAATATCATTACTAAAGGTCGATGATATAAAACAACTTCCAAAGGATACTCACTGGCTTTATTTAAAAACTTTAGTTCATTTAAACTACATTCTAAAGACAAAGTCACTTTTAAAACACCAAAAGAAAGTAATTTTTCAATAGCCAAAGAATTAGCAACGTTTAAATTTGTATCTGTCACGATATTTTTATTTTGACATTCTAAAAGACAGCCTAAATCTTGAATTAAAATATTTTGGGGTAACTTTTTGGCATGGGGATAACGAGGAACTTGATAATATATATTCTCGTCTTCTTTTAAAAGACTTTCATTATCCGTATAAATCATACTAACAGGATAATTTTTAACGGCCTCATATTGTTCTTTTGTATGAACAAAAACACTAAACATAGTTTTGCCTCTTTTCTATTAATTTAGAAACTGCTTCTCTTCTTATCTCATTCATTTTAGAAACGGGAATAAAAATATCGTCTGGAATTTCAATTGTTATCTTTCTTATTTTAAAAGGCGTATCTTTTAAACGATTCATTTGTTTTTGTATTTCTTCTTTAGTAATACTTCTTTTTAAAGCTTTAGAAACAATTTTAGAAGAAACATTTATTTCATGATGGGAATCTTTAAGCGTTAACGAAAAAACATCATCTGTCACTTTCACTGTCAAGTCTATGTCTACTTTACGTGGTTCATAATTAGCGATTTCATTCATTAGTTTCTTATCTAAAGTCTTTAGGACAATATCTTTATCTTTTAAATTAACTTTATTATCTACATAAACGATACTACCTTTCAAAGCTTGATTGATAAGTTTACCTTTTTCATCATATAAAAAATTTACAATAAAGCCCATATCTTTATTTTTAAAACGAATCCCATCTTCTTGAGCAAGATCTTCTTCTAAAAGAATTTTGATTTTATCTTTATTTACCGCGATAACTTTTCCTAAGTTTATTCCTTGATGATTAGGGGTTTTAAAATTCATAATATTTTGGGCATTAAATAAATAACCATCTGTAAACTCTCTGTTAAACATAACTTTTAAATTTTTTCTATCCTCAGCGTTTACCTTTTCACCATCAAAAAGCCGCCGGTAAAAACGGGTAATAAAACCAACATAAAGGGGACTTTTCATTCTTCCTTCTACTTTAAAGGAAGTAATATTGCTTTTTAATAATTCATCAATGTGTAAAGAAGTGTTAAGTTCTTTGGTTGATAAAAGATATTTTCCAGCCGTTTCTAATTTCTTACCATTTTCAAAAAGAGAATAAGGCATCCGACAACTCTGCGAGCATGTTCCCCTGTTTCCACTACGGCCATCTTTAAAATAACTAAATAGACATTGTCCCGAATAACAAACACATAAAGCCCCATGAATAAAACATTCAATTTCTAATATATCCGGTAAGGCTTTAATTTCTTCTAAAGACATTTCTCTATCCACGACTACTCTTGTAACACCTAAACTTTTATAAAAGCGAATAATATCCGCATTAAAGGTATGAGCCTGGGTCGAAACATGAACATTTAAATGTGGTAGATTTTGTTGCAGCCAAGAAATAAGCCCTAAATCAGATACAATAGCGGCATCGACATGAATGCTTTCTAAAAAAATAAGATAGTCTAAGACATTTGATAGCTCTCTTTCAAATATTAAAGTATTAACTGTAACATAAACTTTTACACCATATAAATGGGCAAATAAAACGGCTTCTTTTAATGTTTCTTCATCAAAGTTTTGAGCATAAGCTCGCGCTCCAAACTTTTTACCACCTAAATAAACCGCATCAGCCCCATTTAAAACGGCATACTTTAAAGCTTCCATCGAACCAACAGGTATTAATAATTCTTTCATACACTTGCTCCTTTTTTTTATTATACCGAGAAATTTTAATGTTTAAAAGAAAAAATATTGCTTGTTTAATATTGTAATGAATTATATCTAGACAAAGCAAAGAATTTTTAAATACTATTTATCACTTTTCAATATATCTGCTAAATATAATTCATCTTTATCATGTTGTCGTTTATATGTTTTATACTTTTTAATATTATCAATTAAATTTTTAACATTAGAACCACCATAGTATACTTCTAAAAATTCTGATGACTGATCATATTTCTTACCATTATATCTAATGTTTTTCTTTGCAAATGTTTTTGGTGATTGAAAACTTTTTACTTTTTCATATTCTTTTTCTGATTCTTCATTTATTATTAAAAGCATTTCCAATTCTGGCTTCGTACAGTATTTATATATTTCTTTGCTTGATACAATACCTTTCAAATCTTTAGGAATGAGTAATTTATCATTTTGTTTATCCCCAACTCTATATACTTTTACTGGTAAGCCATAGTGTTTTAATTCTGATTTAATTGTTGGATTACTTAATTGTCTAACGGGATATGGTCTACGACCGATTAAATCATCTCTTGTGAAACAAAGAGCGTCAGCATCTAATAAATGATTTAACAGTACTTCCTCATTTTGTCCTTCATACATTAATAGTATTCTCATTACATTAATTCCTTTTTGAAAGCCATTAGTGCATCATAACTTACATTGGTATTGAATTCATTACTATAAAATTTATTACTCTTAGACAATTCGGTTCTGAATTTATAATTTGTATGCATATTTTCCAGTTTTATTGCCTTGTCATATTTAGTTATATAGATGTTATCGCTCCTGTTAAATAAGTCAAGGATTTCGCAGTAATGAGTAGTAAATATTAAGGTAGCATTCTTTTTATTGACTGATTTATCTTTATAAAGATTAACCAAATTTTCAACTAATGTCTTATGAAAATGATTTTCTATTTCATCAATTATTAAATCTGCTCCAGTTCTTAATGAATATACCACAAATGTGAATAAACCAAAGCCTTTTGTTGTACCGCTTGATAATATTTCATATAGTTCAGAGTTTGAAACTTCTTTGGTAGTTTTATTTGTATAAATGATTTTATATTTATTTTCATTTATCATTTTAATATTATCCAAATGTTCATCAAACATTTTTAATAATGAGGTGATAACTTTTAAATTATTATTTAAAAGTTTATATATATTGAATGCCTGAGCATAATCTCTATAAATATAATCATCACTTGCGCAATAAATTCCTCTTAACGAAATATCTTTTAATAATAAATATATCATAGAAGTATCTTCTGGTAATTTCACCTCAGGTTTTACTTCCTCAAATTTTTCGTAATTAAATAATTCTCTTGCATGTGCTTTCTTATATTCTCTTTTATATAATTTTTCATTTTTAAAGAAAACGGATGTACTATCCACTGAATTGGCATTTTTATATAAATCTGTTAAATATCTATAAATTGTGCCTTCATGATAAAAAGTAATATCTAAATTCAATGGTTTATCAATAAATTTAAAAATTTTTTTTGAATTGTTAATTCTATAATTAGAGAAAATATCATATATTATTGATAATAATTCTACCACTGTAGTTTTTCCAGATGCATTCTTTCCTATTATACCTAATGTACTGAAAACATATAAATCATCAGCTATTTCCTGTAGTTCAAATTCCTTATCAGCTGCAGTTTTATTTCCAGTTGGTACAAAAGATATTGTAAAATTTTCTTCGCACAATTTAAAATTATTGGCAACAACTCTTAATAATTTCATTTTTCTTCCTCCTCGTTCTAAATTAATTATAGCATATTTCTTGTAAAAAAACATTTTTTTTGTTTTTTTAGTAATTATAATGTATATAATAGCCTGTTTTTCTTAAAAATCAAGCCTTTTTTTAATATTATATACGAAATCATTTACATAATACATTTTTGATTTTGAATAAATCTATAAGAATAGCCTATGTCAAAGCAAAAAAAAGATATCAACATCACGTTAATACCTAATTTTTTTCTACTTTTACAAAACGAACACTTTGCATTTTTTCTGTTTTTAATGGTTTATCATTACTATCTGTTTGAACTTTAGAAATTCTTTCTACCGTGTCTAATCCTGCGATTACTTTACCAAAAGCAGCGTAACTGCCATCTAAACTTGAAACGGATTCATTAGTATCTGAACAAATAAAAAATTGACTCGAAGCAGAATTCATATCCGAACTTCTGGCCATAGAAATAACCCCTTTTTCATGTTTCAAATTATTTTGAACCCCATTTTTTGCAAATTCTCCTTTAATAGTTTCATCACTACCACCTGTACCATTACCTAATGGGTCACCTGTTTGAATCATAAAACCTTCAATAACACGATGAAAAATAAGACCATCATAAAATTTTTCTTGCACAAGTTTTTGAAAATTTTGAACCGTAAGAGGTGCAACCTCTGGATAAAGTTCTAATAACACAACTTCATCTTTTCCTGTCACTATTTTAACATATGAGGTAACTTCATTTGTTTCTTCATAAGAATACCCTTCAATAGTTCCTTTGGTTAAATCTTTCTTTTCACAACCAGCGGTCATAAAAACAAAAATAGCGATTACTAACAATACTAAACAAATACGATTACGACTTACTTTTTCCATTTTTTCACTTTCCTTTGACTTTTACCATTCTATCAAAAAGAAAAAAACTTTGCAATTAAAAAATGTCGAAGAAAAGCAAAATTAAAAAAAGAAAATGAAATTTATTTAAATTGTTTAAATTTTTCTTCATTTTCTTTGTTAAAACCAACTAAAGCATGTGGACAATGTTGTTCAATTGTTTTAAATATTTCTTCATAAACTTGCTTATTTTTCTTGCCTAAAGAAGATAAATACGCCACAGAAAGACTTTTACCATTTTGCATTTTTAAAATAATACTTCTAGCTGTTTTAATACCTCTTTGTCTAATTTCATAAGAATAAAACCAAACAATATCTTTATATGGAATCACTTTAATACTTCTTGTTAAATCAATGATATTTTTATCTGTTAAATATAAATGAGCACTTTCATAATATAAAGAATTTTTATCATTCATTTCTTCATCTAATTTTGTTATTTCTTCCTTAGAATATTTTCTTAAGCTTTTAAGATATTTACTTTTTACAAATATTGTCAAAAATAAACAAATTAAAGCAATAATTAAGAAGATAACATTTAAAGTCATCATGGTTCCCATTAAAGATACTTTTTCGCCTGTTAAATCTAAATAAACAGGATAAAAACCTTCTGTAAAATTTGAAACGGCTAAATCGGCATCTTCTAAAGTTTCCATGGCTAAATCTTTAATATCATTTGGAACACTGGCTGTAATACCATGGATTGTTTTAGGATTTTCTAAAGAAACATCTTTAAAACTTTCATAATCACTTTCTTTCATTTTGATAATAGCTAATAAATTTCTTTCTCTATCTTTAGTAGCGTATACCATATAAAAAGCACTATCTTCATTTTCATAATAAGCAAAATTTATGGGAGAAGTAAAAACTTCTAAACTGGCTTTTGTCCCAGAAGATGTTTTTTCATTCAAATTAACTTCTTGTTCATTTTCTTCTAAAATACTAAAGAAGACAATTAAAATAATAAAGGCAATTGTAAAACCTAAACTAATTAAAACATTTTTTTTCTTTTTCTTTAATTCTCTTTGTATATTTTCATTTGTAAAATTTATCATATGTTATCCTTTCTAAAAACCACGGGAAGCACCGCCGCCACCTGATGAACCACCGCCACCAGAAAAACCGCCTCCACCAAAAGAACTTCCTCCTCTAAAATTATGACCACCAGAAGTAAACCACCAGAATCCTGGAAAACGCATCATAAAATATAAAAGAAATAAAAAGAAGAGAATACTAATAATTGTTTCAAAAGGATTTACTTTTTCTTCGGTGGGGGTTTCTTGACCATCTAAAGTAACGTTATATTTGGTACATAAAATTTCTAAAATTTTATTATAACCATTTTTGATTCCTTCATCATAATTATTTTCTTTTAAATAACTCACCATGTAATTATCTAAAATACGTCCAGCTTTACCATCTGGAATATCTCCTTCTAAGCCGTATCCTACTTCAATTTTAACTTTTCTATCTTCCTTACTAAGTAAAATTAGTATCCCATTATTTTCTTTTTTATCACCAATACCAAAACTTCTAAATAAATCTGTTGCATAAGTTTCGATATCACTGCCTTCTAAATCATTAACCGTAACCACGACAATTTGGGCTTTCGTTTTACTATCTAATGAAGAAGACATTTTAACAATATAATTTTTGGTATCACTACTTAATACATTCGCGTAATCATTGACATAAAAACTACTGGTTGGTTTTACTAAAGCAAAAACATTTAAAGGAAAAAAGACTAAAAAAAGAAGCAAAGCTCCTTTTTTAATCGAAGCTAACATTTGGAACATCCTTTTTTTGTTCATCGGCTTCAAAATACTTTTCTTCACTAAAACCAAACATATTAGCTAGAAGATTACTTGGGAATTTCTTTATTAACAAGTTGTATTCTTTAACACTGTTATTATAATCACGTCTAGCTGTAGAAATACGATTTTCTGTACCGGCTAGTTCATCTGATAACTGGGTAAAATTAGCACTTGATTTTAAATCTGGATAGTTTTCAACCACTACTAATAAGGCATTTAAACCATTTGTTAATTCTTCGTTGGCTTTGGCTTTATCATCAATACTACTTGCTTTCATTAAGTTTTCTCTTGCTTTGGTAATTTTATCAATTACTTCGTTTTCATGGGAAGTATAGCCTTTAACGGTATTGACAAGATTAGGAATTAAATCGGCTCTTCTTTGTAACATAACATCTAAGTTACTATAAGAAGTTGTGACATTTTCTTTACTTGTCACCATCTTATTATAAGAACCAATTAAAATGCTTCCAAATAAAACAATAAGAATACCAATTATAATTAAAATAATTGAACTTTTTTTCATCATCCATCTCTCCTTGTATTAATCATATCACATAAAAGATAAAAAAAATACTAAGATTTTTTCTTCTTAGTATCTTGCTTAATTTCTTTAGCTTCTAAATCTAATATCTTTTCTTCTTTAGCTCTTTTTCTTTCTATAACTGGTGTATTATCGAAAACAACCTTGGTATTAGCAATATAATCATGTAAACCACGGCCATCATTTCTAACAATAATCATAAAGATAATAGTATAAGTAATAATATTACCAACGAGATTCACATTTTGATAAACATTAAAATAATTTTCACTGTTCATAAAATGAATGACACACTGTAAAATAATAGAAATAAGGACATTATTAAGAACAATACTTCTTAATAAGTAATTAACAATTGTTAAAGGTGTTTTATCATTACTTACAACTCTTATTTGAAATAGTTTTTTACCAATAGTTTGGCCTTTACAAAAATACTGTAAAACGGCAAAATATAATAAAACCATCACCAGATCAATAACCACATAATTTGTTTCTAAACGGTGTATTTCATAAGCAATAGGTTTAAATGCTGTTTCATAATCTTCTGTACTAATTTCATTATTGGTATATTGTTGTTGTAAATTTAAAAGTTCATTATATTTTTCAGTATACGCATTATGATTTGGATTTAAAAAAGGTATAAATGATAATAAATACACTATCAAAGATACAATTAAAATATCTAAAATATAAGCTCCTACTCTTTTAAAAAACGTCCCATTTAACAAACGGTCTGTTGTTTGCATTTTTATCCCTCCATAGCAACATGAAAATTATATCATGAGTCATATAAAAATGCAAAAACAAGAAGAAGTATCAATTCTTATAAGTACGTTCTTTTTTGATTTCTTTCTCAGCTCTTTTCAATAAACATTGACCATATTTATTTTTATTTAATAAGATAGCTCTTTTAGAAAATTCTTCTAACGATAACCACTTATGATTTAAAACGATAATTTCAGGGCTACAAATTAAGCTATCTTTATTATTTTCTATCGTTTTTATCGTATTAGAGGCATCTAATAAAGAGTGAACTACCCATTGTCTTAAGCCAATGGGCTTCCTGCTTCATCGACCTCGTAACCTACTATCTCCACAGGCGTTAA
>CAKOHH010000011.1 GCA_934085675.1 uncultured Bacilli bacterium | reverse complement strand
GTTTCACGTGAAACATTGTTTTCTTTATTCTTTATTTATATGTTTCACGTGAAACATTGTTTTCTTTATTCTTTATTTATATGTTTCACGTGAAACATTGTTTTCTTTATTCTTTATTCATATGTTTCACGTGAAACATTTTAATTAAAATAAAAAAAAGAAGAAATTAATCTTCTCTTTTATCTTCAGCTATTTCTTCATCTTTGTTTTCATGTTCTACAATACTTATAGTAGAAACAGTTTGATTATTTTTTAAATTAATTAATCTAACTCCCTGCGTTGCTCTACCTAAAGTAGAAACTTGATCTAAAGGCAATCTTATTAGCATGCCTGTGTTTGTAATAACAATAACATCTGAATCATCTTCAACAAGTTTAAATGAAGCAATAATACCGTTCTTTTCAGTTATGTTTAAAGCTTTTACACCTTTGCTTCCTCTACTTGTTTGTCTAAATTCTCGAACATTTGTTTGCTTTCCGTATCCTTTAACTGTAACAATTAAGATTTTATCGTCCTCTGTAGCAATTTCAACGCCAATACATTCTGCATCTTCAAGATTGATACCACGAACACCGCTTGCTGTTCTACCCATGACACGAATACTTTTCTCGTTAAATTTAACCATTCGACCAGATGAAGAGCCTAATAAAACCATATCATTACCAGTTGTTTTACGTACCCCAATTAATTCATCATTTTCTCTTAAAGAAATGCATATTTTACCATTTGTACGGATATTATCGAATTCTTCTATAGCTGTTTTCTTAACAATACCTTTCTTAGTTGCAAATAGTAAATATTTTGAACTTTCATCTTTAGAAATCTTTATCATCGAATTAATAGATTCATCTTTATCTATTTGAAGTAAGTTAATAATAGGAATTCCTTTAGATTGACGATTAAATTCAGGTATTTCATATCCTTTTAAACGATATACCTTACCTTTATTTGTGAAGAATAACACATAATCATGGGTTGATAAGCTCAATAAATGCTCGACAAAGTCTTCTTCATTGGTTCCCATTCCTTTTACACCAACACCGCCACGATTTTGTGATTTAAAGGTATCAGTTGTTGTTCTTTTGATATAACCTTTGTTTGTTAAGGCAATCATAATGTTTTCTTCTGGAATTAATGATTCATCCTCAATATACTCAATAGCAGTCATATCAATATTCGTACGTCTTTCATCAGCATATTTTGCCTTTATTTCAAGTAATTCAGCCTTAATAATTCCTAAAACTTTTTCATCACTAGCTAATATTTCCTTATATTCTTTAATAGCATCTAATAGTGACTGTAATTCAGCTTCTATCTTGTCTCTTTCAATACCTGTTAAACGTCTTAACTTCATTTCTAGGATAGCGTCTGCTTGAATCTCATCTAAACCAAAGCGACGAATAAGCTCACTTTTAGCAATTTCGTCTGTATTTGATTCACGAATCACTTTAATTACCTCATCTAAATGATCTAATGCAATTTTTAAGCCCTCTAAAATATGAACTCTAGCTTCAGCCTTTTTCAAATCAAATTTCGTACGACGAATGATAATTTCACGTTGATAATCGATATATTTAGAAATTATATCCTTTAAAGGCAATACTACTGGGCTTTTTTGATCTAACATTAAGAAATTAATACCATATGTTGTTTGTAATTGTGTATGCTTATATAAATTATTTAAAACAACATTTGCATTTGCATCTCTTTTTAAGTAGATAACTACTCTAACAGGATTTTCTAGGTTTGATTCCTCATGTAAATCACTAATGCCATCAAGGATTTTTTCCCGAACAAGTTCTCCTATACGAGATTGAAATTCGGCTTTATTAACTTGATAAGGTAGCTCAGTAACAATAATACGATTTTTACCATTATTTTCATCTATTTCTACCTTACCACGAATTGTAATACTACCACGACCTGTTTCATAGGCTTTTTTAATACCACTATTACCTAAAATAGTACCTCCTGTTGGGAAATCTGGACCTTTAATATATTGCATTAAACCTAAAGTATCAATATCATGATTATCAATATAAGCCACACAACCATCAATAACTTCCCCTAAATTATGAGGAGGAATGTTAGTAGCCATACCAACGGCAATACCCATTGTACCATTTACTAAAATATTCGGAAATCTACTTGGTAAAATCTCTGGTTCTTTTTCCGTTTCATCAAAATTAGGAACAAAATCAACAGTATCTTTGTTGATATCCCGAACCATTTCTAAAGAAAGTTTTGACAAACGAGCCTCGGTGTAACGCATAGCAGCAGCTCCGTCACCATCCATATTACCAAAGTTACCATGTCCATCAACAAGCATATGTCTAAAACTAAATGGTTGAGCCATACGAACCATCGCATCATAAATTGATGAGTCGCCGTGTGGATGATATTTTCCCATTACATCACCAACAATACGCGCACTTTTACGGTGTGGTTTGTCTGGTGTGTAATTAGATTCATACATAGAATATAAAATTCTTCTATGGACTGGTTTTAAACCGTCTCTTAAATCAGGTAAAGCACGAGAGGCTATTACACTCATAGAATATCTAAGAAAGGAATCTTGGACTTCTTTTACAACATTATTTTCAACTATTCTATCCATACTAAACCTCCTAAATATCTAGATTTTCAGCAAATCTTGCATTTTGTTCAATAAATGTTTTTCTTGGAGAAACGTCATCTCCCATTAAATCAGAGAAAACTTGATCTGCGGCCATCGTATCTTCTACAGTAATTCTTTTTAACACACGATTTTCAATGTGCATAGTTGTATTTCTTAAGTCAATTGCGTCCATTTCACCTAAACCTTTGAAACGATTAACAATAGGTTTGGCATTTGGTGGCAATGAAGCACGATATTCTGCTAATTCTTCATCAGTTTGAACATATTTTATTGTTTTACCATATACCACTTTATATAAAGGTGGTTGAGCAGCGTAAACATGACCAGCTTCAACAATAGGTCTAAAGAAACGATAAAATAAAGTTAATAACAATATTCTGATATGATCTCCATCAACATCGGCATCGGTCATGATAATGATCTTATGATAACGTAATTTTGATAAATCAAAATCATCGCCTATTCCTGTACCAAATGCGGTAATAATAGTTCTAATTTCTTCGTTTGCTAGAGCTCTATCAAGACGAGCTTTTTCAACATTTAATATTTTACCTCTTAAAGGTAGAATTGCCTGAGTTTTAGGGATTCTAGCGTCTTTGGCAGAACCGCCGGCACTATCTCCTTCGACTAAAAATATTTCTGAAATAGAAGCATCTTTACTTGTACAGTCAGATAGTTTACCAATGGTATTAAAGCCGTCTAAGGCTGTTTTACGGCGTGTTAATTCACGAGCTTTTTTTGCTGCTAAACGAGCTCTTGAGGCTGTCATGCACTTATCCACAATTGCACGGGCTGCATCAGGATTTTCCATTAAGAATCGTTCTAAACCATTAGAGAAAATATCGCTTGCAATTTTTCTAACTTCACTATTACCTAGCTTAGTCTTTGTTTGACCTTCAAATTGAGGATTTGGATGTTTACAAGAAACAATCATCACGAGACCTTCTCTTGTATCTTCGCCTGTAATACTGTCGTCGTTATCTTTTAAAATCTTATTACTCTTAGCATAATTGTTGATAACTCGAGATAAGGCTTGTTTAACACCATCTTCGTGTGTTCCACCTTCTGTAGTGTGAATATTATTTGTAAAAGAATAAATTTGAGAATTATAGGAATCGTTATATTGTAAGGCAACTTCAATTAAAACGTCATCCTCTCTTCCTTCGACATAAATAACATCGTCAAATAATGGAGTTTTATTTTTGTTAAGCATACTAACATATTCAATAATTCCACCATTATAATGAAAAATTTCTTTCTTTTCATCTTCTCGATGGTCAATTAATGTAATGCGTATTCCTTTATTCAAAAAAGCCATTTCTTGTAAACGTTTATATAAGATATCCCAGTTATAAACCGTTGTATCAAAACATGTAGGATCAGCATGAAAGGTAACAGTTGTACCAGTTCTATCCTCGCTACACTTATCCACAATTTTTAATGGTTCTACAGGATGACCACCATTTTCAAAACGCATAAAATATACATTACCACCACGATAAACTCTTACTTCTAGCCAGTCAGATAACGCATTTACAACACTGGCACCTACACCATGAAGTCCACCTGATACTTTGTATCCGCCACCGCCAAATTTTCCTCCGGCGTGTAATACGGTAAAAATAGTTTCAATCGTGGATAATCCAGTTTTACTATTTGTACCGGTTGGCATACCACGTCCATCATCTTTAACAGTAATAACATTGCCTTTACCTATTTCAACTTCGATATCATCACAATATCCTGCTAAGGCTTCATCTACAGCATTATCGACAATTTCCCAAACAAGATGGTGTAATCCAGCTTCATTTGTATTACCAATGTACATACCAGGTCTTTTTCTAACTGCTTCAAGACCTTCTAAAACTTGAATATCACTGTCACTATAGTGTTCAACTTTTTCATTTTCCATGGTTACTCTCCTTTACAATTTGTCCATTATTAATTTCAAATTCCTTATAAGAAAATTTTTTCAAAAAATTAAAGGTATTAAGTTCTGTTGTCGTAATAAATGTCTGAACATTTGGCTTTAATAGTTCCAAAATATTTTCTATTTTTTCGATATCCAGTTCACTAAACAAATCATCTAAAATCAATAGTGGATAATTTCCTGTTTTCTCTTTAAATATTTCTAATTCACTAAATTTATAAGCAATAATTGCATTTTTCTGTTGACCTTCACTACCATAATCTTTTAAATCTTTACCAGCTAATAAAAAGCATAAATCATCCATATGAATGCCAATCGTCGTTTTACCAAATCTTAAATCTTTTTCAAAATTTTTGGTGTACAATTCTTCAATCTGCTCTTTAGATAATTTAGCATACTGTGAATGGTATAAAATTTCTAAATTATCTAAATTTGTTATTTTTTTGTAAACATCGGCAATATATTTTTGCATATTTGTGATAAAATCTAATCTTTTTTGATAAATTTCATAGCCAAACTCAATAAGTTTTGAGGTCAAAATATTTAAATATTCTGACGGCTGAGTAGAATCAATCACCATTTGCCTTAAATAGGCATTTCTTTGCTTTAAAAGTATCTGATATTGATTAAGTGCTCTTAAATAAGAGATATCAATTAAAGAAATAGAAATATTTAAAGTTTTTCTGCGGGTACTTGGAGCATCTTTAATAAACTTTAAATCATCAGGATGAAACAAAACTAAAGCAATATTAGTAATATAATCACTTATTTTCTTGATTTTTTCACCATTTATTTTTACTGTTTTACCTTCTTTAGTAAGATAAACACGGTAATTAAAGGCACCTTTTTTTTCGATATTTCCTTCAATACGTGAAACATCTTTGGAAAAAGCAATAAGATTTTTTTCGTTAGTAATTCGAAAACTACGAGTTAAAAAAAGCACGTAGATGGCTTCAACAAGGTTTGTTTTTCCCGAACCATTTTTCCCGTAAATCAAATTTAATTTTTTATCAAATTCTATATGAAGATGTTCATAATTACGAAAATTTAATAAAGTTAAACTATTAATTCTCATAAATACCCCCTAAATTTGATTTTAAGAAAAATAATAGGTAACATAATACTCCGATACCTGAAAAGATTATAACATAGTTTCTTGTTTTTTTAAACGGTTTTTTCTTATTTTTCGCCCTCTTAAAGCACTTTCTAAACGCGTTGCACGTAAAACTTGATTATCTAAAATTCCAAATGAAATATTTAAAATTATTTTTTTGTCATTGAGAAATTCTATCACGATTCCCTCATCTGATTTATAATATTTTTTTATATGTTTTAAACTTATCCACGGAGTATCGTGATAACGTGAAGAATTCATTGGAAAAAAGATTAATTCATTCGTTTCTTCCACAATGATAGGAGCTTTGTAATTTAAGCCAATCATTGCCTCCGTGCCTTTTTTTCTTCCTTCTAAAGTACTTCCAAAATATTTACAACTGTCTTCCATGATTTGATTTACATTTTTATTAACTAAAAATTCTTCATCCTCTTCGTAGACTTTAACCGTGTTATTATTTATTGGTATAAGTGCCAATGTATCCGCATTAATTTCATAATTTTTCATTCAAATTCCCCCTTCAAATTGAAAAATTGTTTCTAGACTAACACCTGTAATGAAAAAAATTTGTCGAAAAAAGAGGAATTTAAAAAATTAATTGAATAATGTTTTTTTTTATGATTGAAAAACATTATTTTACTACTTTTCTTTAAGGAAAAAGACAAAAAAAACAACTTTTTAATTAGAATTTATTTAAAGTTGTTTTTTTAGTTATTAATTAATAAGTTTTAATAGGTAAAATTAATTGAATAAGTGATTCATCTGTTAATGACTTAATAACAAGGGGTTTAACATCATTATTTAAAAGAATTAAAATATCTTCATCTTTAATAGTTTTTAAGGCTTCCATCATATATTTTGCACTAAAAGAAATGTCGATATTTGATGTTTCACTCGTGTCAATTTTAATTTTTTCTTCTGTTTTTCCTATTTCAGAAGCAAAAGAATGAATTGTCATTTCTTTATTTTCTATTTTCATTTTAATTATATTTTTGTCTTTACCTTGAGTTAACAAAGCAGCTCTGTCTACTGCCCCCATAAAATCACTTTTTTTACTTTGAACAATGATTTCGAATTCTGTAGGGATTAAATTTGCTGTATTTGGATAACTTCCACTTAAAATATTTGTTTGAAATTTAATATTTTTATATTGGAATAATACTCTGTTATTAAATACATGTATATAAACATCTTCATCATCCACAAGAATATGTTCTAATTCAGTAACATTCTTACCTGGGATAACAATATTTACATCCCCTACTACCGGATTTGGTAATTTTATATTTTTCTTTGCTAATCTGTAAGAATCAGTTGCAATACATTCTAATAAATCACCATTTATTTTTAAATTTAAGCCTGTTAAAATTGGACGTAACTCTTGTGTTGAAATAGCAAAACTTGTTTGGTTGATAAGTTCCTTTAAAATTGAGGCTTTTATTATAATAGGGTCTTTTTGGGTTAATAATTTAATACTTGGATAATCACTAGGATCTAAACAATTTAAATTATATTGGTTAAATTCAGAATAAATTTTGATTTTTAAACCATCCATCATTTCAAAATTAATAATATCACTAGGCATCTTTCTAATAATATCTAAAATATATTTACTGCTTATAATAATAGTTCCTGTTTTTTCTATGTTGGTAATACTCTTGCTTTCTATAAATGTTTCTACAGTAAGTTCACTATCACTAGCCATTAGAGTTAAACCTTCATTTTTTAATTCGAATTTAATCCCATTTAATACAGGAATAACATTTTTAGTGGATATTCCTTTAACCACATTGTTTAAATTTTCTAATAATATACTTTTTTCAATTGCAAATTTCATAAAATCTCCTCTTTCTTTTTTATTATATAATATATATTAATAATAATATAGATGTGGATAATGTGGATAACTTTAAGAAAACTAGGTTTTATCGGCTTTAAAAGCCAAATGTTATCCACAAAGTTATTCACATTGAATGTGGATAAATCAAAAGTTATCCACATTGGGTCAAATCTACATTTTATTTTTTATATCATTTATTACATTTTCTAAGTTTTTATTATCTTTTAATTCGTCAGATATTTTATCACAAGCATGAATAACTGTAGAATGATCTCTTCCTCCAAATTCAAGCCCTATTCTATTAAGATTTTCCTCTGTTAAGGAACGACACAGATACATAGCAACCTGTCTTGGATAAGCAATATCATTACTTCTTTTTTTTCCTTTTAAATCATCAATACTAATTTTGTAATAATCTGCCACAGCTTTTTGGATGGACTCAATACTATTTGATTTATAAACGTTTGAAAAGTCAGCTAAAGCTTCAATGGCAAAATTTAAAGTTATTTTCTCAGGAACAATCATAGCTGTGTAAGCCATTAAGCGATTAAGTGCTCCTTCCAAAAATCTAACATCATTTTGACAACTATTAGCGATGTATTCAATAACATCTTCATCTATAATGGTGCAAATACTCATATTTTTTAATTTTGCTTTAATTATTTTGCACCTTAATTCAAAATCAGGTGGATAAATGTCGACAGGCAAACCCCACATAAATCGACTTCGCAGTCTTTCTTCTAAAAGTTTTAAATCATCAGGACTTCTATCAGAACTAATAATAATTTGCTTATTAGCTTGATGAAGTGCGTTAAATGTGTGGAAAAATTCTTGCTGAGTTTTTTCAGCCCCAACTAAATATTGAATATCATCAATGATTAGTACGTCTACATCACGATATTTTCTTTTAAAATTTGCCAATACTTGAATATTGTTACCTTTGTTTTCAGAATTAGATATATTGATATAATCATCTTTAAACATCTCGCTTGTTGTGTATAAAACTTTCTTTTTAGAATGGGCAACAATATAATTTCCTATCGCATGCATTAAATGTGTTTTTCCAAGACCACTTTTTCCATAGATAAATAGCGGGTTATGAACCTTACCAGGTTGTTCAGCTACTATCATACCTGCTGTTTTAGCAAGTCTATTAGAATCTCCTACGACATAATTATCAAAGTTTAATTCTGGAATAAGGTTTGTTTCCCACTCTTCAGATGATTCTTCAGAATTATTGAGCACAATATCATCGTTGTTTTCTTTTTTTATATCCGTATCGGTTTGATTTGTCTCTGGTGCTAAGTGGTTTTCTTCAATCTCTTCTTTTAATAAAAATTCGAAATCATAATTATGGTTTGTTATTTTATAGAAAGCATCGTCAATTAAATTATAATAGTTTGTTGTAAGAATTCTCTTATGAATTTCCATAGGTACTTGTATATATACCTTATTGTCTTGTATTTTTATTAATTTTAAATCATGAAACCAGGCATGAAATGAAGCTGAGTTAACTTCAGGATATATTTCATTAAGTATTGATTCCCACAATTTGTTTTGCTCCATTTCACCACCCCACTCGTTTTTGCTAACCATATTCTACACTTTTTTCTAAAGTTTTAAAAGAACAAAATTCATACTAACATATTATTCACAAATTATCAACATTTTAATATGGCTATAAAACCCTATAAACATTATGTTTTAAAGACTTATCCACACTATCAACATTCGGTTAATTCACACTATCAACAAAATTCACAAAAAAGTGGATAATGTGAATTATAGTAAATGTGGATAATGTGGATAACTTTCGAAAATCTAGATTTTATCGGCCTTAAAGGCTAAAAATTATCCACAAAGTTATGCACATTTGGTGTGGATAAAGTGCCAAATCTATGTGGATAAATCAAAAGTTATCCACATAGATGGTAAAATTAACATTATTAATGTGAATAACTTTTGAAATAATGCTTATTTTTGCTTTAGAGTTTATATATTTAGGGTTTTAAAATAAATGATTGACTTTCCTTTGATATTGATATTATAATAAGGGAGCATTTTATGACGAAGGAGGGGAGAATTATGCAAATTGGAACATATCAACCTAATAAAAGAAAAAGAGCTAAAAAACATGGCTTCTTTGCAAGAAAGAAAACAAATATTTTAAAAAGTAGAAGAAGAAAAGGTCGCAAAGAACTATGCAAATAATCCACAATTTTTATGTGGAATTTTTTTTTGAAGGAGTTTTTTATGAAGAAAAAAGAAATGATAAAAAAACATCAAGAGTTTACAGATATTATTAAAAACTCTCGTTACGTTAAAAATAGAAATTTTGCCTTATATATTAGGAAGAGTGAATATGAATATCCACATTTTGGAATTGCAGTATCAAAAAAACTAGGAAATGCTGTTGAAAGAAATAAAATAAAACGTCGCATGAGAGTCATATTGGATGAAAATAAAAAGTCGTTGCTGAATAATAAAGATTATATTATAATAATGAAAGAGAACTCAAAAAATTTAAGCTTTAAGGAATTAAATGAAAGTTTTAAAGATTTGATTAAAGTAAAGGAAGAAAAATATGAAAATAAAAAATAAATTTTTAGCTATCATTCTGGTTTTGACAATTAGCTTAGCCGGTGGATGTGGCAATGATAATTATTTAAAAGATGAAAATGGTAAACTCATTGTTAATGAAACAACAGGACAAAGTGTTCAAAAAGATATTTTATGCCAACCAGAAAAAGATACAGAACTTTATAAAATATATGAAGAAAATGAAGGTCAACTTTCTGTTAAAGTAAGTGATCTTCCTACTTGTGAGGAATTCACACCAACCTCTAATGCATATTCAGGTTTATGGCAAGCCTTACTTGTAAAACCATTAGCGTTTCTACTATTAAAAGTAGGCTATTTATTTAACAACTTTGGTATATCTGTTATCTTATTAGGATTATTAATTCGTTTAATCATGTTTCCATTATCACTAAAAAGTATGCGTCAATCTAAAGTAATGCAACAAATGCAACCTGAAATTGCCCGAATTGAAAAAAAATATGCGGGTCGCACAGACAATGACGCTATGATGGCCAAAAGTCAAGAAACTATGATGGTTTATCAAAAGTATAAAATTAATCCTGTTTCCGGATGTCTAATTGCTCTTATTCAAATACCATTATTCTTTGCCTTTTTATCTGCAATTAATAAAGTGCCTGCTATTTTCGAAGGCGAATTATTTGGAATGAATTTAGGAATGACACCTTGGAAAGGTTTAAGTGAAGGACAATATATCTATATAATCTTAATTTTCCTAATTGTATTTACGACATATATTTCATTTAAAAATTCTATGAAAACAACTCAGAATGATGAAATGATGAAACAAATGAACATGATGTTCATGTTTATGATTGTAAGTATTTCCATTGCGTCATTCTCATTACCAACCGCCATAGCTTTTTACTGGATTGTAACTAATGGCTTTGCAGTATTCCAAAATTATCTAATAAAGAAAATATTAGATAAAGACGATACTTCTAAAAAAAATAAAAAAGTAATCGACGTGAAACATAAAGAAAAAAATAGAAAGAAGTGAGAATATGCCAGTAGTGACAGAGTCAAAAAGTAAAATAGCGGCTCTTGAAGAAGCCAAAAATAAACTACATACGGAAAAAATTTTATACAATATTGAAGAGATAACAAGTGGCTTATTTAAAACAACTATTTATAAAGTCTCAGCGATTTCTTATGAAGAACTTTTAAATGACATAGAGACTTACTTAAAAGATATTTTAAAAAAATTAGAAATAGAAGTAAGTTTTGAAATTTTAGAAAATGAAGATAATTATGAAATAGTTATGTCTTCATCAAACAATTCACTATTAATAGGAAAAGACGGTAAAAATTTAAAGGCTCTGGAACAATTAGTAAGGGCATACGTTTCTAATAATTGGAATAATTCATTAAAAATAATTTTAAATGTAGAAAATTATCGAGAAAAAAGAATTCAGGCACTAGAAAGATTAGCTATCAAAGTTGCTAGAGAAGTTCGAAATACCAAAGTAGACGTTGAACTAGAAAATATGAATTCTTTTGAAAGAAGAATTATTCATAATAAACTTGTTAATTTTAAAGGTGTTTCTACTGTGAGTGTAGGAGAAGAACCAAATCGTCATATTGTCATAAAAGCAGAATAATTAATTTCTGCTTTTTTGAAGAATAAGTGTTATAATAAAGCGAAAAAAAAGAAGGTGTATTAAATGAACTCAACGATTGCAGCTATTTCGACTAATAATATTGGAAATTCGGCTATTAATATTATTCGGGTAAGTGGACCAGAAGCTATTAAAATAGTATCTAAAATTTTTTCTAATAAAAAATTTTTTGAAGCGGAAAGCCATACCATTCATTATGGTTTTATTAAAAATAGTACAGAAAAAATAGATGAGGTTTTAGTAATGCTTATGAGAGCACCTAGGACATATACAAGAGAAGATATTGTCGAGATAAATTGTCATGGTGGCTATGTTACAACAAATAAAATTTTAGAATTATTATTAACAAATGGAGCTGTTTTAGCAGAACCTGGTGAATTTACTAAAAGAGCATTCTTAAATGGTCGAATTAGTTTGATGGAATCAGAAAGCATTAGTGATTTATTAGAGGCTAAAACAGAAAAACAAGCCAAAATGGCTATGCAAGGTTTAACCGGAAAAACGAAAGAATTAATTGTTAATTTAAGAGAAAAAATGGTTTCACTTTTAGCTAATATCGAAGTAAACATTGATTATCCAGAATACACCGATGAACTAGTAATTACCAAAGAAAATATCGAACCTAATTTAAATGAAATAAAAACATCCTTAAAAAAAATTATAAATGAATCTAAAAATGGCGAAATTATCAAAAATGGTTTGAACATTGCCATTATTGGCCGACCAAATGTAGGTAAATCATCTTTATTAAATACACTTTTAGAAGAAGATAAAGCAATTGTAACGGATATATCTGGAACGACAAGAGACATTGTCGAGGGTTCTATTAATTACAAGGGAATTTTATTTAACTTTATTGATACCGCGGGAATAAGGGAAACTTGTGATGTCGTTGAAAAAATAGGGGTAGAAAAAAGTAAAAGTATGATTGAGAAAGCAGATTATACTATTTTAGTTTTAAATTATAATGAAACCTTAAATGAAGAAGAGAAAGGTTTATTAAAACAAATATCGGATATTCCAAGTCTTGTATTTGTAAATAAAATTGATCTTGAAAATAAATTAGGTAATATTACAACAAATAAAAAAATTATTTATGGAAGTACTGTTTCGAAAAAAGGTATCGAAGAATTAAAAGAAACTATTTTGGAAGATTTTGCAATAGAAGATTTAAGTCAAAAAGATTTAACTTATTTATCGAACACAAGGCAAATAAGCTTAGCAAAACAAGCTATGCAAAAAATTGAAAATGTTATTAAAGCTAACGAAGAAGATGTACCAGTTGATATGCTTGCCATTGATATTAAAAGTGCCTGGGAAGATTTAGGAAAAATCATTGGAGAATATTACGAAGAAGAACTTGTGGATAACATCTTTCAAAGATTTTGTTTAGGAAAGTAGGTGGAAATATGAAATATGATATTATTGTTGTTGGTGGTGGTCACGCTGGTATTGAAGCAAGTCACATCGCCGCCTTTAAAGGCCACAAAACAGCCTTAATTACAATGAATATAAATAATATTGGAGATATGCCATGTAATCCTTCAATTGGTGGCACGGCGAAAGGAATCATTGTTCGTGAAATTGATGCTTTAGGTGGTTTAATGGGAAGAATCGCCGACCGTTCTCATTTTCAAATAAAAATGCTTAATAATTCAAAGGGACCCGCTGTTCGTAGTTTAAGAGCGCAAGCAGATAAGGTTACATATCCTAAAAATATGAGACAAGCTCTTAAGGATACTCCTAATTTGGATATCATCGAGGGCATGGTTGAAGATTTAATCATTGAAGATAATAAAATCAAAGGAATTGTTTTAGAAACTGGTGAGAAAATATTATCTACCAGTGTTATCTTAACGACAGGAACTTATTTAAAAGCCAATATTTTGGTGGGAAGTGAAAACACTGAAGGAGGACCACACGGTGAGAGAAGAAGCAATCATTTAAGTGATAATTTAAAAAAATATGGTTTGGAAATTCAAAGGCTTAAAACAGGTACTCCTCAAAGAATTAAGGCTTCTTCTATCGATTTTTCAAAAATGCAAAAAGAATGTGGTGATGACTGTCTTTGGACGTTTTCTCATGACGAAAAAGCAACTTATAAGCCAAATGAACAACAATGTTGTTACCTTATTTACACGAATCAAAATACCCATAAAATCATCTTAGATAATTTAGATAAATCTGCAATGTATGGAGGTTATGTCACAGGTGTTGGTCCACGTTATTGCCCAAGCATTGAAGATAAATTAGTTCGATTTAAAGATAAAGAAAGACATCAATTATTCTTAGAACCAGAAAGTTTATACTATGACGAATGGTATTTACAAGGCTTTTCTACCTCTATGCCACGTGATATACAAGAAAAAATGGTTCATACCTTACCTGGACTTGAAAATGCTGTCATCTCAAAATATGCTTACGCTATTGAATATGATGCGATTGATCCTTTACAAATCAAACCTACTTTAGAAAATAAAGTCATAGAAAATTTATACACAGCTGGGCAAATAAATGGTACAAGTGGTTATGAAGAAGCCGCTGGTCAAGGACTTATGGCTGGTATTAATGCAGCTTTAAAACTTGAAAATAAAGAGCCACTTATTTTAAAAAGAAATGACGCATATATTGGTGTTTTAATTGAT
The DNA here is from genome assembly GCA_934085675.1 of uncultured Bacilli bacterium. Classification (GTDB taxonomy): domain Bacteria; phylum Bacillota_I; class Bacilli_A; order RF39; family UBA660; genus Ventrenecus. The sequence goes on along the minus strand of CAKOHH010000011.1, from coordinate 30,024 downwards.
GATTTAGTTACTAAAGGAACACATGAACCATATAGAATGTTAACATCAAGAGCAGAATTTAGACTATTGCTTCGTCATGACAATGCTGATTTAAGATTAAGAGAATATGCTCATGAAAAACAAACTATCACGGCTATTCAATATCAAAATTATTTAAATAAAAAAGAAAATTTGACTAAATGTGAAAAATTTTTAAAAGAAACTAAATTGAAAATTACTCCTGAAATAAGAAAAGTTTTTGAAGAAAATAATTTTATTGTTCCTATCGCGACAGAAAGTTTTTATGATTTATTAAAACGTCCTGAAATTAAGATTTCATTTTTAAATCAATTTATCAACATACCTTTTGATAAAGAAATTACAGAAGAATTAGAAATTATGATAAAATACGACGGCTACATAAAAAAAGCTTATAAAGAAGTCGAGAAAATGGTGAAATTGGAAGAAAAACAAATTCCAAAAGACATTAATTATAATGATGTTAAAAACTTAGCTTCAGAAGCACGGCAAAAATTAGAAAAAGTAAGACCCATTTCCTTAGGCCAAGCTGCTCGTATAAGTGGTGTTAATCCAAGCGATTTAAGTATTTTAAGTATTTATTTAAAGAAAGAGTATGGCAAAGATGAATAAAGAAGTATTTTATGAAGAATTAGCCAAGATAAATATTGAATTAACCGAAGAACAAAAAGGAAAGTTAAATACTTATTGTGAATTTTTAATAACCTATAATGAACATACCAATTTAACAGCTATAAAAGAACGTGATGATATTTATTTAAAACATTTTTATGACTCTTTGACTCTTGCTAAAATTTATGATTTTGAAGAAGAAACTCTTTTAGATGTAGGTACAGGAGCAGGTTTTCCTGGCGTGGTACTTGCCATTGTTTATCCTCATTTAAAAGTTACTTTATTAGACTCTAATAATAAAAAAATAAAATTTTTAGATGAACTTATTGAAAAATTAAATTTAAAAAATGTTACTACTGTCCATGATAGAGCAGAAAATTATATTAAAAATAATCGCGAAAAATTTGACTTAGTGACTTCCCGTGCTGTTGCAGAATTACGTATTTTGTTAGAACTTAATATCCCTTATTTAAAAGTAAATGGTAAATTTCTAGTGATGAAAAGTAATGTCGAAGAAGAATTAGAAAATGCTTTGACGGCTTTAAAAGTTTTGGATTGTCATTTAGATAAGGAAATATCTTTTGAATTACCTTTTAATGCCGGTAAAAGAACCTTACTTTTAATATCTAAAGATAAAGAAACAAATAAAAAATATCCACGTTTATATGAAAAAATAAAGAAGCAAAAATTATAAAATTGCTTCTTTTTCTAAATGATTTAAATATAAAAAGCTATTGCTTATTTTTTCATTTACTGATAGAATATGTAATATAGTACAATAAGCGGTAAGGGGCTGATTTTAAGTGAATACAGATCAAAAAGTAATACAAGTACCTATAGAAGATATCATACCAAATCGTTTTCAACCACGACTTGCGTTTGATGAAGAAGGGTTAAAAGAATTATCAGAATCTATTAAACAACATGGTATTATACAACCTTTAGTTTTAAGAAGGTTAGGCGATAAATACGAGATTATCGCTGGCGAAAGGAGATATAAAGCATCTACTATGGCAGGATTAAGAACCGTTCCAGCAATTATCTCAGATATCGATGATAACAAAAGTGCAGAAATTGCTTTAGTTGAAAATATACAAAGAAGAAATTTAACCGCGATAGAGGAAGCAAAATCATATAAAAATTTATTAGATCGTGGTTATATGACTCAAGAACAATTGGCTAAAAAAATGGGTGTAAGTCAAAGTACCATTGCCAATAAACTTCGACTTTTAAATTTAGTACCTGAAGTTCAAGATGCCTTACTTCAAAATAAGATAGGGGAACGCCATGCAAGAAGTCTTCTTGCTCTTCCAAAAGAAGAACAAGCTGAATGGTTAAAGAAAATTATTTCTAATAGATGGAACGTCAAAGACTTAGACGCGGCTATAAAAAAAGCAAAAGGTACTAACAATGATATTCCCGTTATAAATAAATCACCAGATATTAATACTATTTTGAATAATAGTCAAGATATTAAAATAGATACTAAAAACAAAGAAATAGAATTGCCAAGTAATAATCAAGCACCAACATCTAATAAATTCTTTAATTTCTTAGAAGATGAGGCAGGAAATATTAATGATGCTATAAATAATGGTACTAAACCAGTAGCACAACCAAGTTCTATTGAAGTTTTAGATGATTTTTCTACTCCTAAAGAAGAAGATACTATTATGCCATTTTTCTTTGATAAACAAGATAATAATAAAAATGTAAATCAAATAGAAGAAATCAAAAATGATCCTGAAGAAGAAATTGTTGATCCGATGGACTCTGTTATCAAACTCGATCCTAATTATTCTTCCATTGTTAAAGAAGAAAAAGGTCTTGATTTAAAAACTGCTATTGGTGAAATTAGAAATTTAGTTTCTTCCTTAGAAGAAAGAGGTTTCAAAATTAGTTTAGATGAACTTGATTTAGCTGGAAATTATCAAATGACAATTAATATTAAAAATAATGATTAGAGTTTTCTAGTCATTATTTTTTTCTTCTTTACTAACAGTTTCTATTTCAGACCCTTTAACATAATAAAAAATAGTACTATTTTCTTTAGAATTTTCTTCGCCTGTCACCCCATTTTTAACCACACCAATCACATTTTGAGGTTTTTCATACCAATTGTCCGTTTTTAAAACTTTTTCCATCGTGTCTAACCATATATTTTTTGAATAGTAACTAGCTTTTGCATCTATCTCATGAGCTTCATCATTTCCTGTCCAAACCATCATCATTAAATCTGGTGTATAACCAACACTCCAAGAATCGGTATTTGTGGTACCTGTTTTAAGAGCATATTTTCTCGTCATTCTATCAGACAATGATAAGGCAGTCGGAGTTGTATAACTAGAAAAACTTTTATTCGTGGTATTGGTCATCATTTCATTTAAAATATAGACATAATTACTATTTAAAACGATATTATGTTTTTCTTTATGTTCATATAAAATATTTCCTTCTAAATCTTCTACTTTTTCAATAAAATAAGGTTCTATTTCATCGCCACCATTAGCAAGAGTTGTATAACCATGGGCAAAATCAAGCATATTTAACTCACTGGTTCCTAAAGCAAGAGAAGGATTTCCGGTAAGTTCTTCTTTAATGCCAACTTTTTTAGCAGTTTCTACAAGAACATCTGTTCCTAAAAATAAATGTGTTTTTACAGCATAAATATTGTCAGAGTAGGCAATCGCTGCTGCCATAGTAATATCTTTATTGGCATAAATTTGATTATAATTATTAGGAGAATAAATTTGATTATTAGCAAAATGGAATGAAGTTTGTTCACTTTTAAAGGTCGAAGAAGAAACGAGACCATTTTCCAAAGCAGCATAATATAAAAAAGGTTTCATCGTACTTCCAACTTGTCTTTTCGCTTTTGTCGCACGATTATATTGACTTTTGGCATAATTAAGACCACCTGATAACGCTTTTATTTTGCCAGTTGTAGGTTCTACAATAATACTTGCTACTTGTAACTCTGTTTGATTACCCATATAACTTAAAATAGTACTTTCTAAAGTGGCTTCAACATCTTTATCTAAAGTTGTATAAATTTTCAATCCACCTGAATCTAATAATGAATTTGGAACAGATTTTATGTTATTTAACTCTGTTAAAACCGCATCTTGATAATACATTATCATTTGGGAGTTATTTTCATCTTTTTTCCCATAAATAGGAATTTCACTTTGAAAGAGATTGTTGTATTCTTCGTCACTTAATAAGCCATTTTTTTTCATCGCGTTAGCAACAATCCATGCTCTTTTTATACAAGCATCATAATCACTTACAGGATTATAATTACTAGGATTTTTAGGGATACCAGCTAGCATAATCGCTTCTTCTAATGTTAAATCTTTACTACTTTTATTAAAATAATATTTACTTGCGTCTTCAATACCGTAGTTTCCTTCACCATAATTGATGGTATTTAAATATCCTTCTAAAATATTATCCTTACTATAATGTACTTCTAGTTCAATTGTTAAAAAAGCTTCTTCAATTTTTCTTGACCATGTCTGATCAAAAGTTAAAAACATATTTTTTATATATTGCTGCGATATTGTGGAAGCCCCTTGTCTTGTGTTATTTAAAAAATTAGTGATAAGGGCTTTTCCTATCCTTGGAATATCAAAACCTAAATGATGATAAAAACTTTTATCTTCTACACTTATAACAGCATTTTTTAAATCGCTAGATATATCATCTAAACTTATCCAATCATTGGAACCAGAGCCTTGATAAATAAGATTTTCAGAACTATCATAAAGAAAAATTTTGCCCATATTTTTAAGTTCTAACTTTGGCGAAAAAAAGGCATATACATAAATACCAATAAGAACCACGATAATACTTAAAAATGTGAATAAAAAAATTTTCATACTAAATTTAACTAGTTTCATTCATTTTCACCTAATTTTATTATGGAAATTTCTTAGTAAAATATAAGTCTTAAAAAAAGTTCTTCTTTTTCTATAAAAAGCATGTTATAATGTACCGGAAAAAAGGAATGATTCCCATGCAATTAAATTGTGATATAAAAAAACGAGGTAAAATCATTGCTAAGGCTCAACGTGTTCCATATGAACTGGAAGATAATATTTTAACATTTGAATGGGAAGACATGAAGCATTGCTTAGATTTAGAAAATATGGAATTTACAAGAGAAAATGATGATTATTCTTTTTTCTTAAATATAAAAGAACAAACCAGTGAAATTCGTTTGAAAAAGGAGAGTTATTACTTGCAAGTTCAAGTAGAGTATGCTAATCTTATGAAAGTGAAAAATACGATAACTTTGAAATATTTCATAGAAACGGATGACGAAGAAACGGAAGTTTGTATCGAATTAGAAGGTGACCAAAAATGATAACGAATAAAATAGAAAGTCTTTTAAAACAAATTTTAGAAGAATTAGAAATGCCTTTAGATAATCCAGAAGTAATTACCTCTAATCGTAAAGACTTATGTGATTATCAATTTGATGGAGCCTTTAAACTTGCTAAGTTATATCATAAAAGTCCTTTGGATATTGCCTCTCTTATGGTAGAAAAATTGAAAGGACATAATTATTTTAGTCAAGTAGATTTTGTGGCACCTGGATTTGTTAATTTTACTTTAAGTGATACTTTTATAAACGAAACATTAAATGACATCTTAACGCAACCTCTTTACAATATAAAGAAACCAGAGAAAAAAACTATTGTAATTGATTATGGAGGGCCTAATATTGCGAAGCCTCTTCACGTAGGACATTTAAGAAGTGCTGTGGTTGGTGAATCTATAAAAAGAATGTTAAAATTCATGGGTCACACCGTCATATCAGATGTTCATCTAGGAGATTATGGTTTACAAATAGGTCAAGTTATTTATGGTTTACAAGAAAAAAATATCGCTCCTCATGAAATTACCCTTTCTATGTTGGAAGAAATTTATCCTCAAATGAGTCAATTATGCAAAGAAAATGAAGAAGTGAAAACCAAATGTGCTTTAATAACTAAAGAATTACAAGATGGAAATGAAACTTATCAAGAATATTTCAAAGTGATTCGTAAATTATCTGGGGATGATATCAAACGTATTTATGATTATTTAGATGTTTCCTTTGATTATTGGTACGGTGAAAGTGATTCTTATCCTTATATCGAAATGCTAACTAAAGATTTAGAAGCTAAAAACTTATTAGAGGAAAGTGAAGGTGCCAAGATTATTGAAGTTAAAAAAGGAACCGACACGAAAGAATTGCCACCCCTTATTTATCAAAAGAGCAACGGAGCCTATTTATATGGCACTACCGATTTAGGAACAATCAAAGAAAGAGTTTTAGATTTTAATCCTGATGAAATTTTGTATGTGGCTGATCGAAGACAAAATCTTCATTTTGAATCTGTTTTTAGAGTTTGTGAAAAATTAGGTTTGAGACAAAAATTTGAATTTTTAGGTTTTGGAACTGTTAATGGCAAAGATGGCAAACCATTTAAAACAAGATCTGGTCATACTCCTAAATTAGATGATTTATTTAAAGAAACGAAAGAAATATTTACAACATCAAGTGAAAAAAATCAAAACATGTCGGAAGAAGATTTAGATATTTTAGTAAACGCTATTATTAAATTTGCTGATTTACAAAATAACCGTGAAAAAGATTATATCTTTGATATTGCTAAATTTTCTCAAACAACAGGCAAAACAGGACCTTATATTTTATATACTTATTTGCGGGTGCAAAATATATTAAAACAATTTAATTTAAATGATATAAAATTAAATAATACTATCTATAATAAAGAAGATAGAGACTTAAGACTTAAATTAGTTGAGTTAGAACAAGTTATCAACTTAGCCGTTGAAGATAAAATGCCATCTGTCATTGCTAATTATATTTATGATTTATGTGTAAATATGAACGCATTTTATGAAAATAATCATATAAATAATTTAAAAGAAGAAGAAAAAAAGCAAAATTGGCTTTGTATACTTAATTTAACGAATAGTATTATTAAAGATTTATTAAATATATTAAGTATTAAGATACCAGAAAGGATGTAAATAATGAAAAAATTAAATGAGTTAACAGAAGAAGAAATTGAAAATTTAGGCTATGATGAATTAGCGTACAAAATTTTAGAAGAAACTAATAAAAAAATGAAAATTACAGATTTATTTCGTCAAGTTTGTGATTTAAAAGGCTTAAGTGAAGCTGACTATGAAAATTTAATAGGTGATTTTTTTGAAATTTTAACAACAGATAAAAAATTCATTATGCTAGAAAATGGTTTTTGGGATTTAAAATCTCGTCATAGTGAAAAATTAGTCGTTGAAGAAGATGATGATTTTGAAGAAGAAAATGAAGAACCTGATGAAGAAGAAGAAGAAACAGATGTAGATGATAATTACTATGACGAAGACGAAGTAGAGGATGACAGTGATAATGACTTAAAAGATTTAGTTGTTATCGATGACGAAGACAATATGTCAGAATAGGAGTCTTTATGAAAGAAAAATTAGAAAGTATCAAAGCACGTTATAAAGAAGTAAACGAACAATTAATGCAACCAGATATTATGAGCGATTTTAAAAAATTAAAAACGCTTTCAAAAGAGCAAAGTGATTTAAAAGAAATTGTTTTGAAATACGATGAATTATTAGAATGCGAGAAAAATATTGAAGAAGCAAAATCATTAGTAAATGATCCAGATTTTCGCGAAATGGCCGAATTAGAAATAGATGAAAACAATCAAAAAATAACTAAATTAAATAATGAATTAGAAATTTTATTAATTCCTAAAGATGAAAATGATACCAAAAATGTTATCATGGAAATACGAGGGGCTGCTGGTGGTGATGAGGCTAATATTTTTGCTGGTGACCTTTTAAGAATGTATACTTATTATGCTGAAAAAAATGGTTGGAAAATAGAAATTAACCATCAAATTGAAGGCTCTTCGGGAGGATTTTCTCAAGTAGAATGTATTATTAAAGGTGAAAATGTATATTCTAAATTAAAATATGAAAGTGGTGCTCATCGTGTTCAAAGAGTACCTGTTACGGAAACACAAGGTCGTGTACATACCTCTACGGCAACGGTTTTAGTTATGCCAGAACTTGATGATATCGATATTGATATTAAAGAAAGTGATTTAAAAATAGATGTTTATCATTCAAGTGGGGCGGGAGGACAAAGTGTCAATACGTCGAATTCAGCGGTTCGTATTACCCATTTACCAACAAATACAGTTGTAACGTGTCAAAATGAAAGAAGTCAACTTCGCAATAAAGATAAAGCCATGCAACTATTAAAAATTAAGTTGTATGACCAAATGCAGCAAGAAAAAGAAGCATCCTTAGGAACGGAAAGAAAAAGTAAAATTGGTACAGGTGATCGTTCTGAAAAAATAAGAACTTATAACTATCCTCAAAATAGGGTAACAGATCATCGTATCGGTTTTTCCATCATGGCTTTAGACAGAGTTATGGATGGTGATTTAGAGCCTATTATTGATGCTTTAATTACAGAAGATTTAAAAAGAAAATTACAAGGGGAAGAATAGTATTTATCTTTCCTTTTTAAATAGGAGAAAATATGAGAAAAACAAAAGATACTCTTACTTATTTGGTTTTACTTGAACTTGGTGATGAAATTAGTAATATTGATAAATTTCTTGATTTGGCTATTAAAGAGAAGCCTCTTGCTTTTTCGAATAGAAATGATATTTTAAAATATTCTCAAAATGTTACTCAACACCTTACTTATGACGAACTTATGGAAATTAAATATTATACAGGCTTTTCTTATGGGAAAATTAATAGTTTAAAAAGAGGTGTCTGGGACTATGATAAACTTGGTATGCAAACCAAAGAAATAAAACATGAATACGAAGAAGCTGGTAAGAATTTAGAAAAAATAATTAGTAAAGTAGAACCGTTGCCAACAAATATGGTGACTTATCGAGGTTGTGATTTAAAATGCTTTTGGCGTTTTGGCATTCATTCTTTAGAAGAACTTTCAGAACTAAAAGGCACTTATATTTATGACAATGCGTTTATAAGTACCTCTTTATTGCCAGAAAAATGTTTCTTTAAAGAAAACATTCCAGAATATAATAACAATAATATTTTTATTGAATACTTAATTTTAAAAGATAGCACTGATGGTATTTTTGTGCCATCTTCGTATTATGATTATGAAACTGAATATCTTTTAAACTGTGGAAGTTTTTCTAAGATTATTGATGTTCAAGTTGACTCTGAAAAACAAACTGCCCATTTAAAAATGGTCTTAGTTCCCCGAAAAGTTTGGAATCGTGATTATTTACAAGAGGAGAAAAGGTCTTTATGAAACCAGATTATATTACAGATACAGACTGGCAATTACTAAAAGAAAAATATCCAAATCGTATGGATTATGTTTTAGAAAAGTTAAATGAGGATTATCCTGTTCAGTATTTAATTGGATCAGTTCCATTTTTGAACACAGAAATAAAAGTTGATAATCGAGCTTTAATCCCTCGCTTTGAAACCGAATATCTTGTATCAAAAATAATAGATAAATTTAAAAAGGAACACAACATAAAAATAATAGAATTAGGTACTGGCAGTGGTTGTATTGCAATTGCTTTAAAGAAAAATTTATCTTGTCAAGTAACGACGGTAGATATTTCTAAGTTAGCCTTAGAATTAGCTAAAGAAAACGCTGTAGCTAATAATGCTGATATTAATTTTATTCATAAATCCATGTTTGTTGTTTCATATGAAGATTACGACATTTTAATAAGTAATCCCCCTTATGTATCAATAGATGAATATGTTAGTCCAAATACTAAGTATGAACCAAGTTTAGCTTTATACGCTAAAGATGATGGTATGGAATTTTATGAAAAAATTATTGAAAAGGTTTCTAGAACTAATAAAAAACCTAAAAATATTATTTTTGAAATTGGAGCAGTTCAAGGGAAAAAAATACAGAGTCTAAAAGATATTTATTTACAAGATTACGAATTAGTTATTGAAAAAGATTTAACCAGTCGTGATCGTTTTGCTTTTTTTACAAAAATTGAATAAAAAAATAAATCTTAAACCAGAAATAAAGTAGGTGATGAAATGAAAAAAATTATTCCTATTTTATTTCTTTTTTTTATAATTTACGGAGTTACCCACAAAGAAGAAATTATTATACCTGATTATGCTATCCGTTTTCGCGTTATTGCCAATTCAGACTCTTTTCTAGATCAATCTACAAAAATAAAAGTTAAAGATGAAGTAGAAAATAAACTAGACTCTTTAATGCAAGAAGCTAAAAATAGTACAGAAGCTAAAGAATTAATTAATACCAATCTAAATGAAATTACAAAGATAGTAGATAAGTATTCTCCTAATGCAACCATTTCCTTTGGGCAAAATTATTTTCCTGATAAAACCTATAAAGGTGTTCATTATCCGAGTGGGGAGTACGAATCATTAGTTATTACTCTTGGCCGTGGGGCTGGTGAAAATTGGTGGTGTGTAATGTTTCCTCCTTTATGTTTACTTGATAAAACAAATCAAGATAAGGAACAAGTAGAATATAAATTTTATGTTCAAGAAGTATTAAATAAATATTTTTCATAAAATGATAAATTCTTTCATAAAAATTAGGGGGAGAAACTATGAAAGAATTTTTAAATATTTTAAGTATCGCTATCGCATTAAGCATGGATACATTTTCACTTTCTTTAAGTTTAGGAACGTATAATATTTCTTATAAAAAAATTTTTCAAATTGCTTTTACAGTAGGCTTAATGCATTTTCTAATGCCTTTGTTTGGTGATTTCTTAGGTGAAAAAATAATTACATTTTTTAGTATTAACAGTCATATCTTTTTAGGTTGTATTTTACTTTTTTTAGCCTTTAATTTATTATACGAATTTTTAAAACAAGAAGAAAAAGTATCGTTTGATTTATCTTTTTTTGGCATTTTATTATTTTCTTTTGGTGTTTCTATTGATGCCTTTTCTACTGGTTTAGGATTAAACGCGATTACAACGAACCAAACGTTTGCTATGGCAATATTTGCGGCTGTCAGTTTCTCATTTACCTTAATAGGTTTGTGGATAGGAAGATATGCTTCTTCCTTTCTGGGCAAAAAAGCCACTGTTTTTGGCTTAATTCTTTTATTTATTCTGGCTATTTTACATCTTTGTTCATAAATACGGTTTAAAAACCTTTTAAAATTTGATATCATATTTTTGGTAAAAACAAAGGAATGTGATAATATGCAAAAATTAAAAATTGTAGGTGGTAAAAAATTAACGGGCGAAATTCCTATTTCAGGTGCTAAAAATAGTGCTGTTGCTTTAATCCCTGCTGCTATTTTATGTGACGAAGAAACAAATATTCTAAACATTCCTGAGATATCTGATCGGGATGATTTAATAGAAATTATGACTCTTTTAGGAGCAGAGATAAATTCTCATGGCGAAAAAATGACTATTAATTCTTCACATGTTCAAAATAAAGAAATTAAAGAAGAATTAACGACTCGTCTACGCGCTAGTTATTACTTTATGGGGGCTTTATTGGGAAGATTTAAACATGTGGAAATTTATTTTCCAGGAGGATGTCAGATTGGCCAAAGAAAAATTGATTATCATTTAAAGGGCTTTCAAGCCATGGGGGCTACCATAACGGAAGATAAAATGAAATACATTATTGACGCCCCAGAGTTAAAAGGGGCTAAAATATATTTAGATTTTGCAAGCGTAGGTGCAACGATTAATATCATGCTTGCTGCCGTGAAAGCTAAAGGTATAACAGTTATCAACAATGCTGCTAAAGAACCAGAAATAGCTAATGTTGCTTCCTTTTTAAATAACATGGGAGCCAAGATAAAAGGGGCTGGAACGAGTAAAATAACAATTGAAGGTGTAACTTATCTTCATAAAGCAATGATTGAGGTCATCCCTGATCGTATTGAAGCAGGAACTTATATTATTATTGGTGCTCTTTTAGGTCAAAATCTTAAAATTACTAATCTTATTCCAGAACATTTAACATCGGTACTATCTAAATTACAAGAAATAGGTGTTGATTTTGAAATAAAAGGAAATACAATTACATTAAATCAAACTTCTAACTTAAAACCTTTAAATATAACGACTTTGACTTATCCAGGATTTCCAACGGATCTTGCTCAACCTATCAGTGTTTTAATGACTCAATGCAATGGTACAAGTATTTTAGAGGAAACTATCTATACTAATCGTATGGGGCAAGTACCTTACTTAAATAAAATGGGCGCTGATATTACGGTGAATAATCAAACGGCCTATATAAAAGGAAAAACCTATTTATATGGAAATGATGTCACCGCAAGTGACTTAAGAGCAGGAGCAAGTTTAGTTATAGCAGCTTTAATTGCCCAAGGACAAACGAAAATATCTAATATTGAACATATTTTAAGAGGCTATGAACATATCGTTGATAAGCTTACTTCTGTTGGAGCAGAAATTAGTTTGATTGAAGAATAAATTAATCACCTAGAATATAAAATTTACTAGGTGATTTTTTGTGAAAAAAATAATAATTTTAACAATCATCGGGGCTGTTTTTCTATCCTTTAGCATATATCAATGCTTCTATCACGAACGTGTTCAAATAGTTGCTTTGGGCGACGGGATAGCCACTGGTGAAACTTATTACGATGTCACAGGGTATAGTTTTAATGATTATTTAAGAGACTATTTTGAAGAAACAAAACAAATAGATGAATATATTAAAGAATTTGCAGACAAAAAAGAAACATCAGAAACATTAAAATTGAAACTCCTAAATAATTATGTTTTAGAAAGTACTGATACGAAAATTCAGCAAGCTCTTCATGAGGCCTCTTTCATAACCATAGCTATAGGAACATATGAGTTAAATCACCCTAAAATGACAACAAAAGAAATAAATAACTATTTAAAAAATATGAACAAAATAATTTCTCTCTTGCGAGTTTATAATGATAAAACGATTGTTTTGTTAAGTTTATATCCTTTTCATTACCTGGAAACAGATGAAGTTAAAGAAATTAATGAATCTTTAAAAAATTTATGTACAGAAAAAAATATATATTTTGTTGATATCACGGATATTGTTAATAACAATGCTTATTTTTTTAACATAAACACACCTTATCCTAATTATAAAGGCCATCGTTATATAAAAGATGAGATTGTAAAGGCCGTTTTCGACTAAAAATGTGTATTTCTCTTCTTGCAAGTTTCAAAATATATGTTATAATACATTAGACATATATCTATGTCATGAATTTGACATGGCGAAAGGAGTGTATATCATGAGAAATATTCATCCAGAAATGAAAGAAGTAACTGTAAAATGTGCTTGTGGAGCAACTTTTAAAACAATGTCTACAAAAGACAATATTGAAGTTGAAGTTTGTTCAGAATGTCATCCTTTTTATACAGGTAAACAAGGAAAAGCAAGCAAAGCTGGAAATATTGAAAAGTTCAACCGTAAATATAATTTGAACAAAGATGAAAAAGCTGCCTAAGCAGTTTTTTTTTCGTTTGAAATCATTTATAATAATGATGGAGATGAAAATAATGAAAATATTTATTGGTGCTGATCATCGTGGATATGCCATGGCCCATCAAATTTATGAAGAACTAAAAAAAGAAAATTATGAAATATTTTATTCAAAAGTTGCTACCACGGAAAGTGATGATTATCCTGATTTTGCTTTTGATGTTTCAAAACATGTTATGGAATCATCCGAAAATTTAGGAATTTTGCTTTGTGGTAATGGTATAGGTATTTCTATCGCTGCTAATAAAGTAAAAGGAATAAGATGTGCAAGAGTATTAAATGAAGATGATGCTTATAAAGCAAGAAATCACAATGGCGCTAATGTTATTGCTTTTGGTGGTTTGTCATTTGAAGAAGCCATGAAAATAGTTCATAAATTTATTATGACACCTTCTGCTAACGAAGAAAGACATTTAAAAAGAATTCAAAAAATCATAAATTATGAAAATGGAGAATATAATGATCTATAAGGTATATCTTTATGTGTTTTTTACGATGCTAAGTGCCTTTGCTTTGTCAGGTGTTAATTTTAATAAATTCTTAAAAAAAGACCGTTATTTTGAAGCTCGTATTTTAGCTATCATTATAAGTATGGTCTTAGGGTATCTTTTAACCAATTTTGTATGTGAATTTTTTTAGGGGGACCTATGAAAAATAAAATTTTACTTGGAGTTGTTTTCATTCTTATTTTAACTATTATTTTTTTGCCAAAAGAGATAAAAAAAGTATCAGTATCAGAAGAAAAAGAAGATGTTAAGGAATCACAAATATTTGTTAGACTTTTAGATGAACAAACAAATACGATTACCGAGGAAAATTTAGAGGATTATATCGTGGGGGTAGTTTCAGCAGAAATGCCCTCCGTTTTTAATATGGAAGCCTTAAAAGCCCAAGCAGTAGCCGCGAGAACATACGCTATGTATAAAAAGAAAACAAGAAATTTAGATTATGATTTAATTATTGGTGTTAAAGATCAGGCTTATAAAAATAATGAAATGTTACTTAAAAACTGGGGAGCTAATTTTTTTCCTAACTATTTAAAGATAAGAGAAGCTGTCAAAGAAACAAAAGGGCAAGTTTTAACTTACCAAAATAATATTATAAATGCTTTTTATTTTTCCATGAGTAATGGCTATACAGAAAATTCAGAACTTGTTTTTCAAGAAAAATTACCTTATTTAAGTAGTGTCACTTCCCTTTGGGATAACGAAAATTTACAAAATTTTGCCTACACGACCACTTTTTCTAAAAATGATTTTTGTACCTCTTTAAATATTTCTTGTGAAATTCTAAAAATAGGAGACATTACTCGTAGTGATACGCATCGTGTTTTACAAATAACAATTAATGATAAAACTTTCAAAGGAACAGAATTTAGAAGTAAGTTAGGTCTGCGGTCTACTGATTTTGAAATTAGTTTAGAAAATGATACTGTCACTATCACTACAAAAGGATATGGTCACGGTGTTGGCATGAGTCAATATGGTGCGAATGGGATGGCTAAAGATGGTTATTCCTATCAAGAGATATTAGCGCATTATTATCAAAATACAGAACTCAAAAATATTTATGCATAATTTTAATCATTTCTTCCACACTATTTTTAGGAGGAAGAAAAATGAAGAAAAGAAAATTGCGTAGATATGTTTTACCCACTTGTTATCTTTTAATATTAGGTATCATGGTTGCTAGTGTGACTTTCCTGACCAAAAATTTACTTACCAAAAATATTACAAATGACGATCACTATAATTATTCGATGAGTGTCTTTGATGAGAAAGAAGAATCTACTGGTCAAGAAGAAAATGAAAGTAATACTACTTTAAATGAAGAAAAACCTATTAAGCCATTTACCAATGAAACTGTAGATATTTCAAAATCATTTTATCAAGTAAGTGAAACGGCCGAAAATCAAGAAAGGGCTTTGATTTATTACGAAAACACTTATATGCCTAATACGGGTGTTTTATATGAAGCAGATGAATCTTTTGAAGTGGTTGCTGTGTTAGATGGTACTGTTAAAGATATTAAAACAGATGAAATATTAGGTTCTGTTTTAACCATTTCTCATAATGATAAACTAACTACAGTTTACTATACGTTTGGTGAAATAAAAGTAAGTGTCGGTGATAATGTCACTAAAGGAACTGTAATTGCCACATCAGGAACTACCAAACTTCAAACCGCTAAACCGCAAACATTACTTTTTGAAGTTTATTATAATGGTACTTTGATGAACCCATTAGAATTTTATGAAAAAAATATTAATGATTTAAAATAAAATTATAATAGTCTTGTGCATGCACAAGACTTTTTTGAGCCTCAATCATATATACTATAGCACACTTTTTCATGTTTTTGTATCCCCAAAAAAAGATGTTTTTTTTCTTAAAAAACTGTGTTATAATCGCTTTTAGTAAACTTGTTTAGTGGGGTGAGGATATGAGAATTGTTGTAATTGAAGATGAAGAAAGAATTCAAAAAAAGATTGATAAAATTATCAAAGAATTTTCTTTTGAAAATGAATGTGATGTTGATACATTATTCTTTAACAAATATGACAAAAATTTAAAAGATGAAATTTTAAGTGTTCAATATCCTAAAGTATACATAACTGATATTGAACTAAAAAATAGTATTAGTGGTATTGATATTGCTAAACGAATCAGAAGCGTTGATTGGGATAGTGAGATTATTTTTGTTACAAGTCATGATGGTATGTTTGAACAAGTTCATCGAAATTTATTAGAAGTCTTTGAATTTATCGAAAAGTTTCAAGATTTTGAAAAAAGATTAAAAAGAGACTTGAAAATTATTTATAACAAAAAAGTTGATAAAAAAATTTTAAAAGTTATTGGTAAAAAAGTAAACGTAGAACTTTATATGAAAAATATAACTTACATCATGAGAGAAAAAGAAGACAGAAAAGTCGTTATTCATACTAATAATGATGTTGAATTTAGAGTTAATTCTACTTTAGCAGAGATTAAAGAACAACTAGATAGTCGATTTGTCCAAACTCATAAAAGTTGTATTATTAACAAAGATTATATTGTTTCTAAAAATTACTCTAAGGGTTATGTGGATTTATCTACAGGATTAAGATTATTTTGTTTATCTAGAAACTTCAAAGACGAGGTGGAAAGATGAAAATTATAATTTTTATATTATATTTTATATCTGGAGCCATGGTATACTCATCAGCGATTTATTTGTACAGCAAAATTCTTAATGCAAAACCAAAAATTGATTGTAAATATTTAATATTAATTATTCTTTGTCTCGCATTTCAAGCATTTCTTCAAGTAAAAAATTATTCTTCTATAGTACCTATTTTTACTTTTATATGGTTGATAATATTTGGTAAAAATTTTTTTAATAATTCTTGGAAAGAAACAATTATTTGTTTGGCGATAGTATGGATTTTATTATTTCTAATAGACGTTTTAATCATGTTTCATATGAACCAAATTGAACTTTATAATTTTGATTTAACGGTAATTCAAATTTTCAAATGTCTTTCATCAATAACCATGTCAGTCTTGCTAATATTTGTTTCTCAATTTTCTATAATTATTAATGGTCTATCAAAACTATTCAAGGTTTTGAATCGTTTAACGATACGAGCAGCTGGTGTTACTTTGGCAATTGTTTTATATTTTGCTTTAGGAACATTATGCTATAGACATATGAATAACGAAAATGATATTGTATATTTAATTATTATTCTTTTAGTTTCTGTTATTTCCATTATTGTATTGCTTTATCATATTCACTTAAGTTATGAAATTGTGGTTTTGAAATCAACAAATGATATTATAGGACACAATAATGAAACACTGTTAAAAACTTTAAATGAGTATCGCATCATGAAACATAATATCAATAATAAATTATTAGGAATTAAATCTATAGGTAATAAAGATACTAGAATAATGGTTAATGAAATTTTAAAAGAATATGATTCAAATAAGTATTTGAAATCTGAGATTCCTTTTATGCCTAGTGGTTTAAATGGTTTTATTCTAGAAAAGTTCTATGCTTATGCTGATAAAAATTTGAAAATTCAAATTGATAACAATGTTAAAGGAAAACTTTTGGATATATTAGGTCCTAAAAATTATAATTTATTATGTGAAGCCTTAGGAGTGACTTTAGATAATGCTTTAGAATCGGCATCACAGACAAAAGAAAAAATAATTTTTTTGGAATTTACCGAAACTGAAAAAACAGTTAATATTAAGGTCATGAATACTTTTAAAGGAATAATAGATACAGAAAAATTAGGCACGATTGAGTATACTTCAAATAAATTAAATGGTCATGGTTTAGGTTTATATTCTTTATTTAATAAAAATACACTTTATATTACAACTTCTATTAAAAATAATTTATTTAGAAGTGAAATTAAAATAGACAAAAAAACCGAGTAGTTAATACTCGATTTTTTTTAAAGTATTATTATAAAATGTCCATGTCTGCAACTGGTTCATCAAACCACATAACAATACATGCTGATGATGCAGATTTAGCAAATAAATTTGCGATACCTGCTAACATATTGGCTAAAAACATAATAACACTCCCTTCCTTATCCATTGTTCAAATCTATATTATAAATTTAAACCATCATTAGCGCGCTTCAAAGCGTTTATAATTATTAAAAGGAGTAGATAATAGTCTATATGTAATAGGGTTTATTGAAATTGATTCTAAAATAATTGCATAAATGATAATGTTTTTATAAATTATATTTGTTGTGATGAAATATAACATTATAAATATTAAAAGAATTAAATTTGCAAGTATTTTAGCTCGTATTCTTTTCTTTCTTCTAATAAGTGGTCTAGCCGGTGTATCTGCTGGAGCAAACAGAAGAAAGACTATGGTACCTATTATCATAATGAGGTAGGAAATTAAATTTGGAAAAGAATAATATTTGATAAATAAACTTCCTCCTATAAATAATGGAAGGGTTACCATCCAACATTGTAATGATGTTTTCATGTGGATGCCAAATCCGAATAATCTTAATGTAGAATAAGCTATGGTTAATAATATGACTTCGGATAATATATTTAAATATATGGCTAACAATATTATTACAATGGTTTTCGTTGTTAGATTATAAAAGCCTTCTAATCCATATCTTAATTTTTTTTCCTCAAGTTCACTGACTTCTCTGCCTTTTTTAATAAATGTTAAAGAAGATTCAATAAACTTTTTTTTCACTACATCACTTCTCCTTACAAGAAAAATTTTAGCAATTTTAAAGCATAATAACCTAAAAAATGTCTCAAATATAGGGCAAAGTGTTTAAAAAACGTATTTCAAATAAAAATCTCTGCTAAAAATAAATGATAGACGCAAAAATGCTCAAAATAAAATCTTGCCTAAAAGAGAAAAAAACAAGTGTGCTATAATGTTCTTGTCGTGAGTTATGTGTTATTTATTTGTCGGAATTTGTCGTACAATTTAAATTGCAGTCCACGCATAAACATGATAGTTTAGTAGTGTAGTATATAAGTAGGAAGGAAGTGAGTAGAGTGTTAACTGGAACAGTAAAGTGGTTTAACAATGAAAAGGGTTATGGCTTTATAAAATTTGGTGATTTAAAAGATATATTCGTTCATTATTCCCAAATCGAAATGGATGGATATAAAACATTGAAACAAGGAAATTTAGTCGACTTTAAATTAATTGAAACTGCTAAGGGACTACAAGCTATTGATGTTGAAGTTGAGCAAACTATAAATGCGTAAAGAAAGAGGAAAATATGTTAAAAGGAACAGTCAAATGGTTTAATAATACGAAAGGATATGGTTTCATTCAATGTGGTGATTTAGAAGATATTTTTGTTCACTATTCAGCTATTCGTATGGAAGGGTATAAAACTTTGAAAGAGGGAAATATTGTAGAGTTTAAATTAATTGAAACAGCAAAAGGATTGCAAGCTGTGAATGTTGAAAATGTATCAGAGGTTTTGAATTAAGCTACCATAATAGGGTAGTTTTTTTCTTTAAAATTTGTTAAAATGTAAGTAGGAAGGTGATAACATGAGAATTGAAATTAGAGGAGATAAAGTAAAAATTACTGATTCTATTAAAGCTTATGTTGAAGAAAAACTTGGTAAGTTAGATCAATATTTTGAAAGCCCTGCGGAATTAAAAGCCTATGTCGTTATCCGCGTAAGAAATAAAAGTGATATTATTGAAGTAACTATACCAACACCAAAATTTTCTTTAAGAGCAGAAACCTCTCATGAAGATTTATATGCAGCCATTGATTTAACAGTTGCAAAGTTAGAAGGACAAATTCGTAAGAATAAAACGAAAATGCGTAAAAAATTTAAAGATATTATGCAATATGAACTTCTAATGCAAGAAGAAGAACCAGAAAATACTTCCGACATTGTAAAAAGAAAGACCATTGAATTAAAACCAATGGATGAAGAAGAAGCCATTTTACAAATGGAATTATTAGGACATGATTTTTACATTTTTAAAAATGTAGCGAGTGAAACCGTATCTGTTTTATATCGTCGAAAAGACGGTTCTTACGGAATCATTGAAGAACAGAAATAGAATCATAAAGGTAGCCTTTCGCAGGTTACCCTTTTTTAGGTATTCAAATAAACAGTCAAAAATCATCGAAATATGTAAAATAATGTTTGAAACCTAAAAAAAATACTTAAAAAATAAGCAAAAGTTTGCTTATTTTTTAAAACATATGATAGAATTGTAACTATGGAGGTTAGATAACTATGGGAATATTTAGAAAACTAATAGACTCAGAATATAAAGAATTAAAAAGATTTGAAAAAATTGCTAACGAAATTATGGCTAAAGAAGATTCTTTAGTAAAACTTAGTGATGATGAATTAAAAAATAAAACCAAAGAATTTAAAGAAAGATTAGAAAATGGCGAATCATTAAATGATTTGGTAGTAGATGCGTTTGCTGTTGTAAGAGAAGCAGATTATCGTGTTTTAGGTGAAAAGCCTTATTTTGTTCAAATTTTAGGTGCTTTAGCTATTCATTATGGTAATATTGCTGAAATGAAAACCGGTGAAGGAAAAACTTTAACAGAAACAATGCCAGCTTATTTGAATGCTTTAGATGGTAAAGGTGTTCACATTATTACCGCTAATGAATTCTTAGCAAAACGTGACTCAGAATGGATGGGAAATATTTATCGCTTTTTAGGTCTAACGGTTGGTCTTAATATGCGGGAAATGACACCAAAAGAAAAACAAGAGGCTTATAAATGTGATATTTTATACTCTACAAATAATGAAATTGGTTTTGACTATTTAAGAGATAATATGGTTGTCAGAAAAGAAGATCGTGTGCAAAGACCACTTAACTTCTGTATTGTCGATGAAGTTGACTCTATTTTAATAGATGAAGCAAGAACGCCACTTATTATTTCAGGTGGTAAGCAAAATGCTAAAAACCTTTATATGGATGCTGATAAAGCAGTAAAATCATTAAAAGAAGAAGATTATACAGTTGATCCTAAAACTAAGAATGTATCCATTACAGAATCAGGTGCCGAAAGACTGGAAAAATTCTTTCACTTAACAAACTTATATGATGTGGGTAATTCAGCATTAGTTCACCATATCAACAATGCCTTAAAGGCAAACTATGGCTTTAAAAAAGATGTTGATTACGTTGTTGATGCAGGCGAAGTTATTATTGTTGATCCATTTACAGGTCGTCTAATGCAAGGACGTCAGTTCAGTGAGGGACTTCATCAAGCAATCGAAGCCAAAGAAAATGTTACTATTAATGAAGAAACACAAACTATGGCAACGATTACATTCCAAAATTTATTTAGAATGTATAATAAATTATCTGGTATGACCGGTACGGCTAAAACAGAAGAAGAAGAATTTAGAAATATTTATAACATGTATGTTATTCAAATACCAACGAATAAGCCTGTTATTCGCGAAGATTTAGCCGATTTAGTTTATTCAACCGAAGCTGGAAAATATGAAGCCATTGTTAAAACTATTAAAAAAATTCATGAAACAGGACAACCTATCTTAGTAGGTACAATCTCTGTTGAAAACAATGAACGTCTTTCTAATATGTTAAAAAAAGAAGGTTTAAAACATGAAGTTTTAAATGCTAAAAATCATGCTCGTGAAGCCGAAATTATTGCTCATGCTGGTGAAAAAGGTGCAATTACCATTGCTACTAATATGGCAGGTCGTGGTACCGATATTAAACTTGGTGAAGGTGTAAAAGAACTTGGTGGTCTATGTGTTATTGGTACAGAACGTCATGAATCTCGTCGTATTGATAATCAGTTAAGAGGACGTGCTGGTCGTCAAGGAGATCCAGGTATGAGTCAATTCTTTGTTTCTTTTGAAGATGATTTAATGCGTCGTTTTGGCACTGATAAAGTAAAACATATGGTTATGGCTTTAGGTCTTGTTGGTGATCAAGCCATCCGTTCTAAATCACTTACCAAGTCAATTGAATCTGCTCAGAAAAAGGTAGAGGGTAATAATTTTGATATGCGTAAAAACTTACTTGATTATGACAACGTTGTTAATGAACAAAGAAGAATGATTTATGAACAAAGAAATAACATCATCGATAATGAAAGTATTCATGACACGATTAAAGAAACATTTAGAAATGTTGTCGAAGATATTGTGACAGCACATACACATGAAGGTAAAACTTCAGATGAAGATTTACAAGAAATTGTTTCTTATATCAATACTAATTTCTTAAAAAGCCAAGTTTTAAAAGGAAATGAAATTAAAGACTTAGATGAAAGTGAAAAAATTGAATATATCACTAACATGATTAATGAAGATTATGAGTTAAAAATTAAAGATGCCCCTCATTTTGATGAATTTGAACGCTCTATTTCTCTTCGTATTATTGATTCTTTATGGGTAGAACATTTAAATGCTATGGAAAGTCTAAAAGAAGGAATTTTCTTAAGACAATATGCTCAAACAAATCCATTACAAGCTTATACAATGGAAGGCTATGATATGTTTGAACAACTTTTAAATCGTATTGATGATACCATTGCGCAATTTTTATTAAAAGCAAATATTGAACAAAATACAGAAATAAAACAAGTTATAAAAGGTCAAGCAAACGATTCAAAAGAAAAAGAACATCATACAATCAAAAATACTAAAAAAGTAGGACGTAATGATCCTTGCATCTGCGGCAGCGGTAAAAAATACAAAAATTGTTGCGGTAAATAACCAAACAACTTCTTATAAAATAAGGAATTGTTAAAAATAAAAAAATGATAAATTTGTCCACATAATATTAATTATGTGGACATTTTCTATTTAATTAGAAAATTTACTTATAAAGGTTAAAGAAATAAAACAAAAAGTTATTTTGGTAAGTTTGGTTTTTATTATAATGCTGATTTATGTAATTTTCTTTTAGGAAAATTAGAAAAAATGAACATTCAATATGCAAATGCTTCATCTTTGTATCAATAGTTTGAAAAAATGTATCAACTTGAAAAGATGAAGAGTACATTTCAGCAATAACAACGATTTAAACATTTATGATTTAGTAACATACATAGAAAGAATAAAAAAGGACTATTGTGAAAATTAATTCATAACAGTCCTTCTCTTTATAATATACATTTAATAATTTGCTCTTTTTTTGATTTCTTTATTTAATTTTTCATCCATTGATTTTTTGGCCATAATTTTGCCAACGGCTAATAATCTAGCTAAAAAATTCTTCTTTTTATTTTTTTGGTCCATATTCAACATCTTCCCCTAAACTAGTTTTTTTTTTATATTCTTCAAGTATTTCTAATCTTAGTGCTAATAGTTTATCTAAAATTTCTTCATAAGTTCCATGATTAAGGTGATCTAAACTTTCTTTTCCAACTGTGCCGTAAACATCATAATTTGAATGTTTATCAAATATACCAAGTTCAATATCATATTTTTTCATAATATTTTCTAAGGCCCCGGGAATTTTACTCATTATCCTAGCCATCGTTTCTGAAGAAGCACCTCTGCCAATTTCAAAATGTCTCGCAATGGCATTTCTTTGAGCAAGTTCTAAAGTTGGGTTTACTATTAAAAAGAAAATATCTTTTCCATTTTCGACACATTTATCAATTTTTTCATAAATGGTTTCGGTTGTTATATCTCCCTCGTATATCATCGTTTTATCATCTAATTGCCCACTTAAAGCAATTGATTGAATAAAATAGGACTTACCTGCACCAGGTACACCAGATAAAAATATACACTTATCGACACTTTTATCTTTTGCTAATATATCAAAATATTCACCTGCTAAACAAGCAGCAGAGTTGTGAATAACTTCGCTTAATTTTTTTCGTGATTCTATTGATTTCGTATATAGGGGGAATGTTTCTTTAAATAAATCGGAACAAACATATTTGCCGTTAATAGATGATTCTAATTGTTTATATATTTCAAAATGTTTTAAATCATTTTCTTCGGCATCTTTAATAAAAAAATCTTCAATTTGTAATAATTCATCTGGCAACTCTTTTTTTAATTTTCTTATTTTTCCTTTTTCCATATCTATCTCCTCGCTCACATTATATCATGTGGTAGCCTTTGCATGCAACTTAACTAATTTTTTTCCATTAATAAAAAAATTTTGAAATATTAATATGGACATTTAATTTATGTTTTGTTAGAATATGGGCATGAAAGCGAGGAAGCTATAATTATAGCTAAAAAATTATGAAACTATATAATTTGAAAAATTTAGTAGTTGTAAGTATTAATGACAAAAAATTAATTTGTCAAAAAAAAGAAGGAGAATTATCGTTAGTAGAGGCTTTAACAGGTCAATTAATATATGAGAACAATCATTTGCCATCTACTTCTTTACAAAAAAAATATTGTTTTGCTAAAGCAAATTTCTTTTGTGTATTAGATGAAGAACAGATAAAAAAATATTATTTCAAACTAAATCAACTAACTGAAGAATCAACAACAAAATTATTGGTTTTAATCGAACAGGCTTTAAAAGAATATTACCAAGAATATGAAATTTCCATGACTGTTGAAGGTGGGACTAATGCTAAAAACGAACGAAGAAAAAATAGTGCAGACCAAGTATCAGGTACTGAAAAATCATTAAATTCTTCTGTAAACTTTTCAAAACAGCATAATCTTACTCTTGGTGAAAAGGAAATGATTAGAAAAAGAACAAAATAATTTGCACACTACCAAAATTTAAATGGTAGTTTTTCCTTGTTAAGGGAAAATGTGCTATAATAAAAACAACTTTTTAGATGCGTGTAGGAGGTCAATATGTTATCATATGGAAAAAATGTTTTACTAAGTACTAATCCTAAAGAAATTAGAAAAGTATATTTAAGTAAATCGAAAAAAGATGCTGAGGTGTTTGAGTATTTAAAAAATAATCAAATTCATTATATAAATGTGGATAACCAGATGCTAAATAAAATGACGAAAGAAAATCATCAAGGAATTGTTTTTGAAAGAGATGATTTCCAATATCAATCTTTAGAAAATCTTTATGATAAAAGTTTTATTGTATTGTTAGATCATTTAGAAGATCCTCACAATTTTGGCGCTATTATAAGAACATGTGAAGCTGCTGGGGTTGATGGTATTATTATTCCTAAAGATAGAAGTGTATCGGTTACCGATGTTGTTATTAAAACAAGTGTTGGAACTACAGAAAATGTACCTATTATTAAGGTTTCTAATTTAACTGACGCAATTAAAAAACTTCAAAAAAACAATTTTTTTGTTTATGGAAGTGATATGGATGGTAAGGATTGTCGTGAAGTGTCCTATGCTGATAAAAAAGTCCTTGTCATAGGTAATGAAGGCAAAGGAATTAGTCCTATCATTGAAAAAAACTGCGATGAAATGCTTAAAATTGCCATGAAAGGTAATGTAAATAGTTTAAATGCTTCCGTTGCAGCTGCCTTGTTAATATATAAAATGGGAGGGCTTATATGAGTTATGAAGAAGAGGAATTAATGCTTTTAGATATGATTTGTGAATCAAACGATGAAGTAAGAAACACTCTTTATAAAACATATGAACCAGTCATAAAAGGAATTGTTAAAAAATATGTGAGATGTGCTAAAAAACTTGGCATTGATTTAAACGATTTAATGCAAGAAGCTAACGTTGGCTTTACAGATGCATTAAATAGATACGATGCTTCTAAAGATGCTAGTTTAAAAACATTTATCAGTGTCTGTGTCGAAAGAAGACTTTTAAATTATACGCACAAACAACGAACCAAAAAAAATCAAATTGAACAGGAAAGTTTATCTTTAGATTATGACTATGATCAAGATGGTCTAACTTTGAAAGAACTTTTAAAAGATGAAAATGCCGATCCATCTCATCAAATATTAATTCAAACACAATATAAAAATATTTTAAATACTATCAAGGAAAAATTATCTAATCAAGAATATGAAGTTTTTACTTATATGTTAGATGGTCTTGATTATTTAGAGATTTCTAAGAAATTAAATAAAAGTCCGAAACAAGTTGACAATACTATCCAAAGAATTAAGAGCAAAATAAAATCAACCTTTAAGGAGGGTGAAAATTATGAATAAAAAAGAATGGCTAAAAATAATAGCCTTCTTGGCTGTTTTTGCAGCTTTTAGCATTGTTATTATAAGAGTTGTGTCCTTTGAAAGAATAAAAGATGATGTTACAATTGAAACACCAATTATTGATAATAACAAAAAAGAGGAAGAAATCACTTTTGAAAATAATTCATCATTAGAAGAAAGTGAAATAAGAAAACTCGTGGAAGAAAAAAGAGAAAATTTGAAACAGTTTTTTGAAAACACTAAATTTTATAAGATAAGTGAAGTATCTCGTGATTTTACAAGTGAAGATGATGATAATTATATCGTTTTAGATGCAAACTTTTTTGCAGATTTTAAAGCAATGGTAACAGAAACAATTTATAATAATTATTGGAAACAGTTTACTCAAGTGAATAAACGCAATGATATTCTTGTGGAAGAAGATTTGTATGTTGCTAAAAAAGGAATTTTTGATGACATGTATTATGAAAGTGCCATCGCCATTAATGATGTTACGGAAGAAAAAATAATTTTAAAAAAAGCGACTGACAAAGAAATAGATGCTTATATTAATATTAAGTATTGTGAAGATGATAACACTTGTGCTCGAGATGAACTTTATCATTTCGACTTAGTACAAATTGACAACGAATGGTTGATTGCAGATTTTACCACAAAAAAGAATTAAAAAACTTGCAAACACTCGTTTCTTGTGATAACTTATATATAAGAAGCACGCGAGTGTTTTTATTTTGGAAAAATATTGAGGTGAAAAAATGGCAAAAACTAAAAAAGTTAAGGCTGAAAAATCAAAAAAACCAAGTTATTTAAAAGAAGTAAAAGGTGAAATGAAAAAGGTATCTTTTCCAAGTGCTAAAGAAGTAACAACATATACAATCGCTACTATTGTTATCGTGGCACTTTTAATAGCCTTCTTCTTATTACTAACAGCATTATTATCATGGGTTAAGGGGGCATTTTAATGGAAAAGTTATGGTATGTTGTAAATACATATGTAGGTCATGAAGAAGCAGTTAAAGAAAAACTAGAAATGCGTACCGAATCCATGGGAATGCAAGATCACATTTTTAGAATTATTATTCCAGAAATCACGGAAGTTGAAGTAAAAGACGGCGTTAAAAAAGAAAAAAAGAAAAAAATGTTTCCTGGTTATGTTTTAGTTGAAATGATTATGAGTGATGAAGCATGGTATATTGTTCGTAATACACCAGGTGTTACAGGATTTATTGGCTCAAGTGGAAAAGGGGCTAAACCAACTCCACTACCTCCACAAGAAATTGATCATATCTTAATTAATATGGGTATGAGTCGTGTTGATGTTGAATCAGAACTTGCGGTAGGCGATAAAGTGACTATAGTAGATGGTCCATTTAAAGGTATGGAAGGTACCATTCATACAATTGATGCTGAAAGCAATCGTTTAACGGTAACTATAGATTTATTTGGCCAAGAAACAAGCGTTGAAGTGGAATTGTTTCAAGTTAATAAGTTACAATAAAGCATATTAATTAAAATTTTCAAAAGGAAGGATAATTTGCTTGTCAAATCCTTCCTTTTATGCTAGTATTTTAAGTGCAATCGAAGTTCTCTAACTTTGACTGTATCAAGTGGGAGGGATTTTAGTGCGGACTTGCCCATTACCACTTACACGTTAAAAACAATAAAATCCAAAGAAAGGAGAGTGTTTTCGTGGCAAAAGAAGTCGTAAAAAAAGTAAAATTACAAATTCCTGCTGGAAAAGCAAATCCAGCACCACCAGTTGGTACTGTTCTAGGTCCTGCTGGTATTAACATTCAAGATTTTTGTCAAAAGTTCAATGATGCAACTAGAGACAAAATGGGTGATGTTGTTCCTTGCGAAATCTCTATCTATGATGATAGAACATTTGACTTCGTATTAAAAACTCCACCAGCTGCTTTCTTACTTAAAAAAGTAGCAAAACTTCAAAAGGCCAGCAAAAAAGGCGCTAATGAAGTAGTAGCTACTATCACAAAAGAAGAATTAAGAAGTATTGCTGAAACAAAACTTCCTGATTTAAATGCTTATACAGTTGAGGAAGCAATGAAAACCGTTGAAGGTACTGCTCGTAACATGGGTATTGCTGTTAAAGGTTTAAATGATGTTGAATTAGCTGAACAAGCTAAAGAAGCTCATGAAGAAGAAGCTGAAAGAGAAAAACGTGAAGAAGAATTAGCTGAAATGGAAGCAAACGTTAAAGAAGGTACAACTGCTGAAGTTGAAGTTATTGGAAAAAATAAAGAAGAACAAACTGAAGAATAATATAAACTTGAATAGTCCGCTTAAAATACCACAGTTAGGAGGGAAATCATGAAAAAATTTGGTCGTAAATATGTGGAAGCTAGTAAGAAATTAGACAAAAATACTTCTTACAGCGTTAGTGAAGCAATTCATTTAGCAAAAGAAACATCTGTTACTAATTTTGACGGTACTGTTGATTTTGCTATGAAGCTTAATGTCGACCCTAAAAAAGCTGATCAACAATTACGTGGTTCTCTAGTATTACCAAATGGTACTGGAAAAACAAAACGTGTATTAGTTATCGCTAAAGGTGCTCAAGCAGAAGCTGCTAAAGCTGCTGGTGCATTATATGTTGGGGAAAAAGACATGATTGAAAAAATTCAAAAAGAAAACTGGTTTGATTTTGATGTCATTGTTGCTACTCCAGATATGATGCCTGAACTTGGTAAAATTGGTAGAATTTTAGGACCTAAAGGTTTAATGCCAAATCCTAAAACAAACACAGTTACACCAAACCCAGCAAAAGCTGTTGAAGATATTAATAAAGGTATGGTTGAATTTAGAACAGATTCTTATGGAAATGTTCACGGTATTCTTGGTAAAGTATCTTTCGATGAAAAGGCTTTACAAGAAAACTTAGAATATATTGTAAAATCTATTTCAAAATTAAAACCTGCTAGTGTTAAAGGAAAATTCATCACAACTATTAGTATTTCAACAACAATGGGCCCTGGAATTAAAGTAGATCAAAATTCTTTTGACATTTAATTTATAACATATTATAATAAACATCAGAAAAAGCGCAATACCGAAGACAGCAAGGGGAGTATCCTTAATAATCTTGCCGAGGGACGTTTACTAAATTAGACTTAGTCTATTTAAGCTCGTCCAATCGGAGGAGCTTTTTTGATAGTTAAGCAAAGGAGGAAAAGTTATGGCTAGCACAAAGGTTCTTGCTCAAAAGAAAGAAACTGTAAATGATATTGTTAAGAACATTAAAGATAGCGAATCTGTTATCCTATTCCAATATCAAGGTTTAACCGTTGCAGAACTTTCAGAGTTAAGAAAAAAACTTAGAGAAACTGATGCGACAGTAAAAGTTTACAAAAACACTTTATTAAAAAGAGCATTAGATGAATTAAATTTAAGTTTTGATGGTTTCTTAGAAGGTCCAAACGCTATTTTATTTGGTAAAAATTTACTTGAACCAATTAAAGTTATTGCGGACTTTGCAAAAGAACATGAAAAACTAGAAATTAGAATTGGTATCATCTCTGGCTCTGTAGCAGACTTAGCTACAATTAACGAATATGCTACAATACCTTCACGCGAAGGCTTATTAACAATGCTTGCTGCTGGTATGATGGAACATGTTCGTAACTTATCCATTGCTCTAAACTTATATAGTGAGCAAAAGGAAGAAAACTAGAAAGGAATTGATTAAAATGGCTAAAATTACAAAAGAAGATTTTATTGAATCATTAAAAGAAATGACTATTCTTGAAGTTAAAGAATTAGTTGACGCAATGAAAGAAGAATTTGGAGTAGATCCAAGTGCTGTTGCTGTTGCTGCTGCTCCTGCAGCTGCTGCACAAGAAGAAGATACAAATAAGACTGTCGTATTAAAAAGTGCTGGAGGAAACAAGATTGCTGTAATTAAATTATTAAAAGAAATTACAGGATTAGGACTTGTTGAAGCTAAAGGTTTAGCTGATAAAGGCGGAAATGTTAAAGAAAACGTTCCAACTGAAGAAGCTAACCAAATTAAAGCGCAACTTGAAGAAGCTGGCGCTGAAGTAGAACTTGCTTAATTAATG
This sequence comes from uncultured Bacilli bacterium, assembly GCA_934085675.1. Classification (GTDB taxonomy): domain Bacteria; phylum Bacillota_I; class Bacilli_A; order RF39; family UBA660; genus Ventrenecus. Next base: position 142 of record CAKOHH010000011.1, on the reverse strand, counting down.
GAAAAGGTCGGGTAGTCTCGACCTTTTTTTTGTAGAAAGAAAACCCCCAGATAGTCTGGGGGTTCCAGGTTGTTGACAAAAAGGTATGTTCAAAAAAGAATATGCCTCTTTTTTTGAATAATTTTGATATTTTAAGAAAAAA
>CAKOHH010000010.1 GCA_934085675.1 uncultured Bacilli bacterium | reverse complement strand
TCGCAAATTCATTATATCACTTTGTTTATCAAAAATAAAGTTTGTTAACAAAAAATTACTTTGTCAACAACCTGAAACCCCCAGATAGTCTGGGGGTTCATTTAAGCTTTAGCGATAAATATTTAAAAATAAAACTCCTTTGTTATAATAAAGAATGCGTTCTGACAAACGGCAAATAAATAACAAAGGAGGGATGTCCAATGAAGGACATGAATAGTTTATCACATACAAAATGGAATTGTAAATATCACATAGTATTTGCACCGAAATATCGAAGAAAAGAATTTTATGGAACAAATAGATTAGAAATAGGAGCAATTTTGAGAGAATTGTGTCGATGGAAAGAAGTAAATATAATAACTGCAGAGGTATGTCCAGATCATATTCATATGTTTGTGGAGATACCACCCAAATTAAGTGTTTCAACTTTTATGGGATATTTAAAGGGAAAAAGTAGTGTAATGATATATCAAAGATGGGGGAATCTAAAATTTAAATATCGAAACAGATCATTTTGGTGCAGAGGGTATTATGTAGATACAGTAGGAAAAAATGAAATGGCCATAAAAAAATATGTTGAGAACCAATTAAGTGAAGATAGAATGGCAGAACAATTAACATTGGATAATATGGACCCGTTTACGGGTAGCAAAAAATAGACTGCAAGTGTCAGAACGTTATAGTGCTTTTAAGCAAGGCAGGAATACGAGCCTTACGAGGCGCCAATCAAAAACCACCAGCTAAGCTGGTGGATATTTATTTGGAGAAAAAAATGAAAAAAGGAAATTTAATTATTTTAGCGGGCAGTAAAAGAGCTGGTAAAACAACGGTTAGTAATTATTTGCAAAAATTAGGCTATGTTACTTTAAATTTTGATTATTTGTTAGATGCTTACGATAATTCACTAAAAGAACACACGAAAGAAATGGAATTTTCATTCTTTAATAATCTCGTAAATTATTATTATAATAATACCATTAATTATGGTCAAAATATTATTTTTGATATTTATGATTTTTCACCAAGTAAATTAAAGAAATTAGATAAATTTTCAGACATCTACCTTTTTATTTTAGGCTATCCCAAAGCTTCTATAGAAGAAATAGAAGATTGCTTAACAACTTATGGAGAGAAGTTTGAATGGAACAAACAACTAAATCAAGACGAGATAGAAACAAAAGCTAAAGAAATATATGCTTATAATCAAATATTACAAAAAGAATGTGAACATGAAAAAATAACCTTGTTTGATGTTGGTATTAAAAATGAACGACAACAAAATTTGCAAAAATTAATAGAAATAATAACAAAATTAGGGTAAAATACCCCTTTTTTATTTTTTTAAATGAGTTGTTTTAAAGTTAAAAATACATTATAATATTTCCAAGGGATGAGGTATATTATGAAAATAAATATTATTAATATATTAAAAATAGCAATTATCGTACTAATTATTTTATGGGTAGGACTCCTAACTTTCGATTATTTTAAAGCCCAAAATAATCAAAAACCATTAATTTGTTTAAGTGAAAAAAATATCGAATTATCTGATGGAAGTTATTATGTTTGTAATAGTTTTGGATATAAGTATTATGAATATAAAGCTAAAAATGGTGAGTCAGGTTATGGTTTTGGGGCCATTTTTGTAAAAAATGATATAGAAAAGAAATTAGGTGTTTAAAATGTATTTGAATAATAAAGGATGGGGCTTAAAAGAGATGATATTATTATCTTGTATTATTTTAACAGCTGTTTTTGTCGCAGCTATTATGATAAATACACTTTATAAAGACTTGGATATGAATATAAATGGTAATAATACATCAAATACATCTAATAGTAGTCAAAATAAAGAAGAAAAATACGAAACGATAGAAAGAAACTTACTAAGCGCTGCAAAAAAATATGCTAGAGAAAATGAACTTGATGATGAAGAAAGCATTGACTCAGATACATTAATTGCTAATGGTTATCTTACTCTTTCAAAAATGACAAATGAAGATGATACTTGTGAAGGTTATGTTATGAAACAAAACACTTCCTACAAAGCCTATATCAGTTGTGAATCCTATGAAACGAAAGGCTATTAATGACAAACATAAATTTACAAAAAATGCATAAAATAAGTATTATTTGGGGAATCATCATGATGCTTCTTGTTTTAGCCTTAACTGTTATTGCTATTTCTTATAAAAAAGAAACCAAAGAATATAAAGATTTTGAAACAAAGTTAGCAGAAACGACTCAAAAATATATTGAGCAATCAGGTTTATATCCTGAAGAAGAAATGCATTTAACTCTTACAGAATTATTAAAACTTAACGTTATTGAAACAACCACTGTGAAAGACAAACCGTGTCAAGGTTATGTGAATATAAAAAATGATAAGCAATTTTTTGATTATAAAGCTTATATTAAATGTGGCAATTATGAAACAAAAAATTTAGATAAGAAAAAACTTGACGATTAAAAAGTTAAATGCTATCATATTTATGATTTTAAATTGTGGTTTTACTCAGGTAAAACCGTATTTAAAAATAAAATTGATACACCAGGATGTGTGTAAATGGAAAGGAGAAAGTTATGGCTACTATTAACCAACTCGTAAAAAACGGTAGAGGTAAGAAAACAAGAAAAAGTAAAAGTCCAGTATTAAATGTTGGATATAATACTCTTGAAAGAAAACAAACAAATACATCAAGTCCTCAAAAACGTGGTGTTTGTACTCGTGTAGGTACAAAAACTCCAAAGAAACCGAACTCAGCATTACGTAAATATGCTCGTGTAAGACTTTCAAACGGAAGAGAAGTTGATACTTATATTCCAGGTGAAGGACACAACTTACAAGAACATAGTGTTGTATTAGTACGTGGTGGACGTGTTAAAGACCTTATCGGTGTACGTTATCATGTAGTTCGTGGAACACTTGATACTCAAGGCGTTCAAAATCGTAAACAAGGACGTAGTAAATATGGTACAAAAAGACCAAAAACAAAATAATAGAAGGAGGAAATAAAAATGCGTAAAAGAAGAGCAGAAAAAAGAGACGTTTTACCAGATTCAATTTATAATTCTAAAGTTGTTACAAAATTAATCAACCAAATTATGCAAGATGGTAAAAAAGGTACAGCTCAAAATATTCTTTACGAAGCCTTTGATATTATTGGAGAAAAAACAGGACGTCCTGCAATCGAAGTATATCAAAGCGCTTTAGAAAACATTACGCCAGCATTAGAGGTTAAATCTCGTCGTGTTGGTGGAAGTAATTACCAAGTTCCAATTGAAGTTAGTGACGAAAGAGGACAAGCTTTAGCATTAAGATGGCTTGTTAATTACGCTAAAAATAGAAGCGGTAAAGGTATGGCTTATAAATTAGCTATGGAAATTATAGACGCTTCTAATGGCACTGGTGGTGCTGTTAAAAAACGTGAGGATACTCACAAAATGGCCGAAGCAAATAAAGCATTTGCTCATTATAGATGGTAGGAGAGTGAACTATGGCAAGAGATGTCTCAATTGACAAAGTAAGAAACCTTGGTATTATGGCTCACATTGATGCCGGAAAAACAACGACAACGGAAAGAATTTTATTTCATACCGGTGTCACTCATAAAATTGGTGAAACACATGATGGTGAATCACAAATGGACTGGATGGAACAAGAAAAAGAAAGAGGTATCACAATTACTTCAGCTGCTACAACAGCTCATTGGAAGGGATACCGTTTCAATATTATTGATACTCCGGGCCACGTAGACTTCACTGTTGAAGTTTCTCGTAGTTTACGTGTATTAGATGGTGCCGTAGCACTTTTAGATGCTCAAGCTGGTGTTGAACCACAAACTGAAACTGTTTGGCGTCAAGCTAATGAATTTAAAGTTCCACGTATGATTATGTGTAATAAAATGGGTAAAATGGGTGCAGATTTTGCATACTCATTAAAAACAATTAAAGATCGTTTAGGTGTTGATACCAAACCGATTGAATGGCCTATTGGTGCCGAAAATGATTTCAATGGCATTATTGATTTAGTTAGTATGAAAGCATATCATTATGACGGTGGTCAACATGAAGATGCAGTAGAAATCGATATTCCAGCCGATTTAAAAGATTTAGCAATGCAAAAACACAACGAGTTAATCGAAACTGTTGTTGAATTTGATGATGCTATGATGGAAAAATATTTAAATGGCGAAGAATTAACAATTGAGGAAATCAAACATTGTATTCGTGTTGGTACCCTTGAAAATAAATTCTTCCCAGTATTATGTGCTGATGCTTTAGGAAACAAAGGTATTAAGTTACTTTTAGATGCTGTAGTGGATTACATGCCAGCTCCAACAGATATTGAAGCTATTGATTGTACAGATTTAAAAACAGGTGCAGATGTTAAACGTCATCCTAGTGATTCTGAACCATTCACAGCTTTAGCATTTAAAATTATGACAGACCCATTTGTTGGACGTCTTGCGTTCTTCCGTGTATATTCTGGAAAATTAACAAGTGGTTCTTATGTCTTAAACAGTACAAAAGACGTTAAAGAAAGAATTGGCCGTATCTTACAGATGCATGCTAATACTCGTAAGGAAATTACAGAAGTTTACTGTGGTGAAATTGCCGCAGCTGTAGGTCTTAAAAATACAACAACAGCAGATACATTATGTGATGAAAAAAATGCTGTTATTATGAAAGGTATGGAATTCCCATTACCAGTTATTGATGAAGCTATTGAACCAAAATCAAAAGCTGATCAAGAAAAAATGGCTATTGCTTTACAAAAATTAGCAGAAGAAGACCCAACATTTAAATATAAAACAGATTCAGAAACTGGTCAAACAATCATTAGTGGTATGGGTGAATTACACTTAGACGTTCTAGTTGATCGTATGAAACGTGAATTTAACGTCGAAGCTAACATTGGTCGTCCTCAAGTTGCTTACCGTGAAACATTAACACAAACTGCTGAATGTGAAGGTAAATATATTAAACAATCAGGTGGACGTGGACAATACGGTCATGTTTGGGTACGTTTTGAACCTAACAAAGACAAAGGTTATGAATTTGTTGACGCTATCGTTGGTGGTGTTGTTCCTCGTGAATATATTCCAGTAACAGATAAAGGATTGCAAGAAGCAATGGCTGGTGGTATTTTAGCCGGATATCCTATGGTTGATGTTAAAGCGACTTTATTTGATGGTTCTTACCATGATGTCGACTCATCAGAAATGGCTTTCAAAATTGCTGCTAGTATGGCTTTAAAAGAAGCTAAAAATAAATGTAAACCTGTCTTACTTGAACCTATTATGAAAGTAAGTGTTACAGTACCAGATGAATACATGGGTAATGTAATGGGTGATTTAACAAGCCGTCGTGGTCGTCCTTTAGGACAAGAATCACGTGGTAATGCACTACAAATTACAGCAATGGTTCCTCTTGCAGAAATGTTTGGTTATGCCACTACTTTACGTAGTAATACACAAGGTCGTGGAAACTTCGTTATGGAACTTGATCATTACGAAGAAGTACCAAAATCTATTTCTGAAGAAATCATTAAGAAAAATAGTGCTAACTAAAAATAATACTTGAATTTAATTCAAGCATTAGATAAAATATAAGAGATGAAAGGAAGAAAAAAATATTATGGCAAAAGAAAAATTTGATCGTTCAAAAGTGCATGTTAATATTGGTACAATTGGTCACGTTGACCATGGTAAAACAACATTAACTGCTGCTATTACTAAATTATTTGGTAACTTTGTTGCATATGAAGATATCGACAAAGCTCCAGAAGAAAGAGAAAGAGGTATTACTATTAATACTTCTCACGTTGAGTATCAAACTGAAAAACGTCATTATGCTCACGTAGACTGCCCAGGCCATGCTGACTATGTTAAAAACATGATTACTGGTGCTGCTCAAATGGATGGTGCTATCCTTGTAGTTTCTGCTGCAGATGGACCTATGCCACAAACAAGAGAACATATCTTATTATCTCGTCAAGTTGGTGTTCCTAAAATTGTTGTTTACATGAACAAATGTGACCAAGTTGATGATCCTGAATTACTAGACTTAGTAGAAATGGAAATTCGTGAATTATTAGGCGAATATGGTTATGATAGTGAATGTCCAATCATTCGTGGTTCTGCATTAAAAGCTCTTGAAGGAGACCCTGCTGCTGAACAATCTATTCGTGACTTAATGAAAGCCGTTGACGAATATATTCCAGATCCTGCTCGTGAAACTGACAAACCATTCTTAATGAGTATTGAAGATGTTTTCACAATTTCAGGACGTGGTACTGTTGTTACAGGACGTGTTGAACGTGGTATATTAAATCTTAACGACGAAGTTGAAATTGTAGGTTTAAAACCAACAAGAAAAACTGTTGTTACAGGTATTGAAATGTTCAGAAAATCACTTGACTTTGCTCAAGCTGGTGACAATGCTGGTGTATTATTACGTGGTATTGCTCGTGAAGATGTTGAACGTGGACAAGTTCTTGCTAAACCAGGAAGTGTTACACCTCATCATAAATTCAAAGCTAGCGTTTACGTATTAACAAAAGAAGAAGGCGGACGTCATACTCCATTCTTCTCAAATTACAGACCACAATTCTATTTCCGTACTACTGACGTAACTGGTGTTATCGAGTTACCAGAAGGTGTTGAAATGGTTATGCCTGGTGATAACGTAGATATGACTGTTGAATTAATTGCTCCAGTAGCATTAGAAAAAGGTACTAAATTCTCTATCCGTGAAGGTGGACGTACTGTTGGTGCCGGAGTTGTATCTGAAATCGTTGAATAATACGACTTTAAAAAGTGCTGATGAATATTAGCACTTTTTTTTGTGCCTTTAAAACACTTTACAATTTAAACATTTGTGATATAATAAATCTCAATTAAAAGGGGTGATACCATGAGCATTAGAGAATTAACCATCGATGAATTCAATGCTTTTGTTAGAAACAGTCCATTAGGAACACATTATCAAACTTTTAACTACGCTCTTTTAATGGGAGAAAACGGATATGAATACGAACTTGTTGGTATGTTTAATGAATATAATCAATTAAAGGCAGCTAGTTTAATTCTTTTTAAAAATTTAAAAATGCACTACAAATATGGTTATGCGCCTAAAGGTTTTATCTTAGACTATTTTAATCAAGAAATTGTAAGTGAATTTGCCGCGCTTTTAAAAAATTACTATAAAAAGAAAAAAGTTGTTTTTATTAAAATTAATCCAGAAATAGCTATCAGTGAAATTGATAAAGAAACAGGCTTAAAAACATATAATTGGAATTATAATATCCTAGGAATTATGGAAAAAGCAGGTTTTAAAAAATTAAAAGATAATCTTTACTTTGAATCCATATTACCACGTTTTAGCGCAGTTGTTTCTTTAAAAAATTATTCTATGAATAGTGTATCTAAAAATACTCGTAATAAAATAAGACGTGCTCATCATAAAGGGCTTCATATTGAATTAGCAGAAAAATCAGGCATTGATATTTTACAAAAATTTATTAAAAATAAACGAACGATTAATGAATATTATTATAAAGATTATTATAATGTCTTTAAAAAAGATGATATGATTGACTTATTTTTGGTTAGTATTGACTCAGAAGAATTTTTAATAAATTCCAGGGAACTTTATGAAAAAGAATTAGAAATCAATAATCGTCTAGTTTCATTACTTAATAGAGAAAATAATAAACGTAATTTAAATAAAAAAATGGATTCTGATAAAAAAATATTAAATTACAAACAAGATGTAAAATTTGCCACGGAATTAAATACTAAAAAAGACAAAGTTTATATCGCAGGTGCTTTAGTCATTAAATATCAAAATCGTGTGCAAATATTAATGAGTGGTTACGATAAAAAATATAAACGTTTTGAGGCTAACTATTACTTACATGATGAAATATTAAAATATTATCAAAAAAATTATGATTACGCCGAATTAAATGGTTTAACTGGAGATTTTTCAAAAGACAATCCTTATCTAGGTCTTAACGAATTTAAGATTGGTTTTAATCCTCGCATTTATGAATATATTGGCGAATTTGATTTACCACTTAATGAAAAAAAATATTTAAAAATGCGTTCTAATGGAGAACTGGCTAAAATCTTTAATAAACCAAATCAAAAAGTAAAGAAAGCGATGCGTGAAAAAAATGATTAAGCAAAAACAAACAGGCCAATTAATTATTATTTCAGGAACAACTTGTGCTGGTAAAGGAACGGTTGTTAAAGAACTTTTAAAAAGAAATGACAATTTAACGGTTTCTATTTCTTATACTTCTCGCCCTAAAAGAGAAGGGGAAATTGATGGTAAAGATTACTTCTTTGTTAGTTCAGAGGAATTTGAACAAAAAATAAAAAATAATGACTTTTTAGAATATGCCAAAGTTCAATATGGTAAATACTATGGTACCCCAAAAGCGGAAGTAAAAGAATTACTTGCTAAAGGTAAAGATGTTATTTTAGAAATTGATGTTCAAGGAGCTAAGCAAATTAAAGAAATGTTTCCCGAAACAATTTTAATTTTTATTATGGCACCAAGTATGAAAGAAGTAAAAAGAAGAATTAAAGAACGTGGTAAAGAAAGTAATGAACAAATTATTGAACGTTTTAAAGTTGCTTATAATGAGTTAAATGAAATTAATAAATATAATTATGTGGTTGTAAATGATGAAGTAGAAAATGCTGTTAAAAAAATTGAAGCTATTTTACTTAGTGAAAAATGTCGTGTCGACCGTATTGAAGAAATGGCTGTTGAAAATCAAGAAGAAATTATTCATGAATTTTTAATAGATAAAGAATTTGATAACACTCCTTTTGATATTGCAGAATAAAAATGCAAAAAAGAAAGGGATGTGCTATAATAGGCTCAAGAAGGTGTTAAAATGTATAATGATTTAGATGAAAAAACAGAAAGCAAACCAAAATTTCAATTCTTAAGAAATCTTTTTCGGAAAAGAACCAAAAGATTAATGACCGATATTGACCGGTTGTTTAGTAAAATTATGTGGATGGATATTGCTTTATCTATTTGTCTAACTTTAGTTGGTCTTATTTTCTTAGTTTATCCTGATGTCAGTGTCACTCTTATAGGGATTATCTTTGGTTTATTAATTACTATTTTAGGCGGGGTATTAATATATACTTACCTAAAACGCCGGGAAATTCCTTTATTTAGATTTAATTTGATTTATGGCATATTAGGCGTCATTTTAGGAATATTAACGATTATAAGTCCATTTACTTTCACTCAAGTTATTACTATTTTTATAGGTATATGGATACTTTATATGGCCATTATCAAGATTGATTTTGCTATTCGTTTAAAATTACTAGAAGAAAGAAGTTGGTTATTTCTTCTTATGAGTGCTTTACTTGAAATATTTATGAGTATTTTAATATTCATTAATCCATTTAGTAATTTAATTATTACAGAAATAGCAGGTGCTTACTTTGTTTTATGTGGCATTTTAAATTGCACCGACGCGGTATTAACTAAAAATAGAGCTATTGATTTCCTAGAAAATTTATAATAAAAAAAGATCACAAGTGGATCTTTTTTTCATATTTCTAATAATTTCTTTTCCAAAATACTATATAAATATAAATGAATAGGTTTATTTGTTTTCTTTTGAACATAATCTTTATAACCATTTAACTGTAGCAAATAATTTTCATCTGTAACATCACTTAATTTATAATCCACGATGTCTATATGACTAGGATGTTCTATTAATAAATCAATAACGCCATGTTTCTCTGTATTATCATCGTTATAAATAAATTCATATTCTTGAAAAATAGTAGTTTCTTTAACATCCTTAAAAATATCTTGCTGATAAAGATTTATAGCTAACTCTTTGATAAATGAATCACAAATCAATTCGGGTTTAAAGTTTTTAAAATTGATATTTTCAAAAATTTTATGAACTTTTAAACCAAGTTCAATGTTTCTTTCCTCTTTAGGTGTTAATAACTGGTTAATTTTTTTAGAAAAACATCCGTGTGTTACTTCTTGTTCTGTAAAATGAAATGGTATAAAATCTATTCTTTCACCTTGTTTTATAATAGTTTGATTAATATCCTTTTTTAAAAGATAATTTTTAGTTAATGCTAATGCTTCTACATCAATATCTTTTTTATAGATTTTTAACGTATTTGGAATGGAGTAAAGCATACTTGCAAATGAATTATATTTTTTACGAATACTTTCATAAACAATGCCATCCTCTTTTAACTCAACATTATTTTCATTTTTAGGTAATAATAAAATCATTTTTTCTTTCGCTCTTGTTAACGCTACATAAAATAATCTTATCTTCTCAGATACATCTTCTTGAATCATCTTGTTTTGAATTAATAATTTTAAAATAGATTCCTTAATACCAGTAGACCTATCAGGCATGTAAATAGGTAAAGTATTGTCATAAATAATATTTCCTTTTAAATCTTCTTTACTAAAAGATTTAAATAAGCCACAGAAATAACAAACAGGAAACTCCAAACCTTTTGATTTATGAATATTCATCATTTTAACGGCGTTAGAACTATTTGTACCAGTGTTAAATTTAATCTTTTCATTGGTTTCTAAAAGTTCTTTTAAATAATCCTTAAAGTCATAAATATCATAAGATAATGTTCCTAAATTACTAGCAATATTTAAAATAGTTTCAAAACGAATTTCACTTTCAAGGACATTACCTTTTAAACGTGTTTTATTGTAAAATTCTAAAGAAGACAAGATTTCTTCGGCTATTTCTTCTAAAGAAAGATGATTTAACTTTTGACTAAGAGGATATAATTTTTGCCATAACGAAGATTCATAAAAAGGCTTATTATTAAAATAGGCAAAAATTTCATCATCAGTTTTTGAAAATAAATAACTTCTTAAAATACTTGTAAAAGCATATTTAAATTCATCATTATAACTCTTATCTTTCATGCCAATAAGAAGTGTCAAAATGTTTTTAAACAAATAAATATCTGTGTCTTCATTTAAAACTTCATCTTTATATAAACAAAGAGGTATTTCAAAATATTCAAAAATTTTCTTAGCTAAATCAAAAGAAGAATTTCGGTCTAAAATAAGGCAAAAATCCTCATATTTCGCGTCATGAACGGTTTTACTATCTTTATCAAAGATTGGGTATTTTTGCTCAATTTTTTTCTTAATATCTTGAGCAATTGTAAAAAACTCTATTTCTTCTTTATTAAATTCTTTATTTTTAACTTCATATTCTAAAATATCCATATGATAATTTTGTGAAGATGCTCCTTCTTCAATATAAGAAGTATTACCAAAAACCATTTGATGAGAAACCGTATACTCAGCATTACCTATATTATTAGTCATAATTGGGTTAAAAATAGTATTAATATCTTCTAGTACCTCATCACGAGAACGAAAGTTTTTTAATAAATCAATCTTAATGCCATCGGTATTTAAACTATATTTATCATATTTATTTTTAAAAATATATGGATTAGCATTTCGAAAACGATAAATACTTTGCTTGATATCTCCTACCATATAAACATTATGATTACTAATTAAACTAATAAATTCTTCTTGAATGTCCGAGGTATCTTGATATTCATCGACCATAATTTCTTTAAAGAAATGTTTTAAATAATCTCTAATGTCATTATTTTCTTTTAGTATTTTTAGTGACATTTGAGCAATATCATTAAAATCATAACAACAATATTTGTTTTTATATTCTTGTAGCTGTTTGAAAAATTCTTCTAAAATATCAAAAATGATTTCTAAATAACCTTTTGTTTTTTTAATCGTATCTATAATCTCCTCTTGATAACCATAGACACATAAATCTTTTAAATTTTTTAAAGAATCGCTTATCTTCTCTCGGGCCATTTTAGTTTCTTCTTCACTGTTACGAGGAGAAATAGGAATTTTAACACTGTTAATAAGAGCTATTAACTCATCTAAAGAACACTCTTTTTTTAAAACAGAAATACTATCTAATATTTTTTGCTCATAATCTTTTTCAAAATAATTACTTTGTAACTCGACTTCTAAAAACAAGGCCTCAATATTTTCTCTTAGTATATCTTTGTACATTGAAAGATATTGATTAATAGCTTTTTCTTGATAATATTTGTTAAAATAAGAAGCCATATATTCTTGTCTATCTGTTCTAATTTCTAGTTTAGTCACTAAAGAAAGAAGGCTTTTTTTAAGGTTTTTATCGTCTTTAAAACAAAAATCTTTGACCAAACGATTAAATTTTTCATTAGTTTTTTCTTCATAATACTTGTCTAAAATATTATCTAGTATTTTCTTTTTTTGTAAATTTAAAATAGAACTGTCAGTAATAGCAATATTTTTAGGAATATTTAAAATATAGTGATATTTTTTGACAATAGACAAAGCAAAACTGTCAAAGGTTGTAATATAGGAAGACTCTAAAAGATCAAGTTCTTCTGGCTTATTTAATTCTTTAATCTTTTTTTTGATTCTTTCTTTCATTTCTCCAGCTGCTGCATTTGTAAATGTTAAAATAAGAAGTTCATTAATATGGATTCCCTTTTTTATCTTTTCGACAACTCTTGTTGATAAAACCGCTGTTTTACCAGAGCCTGCACCCGCGGATACAATAATATTTGTGCCATCTTTATGAATCGCAGTTAATTGTTCATTCGTCCACGCCATCTTTTTTAACCTCCTTTTTTAAAAAGTTTTTGTCAGAATTAATATAAACTTTATCTTTGTCTTTATAAAAACAAATATCTTTAAAAGGACAAAATTCACAAGAAATATTCTTTTTATTATCTAAAACCTTAGGTTCAATTTTAAACTGTCCTTTGGTTATTTCATCAATTGTTTGATGAATAAGATTATCCACTAAATCAAATAATGTATTTAAGTCATCTTTGTCAAATATTTTCGCATAATTATAAAAATTCCCATCTTTTTTAACTTTTAAACTTTTAATTTGACATGAATTAGGGTAACTACTATCCACACTTCCTAATATCTCAAAATTGCTGTTAGAGTAACCTAGGGCTTTTAAGGCATTTTTCTTTGTAACTTCATAATCCACTTTATTCTCACATTTTTGTTTATCTATAAATAAAGGTTGCAGATAAAAACCTCCACAAGTGTAAGTCTTAAAATCTTCATCGTTTTTTAATAAATATAAATAAGTTGGAAGTTGTAAAGAAAAACCATGGGGCATAATGGACGCATCTAAAAAAGGCATACCCGATTTATAATCAATAATCTTAAAAATTTTACTTTCAGAATTATAGTATAAAGCATCAATTTTCCCTTTAAATGTTACAGGAATTTTTTCATTCATGGGTACTATAATTTCTTTTTCAAATTCTCTTTCTTTTAATTCGGTAAATTTTTCTCTTTCTTGTAATAGATTTAAAGTATTTCTAAATTCTTCTTTTAAATTTTGTAAAAGCATTTCTTCTTTAGAACTAAAATCATAATCTTTAATAATATGTTTGAAAGTATAATCATAGTCAAATTCTTCTTCATCTTTGAGTTCTAAAATTTTATGAAAAATAGTACCTATAATTGTATTAAATGTTTCTTCATAAGGATTTAATTTTAAAATATATTTAAGATAAAAGGAGAAAGGACACGCTAAAAAATCATTCATATGTGTATAAGACAAAACTAATTTGTTTTTTAAAAAGCTCATCAATTTTTCATTGTTAATAACCTTATATTCATTGTCGTAAGTTTGATAAGAAATATTATGATTAGAAGAAAGTTTAATAAAAGTATCATTAACGGTTCCAAATTTCACATAATTATCCATAAGTTTGCCAAAGATATATTCGTTATATTCTTTAGAAATATTATAGTTTAAGTGACCTTCTTGAATAGAATATTTTTCTAATAAAGAAGAAGGATAAACTTCTTTTTTTAAAGTGTTTTTCTTAAAAGTAATAAAAATATGAGGATAACTGGTAATTAAGTTTTCAATAAAATTTTTTTCTTTAATGTTTTTATCAGTTGTTGTATCAAAATGTATTTTTTGTTTAATATTATCTTCAAAATAATCTTCATCTTTATAAAACTTAGGAATCGTATCTGAATTGAAAGAGAGAAAGAAAACATAGTCATCTTCTTTGAAAGAATAAGTTTTATAATTAACAACTTGAATACCTGTTTTATAATTTTTTTCTTGTTTTTTGGTATTTCTTAAAGCATAAATAATAAATTTTTCTTTGTTTTGTAAAAACATATATTTATTTACAATATTAACAATATCATTATAGATATCAGTATCATTTTCATCTTTACAAAGTTCTTGTATTGTTTTTAAGGCTTCTTCATAACCTAAAGGTAAATTTTTTAAAAAAAGAGAACCTAAAGATGTTTCTTGTAAAGTGGTCTCAGTTTTTATATTTAAAGGAACGTGCATTTGTCTTCCTAATCGTTTTAAATCGTGGAGGTAATCATTAGGCACATTTGTTAAATATATGTTTTTTTCTGGAACATTTTTTTTGATTAAATAAATAACTTGTTCCAATACAAAAGTGATTTCTTCTTCAACATTATTTAAAGAATATATTTTAGGAACATAATGTTTTTGTTCTTTTTTTAGTATTTCAACATCATAATCTTTTAAAAGAAATAAAAGTTCCTGACTACAAACATCTTCATCAATTTTAAAAATAACATTTCTAAATTTTTCTTTCAACAATTTATTTTCTTGAAGCAATTTATTATTTATTAATTTTCGTTTTAAAAGACTTAAATAATTTCCTTTTTCAGTATTAATTTGTTCGACAGGATAAAGGATAATATTATCTAAATACTTTTGAGCTACTTCTAAGATAACTTTTTCCTCACTCATAATAAAATCAAGAGTTTTTTCGTTATACTCATAGGGGTAAATATTAATAAATTCTTTTAAGGTATAAACTTTATAGGGAGAAAGATTCGCCATGGTACTTAAAGTTTTTAGCAATGAATTTTTATGATTAGTAATATAAATGCTTTCTTTCATATCATATCACGCTTTCTTTCTTGATTTTAACATGAATAGTTTTGATTTAAAAGATAAAAAGTTATTTAGTTTTATTCGACAAAATTTGACAATGGTTGCTAAATTTTGCGATTTAACTAAAATGTGATATAGACTTTAATTTATTAATTTGTTACAATGGAAAAAGATAGAAGGACAATATAATAATTTAGATGTCTTTTGTAATTTTAGGAGAGTGGAAAATTATGAAAAAGTTGTTTAATAAGGATAATCCAAATAAAAAGAAAATCCTTATTATCATGGGAATTTTGTTAGTATTATTGGGAACTATCGGGATTTCCTATGCCTATTGGATATTAACTTATACCCAAACAGGTGTGAATAAAGTAGCCGCAAGTTGCTTTAGTTTGTCATTAACAAATGAAAAAAATAATATTAATTTGACAAATGCTTATCCCATTTTAGATGAAGAAGGTAAAAAATTAACGCCTTATAGTTTTACTATCACAAATACATGTGATTTGTTTGCTAGTTATACGGTAAATCTTGAAATGCTTGAGGATAACACTATGCCTCTTAAATATATTAATAGCATGCTTAATAATGAAAGTGTTACAAAATTAAGTGCTTTAGCAGATGCTCAAACGACAATTAATAAAGCAGTTGCATCTAAGACACTTGTCAAAGGAGCTTTAGGTGCCGGTGATAGCGTTGATTATAATTTAAGATTGTGGATTGCAGAAGATGTAACAGTTGAAAATAAAGATGCAATGAACACTTTATTTAGTTCAAAAGTTGTGGTTGTTGGTTCTGTAAGTAACTATAGTCCAATAGAACAAGGCTATACAACTTTAGCTAATGCTATACTTGCTAACGAATATCAAACAACCCCAGAAATATCTAAACAAAAAATAGCAGCCAAACAAACAGTTGATTTTAGTAAGACAGCGCCAATTCTTATTTGGAATGAAAATAAAGCCACAAGTCTAAGTAGTCCATCATCAACAATGCCTCATCCAGACTTAGTTGCTCAAAAAGATACAGATGCAAGATTTAAAAACTTGTCTGCCTCAGCCGTTTTACTTCCTATTGGTTCTAGTTATACCTTTAATTCTGAGACAGGAAAATATGCCATTACAAATGTTCAACAAGTAGATCCAACTAAGTTAACATATGGTGGTGCTACGAAGTATTATTATTGTGGTGCTGGATATAGCACAAGTTCTGCTGATGTTATATCAATATGGAAAAGTACATCAGGTTGTTCAAGTATTTACGAAATCACAAGCGCGAGTATTACTGATGGTACAGCAACTGGTTCAGGCGGAACTTCTTTCAAAACGAGAAGATATAATTTAAAAGGTTATTTAATGAACCAAACAGAAAGAGAAAGTGATAAATCAGATAAAGGACTTTATCAAATGGCAGATGATGATGGTATAAGTTATTACTATCGTGGTTCCGTAAATAACAACTATGTAAAATATGCTGGTGCTTACTGGCGAATTATTCGTATCAATGGTGATGGCAGTGTCAGACTTCTATATGCAGGAACAACAGCCAATGCCAGTGGTTCAGGATTAAATATAAAATCAGCTGCCTTTAATAGTAAAAGAGATAACCCAGCTTATGTAGGATACATGTATGGCAGCACTTTAAATACAAGTTATGAAAAAACAAATGCCAATGAAAACGACAGCAATATCAAAAAAGAATTAGATAATTGGTATAAAACCCATATTTTAGGAACAAGCAATGAATCAGTCATCGCCGATGCTGGTTTCTGTAATGATAGAAGTTTATATTCAGGAAATGGATATTCAACAACAGGGTCTAATACTAACTATGGACCATGGAGAAGATATTACCAAACAAAACAACCAACTTTAAAATGTGCTCAAACAAACGATTTATTTACCTTAAGTACAAATACTAAAGGAAATAAAGCCTTAACTTATCCGATTGGCTTAATTACAGTCGATGAATTAATGCTTTCAGGCTATGCCGATGGTTATATTAATAAATCTGCTTATACTTATAGTACGTATACTTATTGGACTTTGTCTCCGAGCTATTCCGATGTCCGTGCTACGTCGGCACGTGAGTTCTTCTTGAGCAGCGAAGGCTATCCTACCTACAACAGCTGGGTGACCAACGGCGATGGTGTTCGCGCGGTTGTCAATCTCTCATCTGATGCTCAGATAAGCGGAGGAATTGGCACGGCGAACAGTCCATTCGAAATAAAAGTAAGCTAAAAGCGAGAGGGGATGGTTTCAAAATGACTCTTCATTTTGAAACCCGCCAGCCCCGTTTACGGGGCTATCTATTATAGTGCGTTTTGTCTCCAAACATCTTCAATGTTACTAATACGGCGGCAAATGAGTTCGTCTTGAACAGCACGGGCTTTGGCGACAACAATAGTGTGTGGAATGGCAATGGTGTTCGCGCGAGCTTCCTACTACGATTAGTAAGTACTAATGCACTGAGGGTTAATGGCTACGGCTGTTAACGAGAAGAAGTAATGAGAAATCATAATCGAAAGA
Source organism: uncultured Bacilli bacterium (assembly GCA_934085675.1). Classification (GTDB taxonomy): domain Bacteria; phylum Bacillota_I; class Bacilli_A; order RF39; family UBA660; genus Ventrenecus. The sequence continues at coordinate 28,305 of CAKOHH010000010.1, read as the reverse complement.
TTGGAACCAAGATAGCTCCAGAGCGTAAGCTCAAATAAATAATACAGATAATAAAATAATGAATTATTTTATTTACTACTGTATTAATTTTTTTTATAATAAAGAGGGATTATTTATAAGCGGACCTTTTTGTCTCCGAGCTATTTCAATGTCAATGATACGTCGGCACGTGAGTTCATCTTGAACAGCGAAGGCTATCCTACCAACAACAACTGGGTGACAAACGGCAATGGTGTTCGCGCGAGCTTCCTACTACGATTAGTAAGTACTAATGCACTGAGGGTTAATGGCTACGGCTGTTAATGAGAAGAAGTAATGAGAAATCATAATCGAAAGATTGGAACCAAAATAATTCCAGAGTGTAAACTCAAATAAATAATACAGATAATAGAATAATGAATTATTTTATTTACTACTGTATTAATTTTTTTTATAATAGAGAGGGATTATTTATTTATAAGCGTCTCTCTTTGTCTCCGAGCTATTTCAATGTCTCGGCGTTGGCGGCGAATGAGTTCAATTTGAACAGCGAAGGCTATCCTAACGGCAACAACAACGTGACCAACGGCAATGGTGTTCGCGCGAGCTTCCTACTACGATTAGTAAATACTAATGCACTGAGAGTTAATGGCTACGGCTGTTAATGAGAAGAAGTAATGAGAAATCATAATCGAAAGATTGGAACCAAAATAATTCCGGAGTGTATGCTCAAATAAATAATACAGATAATAGAATAATGAATTATTTTATTTACTACTGTATTAATTTTTTTTATAATAAAGGGGGATTATTTATTTATAAGCGAGCCTTTTTGTCTCCGAGCATCTTCAATGTCTCGAATACGACGGCGAATGAGTTCAATTTGAACGGCACAGGCTTTCCTAACAACGATTGGGTGACCAACGGCAATGGTGTTCGCGCGAGCTTCCTACTACGATTAGTAAATACTAATGCACTGAGGGTTAATGGCTACGGCTGTTAATGAGAAGAAGTAATGAGAAATCATAATCGAAAGATTGGAACCAAAATAATTCCAGAGTGTGAACTCGAATAAATAGTACAGATGCTGTAAAGTGAACTTCATAGCTAATCACTGTGCTTTTTTTTGAAAGGAAAATAGTGATGGAAACAAAATTTAAACTGCTTTCTTACACGGAAGATTTAATTGATTATATGAATTTATGGTTACCTAATTATCCAAAGAAGGAAATAGTTTTAATTCAGAATATCAAACAAACAGGTTATGATTTATTGGAGTGTGTTTTTGGTTATAATATTCAACAAAGTCAAAGAATTAAAGATAAGTATTTAAAAGATTATTTGATTAAGTTATCTATGTATGATTTTTTTATTAGGGAAAGTTTTCATAATAAATATATTAGTAAAAAGCAAACAAATAGTTTAACAAAAATTATGGTTAATTGTCGTAAAATAGCCTATGGTTTAATTAGGAGTGAAAAAGATGTACAACAAACTATGTAATATAAAAAAAATTGAAGCAAATTATTATCAAGTTCGTTTAAGTACGAAGCATCGCCAAAAAATATTTAATTTTGAAACTTTTTATATGATAAATATTAAACAGATTTATGATGTTTTATTGGAAAAAAAATATCAGCATAGTCATTATAATGTGTTTTTGATTAAGGAACCTAAATATCGTATTATTATGAGTGAAATTATATCTGATAAAATTATTAATCATCTTCTTAGTAATGAAATATTATTGCCAATAATTGAACCTCGCTTAATTCCTATGAATGTGGCTACTAGAAAAGATAAAGGTTTGAAATCTGGATTGTATTATACGAAAAAGTATATTAATAGTATTAAATTAAAGTATGATAATTTTTATGTGTTAAAATGTGATATTAAAAAATACTTTTATAATATTGACCATGAAATTTTAATTAATAATTTAAGTAAAATAATTGATGATAAAGATGTTTTAGATATTATTAAATCTATTTTAAATGCAACAAATGGCGAGATTACCAATAAAAAGATAGAAAAACTTATTGAAGATGAAAAGAATCGTTTATTAAAACAAAATAATTCTGATTTAAAAGGTAAGTTTGGTGAGTTAGACCGTATTCCTTTTTATAAAACAGGTAAGGGAATACCTATTGGAAATATGACAAGTCAGATTTTTGCGATTTTTTATCTTAATGGATTAGATCATTTTATTAAAGAAAAATTACATATAAAATATTATGTCCGTTATATGGACGATTTTATTTTAATCCACCAAGATAAGGAATACCTAAAATACTGTTTAGAGAAAATAAATGAAGAAGTACATAAATTAAAATTAGAATTAAATGATAAAACAACAATTATTCCTATGAAAGCAGGTTTTAATTTTATTGGGTATCGTTTTAAATTAAAAAATAAAAGATTATTAGTTTTAATGAATTCACAAACAAAAAGAAGAATTGTTCGTAAAATGAATAAAATTCATAAAAATAAAAATATTGATAAAGAATATAAAAGATGTGCAAAAGCAAGTTATAATGGCTATTTTCAAAATGCAAATTGTGGGAGTTTTTTATTTAAACATAATTGGAATGATGATGATTAAAGATAATAACATATCTTTAAATTTTCAAAATATAGTGTATAATGATAAATATGTTTAGTTATATTTATTTGGGTAATTTAACAATAAAGGGAGGTTATAAAAATGGAAGTAAGTAAAATAAAAAAAGCGTTGATAGAGCAAAAAAATATTGGTTTATCTGGTAATCTTTATCATAGGACTCAACTTGATTTTGCTTACAATACAAATCATATTGAAGGATCGACAATAACATCAGATGAAACAGCGAGTATCTATGATACAGGTACAATTTTAACGAGTGCTGATAAGGTTATTGTTTTAAAAGACGCTACTGAAACAAAGAACCATTTTACTTTATTTAAATATATGTTAGAAACTATTGATGATAAATTAACAGAAGATATGATAAAGAAATTTCACTTTATCTTAAAAGAAGCTACTTTAACAGATAGCGAAAAAGAATGGTTCAATGTTGGTGAATATAAAAAGAAGAAAAACTTTGTTGGTAATATTACAACATCTTTGCCTGGTAATGTAGCGAATGATATGAAAGAGTTATTAAGTTGGTACGATAAAATAGATAAAAAAAGTTTCGAAGATATTATTGAATTTCATGTGAGATTTGAGCGTATTCATCCTTTCCAAGATGGAAATGGTCGTGTTGGAAGAATGATAATGTTTAGAGAGTGTTTGTATAATGACATAATGCCTTTCTTTATTGAAGATAGAAATAAAGACTTTTATATAAGAGGCCTTAAGGAATATCAATTAAATAATATTAAAGGATATTTAATCGATACTTGTTTAAATAGTCAAGATAATTATGAAAAACTGGCTAATTACTTTTTAGAGGATAATGAATAATATTAAAAAAGTAGCCATTATTTCTGACTACTTTTGTTAGTACTTTCTTTTATATTATAGTTATATCTTTTGTTTATTTTTTCTGACTCTCTTTCAAACATTTCTTGGCATTCTTCGTCTGTTATATTTTCAGTAACTTTGATACAATGAATTAGTGTTTTAAGAGCTTCAATCTCTTCTTCTCTTGTCATGGTAAATTCGCCACATTTTTCTAGTTTAAGTTCTTCTTTTAATAAAAATTTTTTTCTTTCTGACATCATATTAATTTTCCTCCCAAAGTACATGAAATATTCAATGTTTAAATTTTTCTTTTTAGTAACCAATAAATGATATTTTCATGAATAATATTATCTGTTGAGTAATTATTTCGATCCATTGATAAAATATATTTAGGATAATCATCTGTTATCTTTTGTAATGTGTTTATTTTCTTTTGAGAATTTTCGGCTTGAGAAAGTAAAAATTCAACTTGAATGTACATTTTTTCACCATATTTACTGGCTACAAAATCAATTGTTTCATTTTGAATCATACCGGTTATAACATCGTATCCAAAAATGATAAGTTCATTATAAACAATATTTTTTAAAAGGGCTACATAGTTAGTCTTTTTTTGTTTATTGAAAATGGTGTTGAGACCTAAATCACTTAAATAATAACGATTTCTTCTTTGTAAAGTTTTATTTCTTTCAATATCGTATGTTGGTACTTTAATAAGAAATTGAACTTCTTCCGCATATTTTAAACATTCATAAATAGTTTTAGAAGAAATAGCAATGTTCTTTTCCTTAAAGAAATTTATGATTTCAGTGGCAGAAAACATTTGGCTGGTGTTTGCAATTAAATAATCTAAAACAGTTAAAAGTAAATTAATGTCTTTGATAGAATTTTCTTTAATAATTTCGTCAAAGATAATAGCTTCAAAGGTATCTTTTAAATAGGTTTCTATTTCTTCTTTATTTTGAAGTTTAAATTTATGAGGCAAGCCTCCCCATAAAAGATAGGTGTTAAATTCTTGTTCTATTAATTGTTTATTAGTGGTTTGTTTTAGATAAATGATTTCATTAAAAGATATGGCTTCAATATTAAAAAGATGAATAGATGGTTGTAAATCAGTCATAAGTTTATCTATCAATTCATTTTTTACGGAAGTTGTAACAAAAATAGATAAAACTTTAGTTTTTAAAAAATCTTTTAAAATATTGACACTATTAGAAATGTTTTGAATTTCATCAATGAAAAGATAATAAGTGTTTTCATCTTTGATATTTTTAAAAACTTCTTCTTTTAAGTCAAAATTTGGACTTACTTTTTCTGTATCAATGTAAATAAGATGACTTTTGTCAATGTTTTGACAGAGTAATTCCTCTTTAATAAGCTTTAGTAAAGTAGATTTTCCACATCTTTTTAAGCCTTTTAACATTTTAATGTCAATAAAATGATAAAAAGGACGAATTTGATTTAAATAAATTTCTCTTGGTAGCATAATTATCCTCCATTCTTACTTTAATAATAGCATATATAGAAGGAAAAATTCAATTAGTTTTCTTGAAAGAAAAAAGTTTATTTTTTATTAAAAGATGATATTTATTCCATTGTTTGTCGAAAAAAATAAGTTGTTGTCAAAATATTTTTGATATGCTATTATTATAATTATAGGAGGATAAAGATGGAAAAGAATAGAAGTGCACAGGTTATAGCTATCGTTGCCTTAGTTGTTGGCGTAGTTGGTTTATCTATTGGTTTTGCAGCTTTTTCAAGTGTTTTGAATATTCAAACAAGCGCTAACGTTAAACCAGATAGTAATACGATGAATGTCGATTTTTCAAGTGCTGAGGATAAGGTTAGTATTGCGGAAATTATTCCAACTGCCACACCAAGTTCTCTTGTAACAACAAATGCTGTTATTGATAATAGTGGCGACCCTACTATTTCAAATTTAAGTGCGAAATTTACTGAACCAGGTCAAACAGTTGTTTACAAGTTTTATGCTTATAACGCTGGTGAATTAAATGCTTATTTAAAAAGTATCGTGTTTGGTAATGTTGCTGGCCAAAATACAACTAAAGCTTGTACAGCCCTAGATGGTACGACGGATGCCTTAGTTCAAAAAGCATGTGAAAAAATTTCTGTAAAAGTAAAAGTTGGTAATGAAATAGAAACGTCAACTGGTAAAGCATCTATTACTGGTCATACGCTTAATAAAGGTACTGGCGAGATGGTAACTGTTACTTTAGAATATGAAGCAGGTGCTGAAAGAGCAGATGGCGACTTTAATATTTCCTTTGGTGATATTACTTTAAATTACAGTTCTGCTGATTAAAATGACGAGCTTTTATAACTTGTCTCTTTAAGGGTGGGAATAATAATGAAAAAAAGCTATATAAAAATAATACTTTTTATCTTTACTTTTAGTTTTATATTACTTTTAAATTGTTTTCAATTTAAAATATTAGGCCAAATTGGCTTAAATATTGTTCTTTTAATAGCTATGGCAATATTATACATAGCCCTTGGCTTTGAAAAAGACAGACATCGTTATAGTAAAGATATTATCTTAGAGATTATTATTATTTTGATAGCTTTTTTTCTGTTTTATTATTTATCAGGTCTTTTGATTGGCTATGCCAAAAACGGTAATTATTTTACCTTTAATTCCTTCAAAAATATTATTTTTCCTATTATATTTTATATTTTAATAAAAGAGTTTCTTCGTTATCAACTTTTAATGAAATCAAGTGAATCGAAAATATTAATTATTTTTGTTTTCCTATTCTTTATCATTATGGACAATATGATACCATTTTCATCTCATACCCTCGGTTTCAATAAAGATACTTTTTTATTAATCGCGATAACTTTTTTACCGGTTCTTTCAGAAAATATCTTATGTACTTATTTAAGTTTAAATCTTGGTTATCAACCGGGAATTATCTATTTACTTATTATGAATTTATATAAATATTTACTTCCTATTATTCCTAACCCTAATGAATATCTTTATTCTTTAATTTTTCTTCTTTTACCTTTATTCGTACTTATGAAAATAAAAGATTGGTTTAAAAAAGATAGAACCGAAGAAATAGTTATAAATAGGTATAATCATAACAAACATGAATTTTTTGTTATGGTACCATTATCAATTTTAATTTGTGCTTTAATATATGTTGTCTCTGGTTATTTTCAGTTTTATGCTATCGCCATAGCGAGTGGTTCTATGGAACCTAAAATATCAAAAGGAGATGTTGTTATTGTAGATAAAAACATTAAAACAATCCAAGAAGGGGATATTTTAGCCCATAAACATGATGGTAAAGTTATTGTTCATAGAGTTTATCGTGTTGTTAAAGATGGGGATGAATATTTTGTATATACCAAAGGTGATGCCAATGAGGATTATGATAAGTACAAAATAACGACAGATATGTTCGTGGGAATTGTTAAATTTAAAATTCCGTTAATAGGTTATCCAACAGTATTAGTTAATGAGAGGTGGTCGTAATGACAAAAAAAGGTCAATCTATCCCAAAAAAGAAAAGTGGTAATTATTCTTTTATTATCAAATATTGTCTTTCCGTGTTCTTTTTTGCTCTTTTCGCTTTTGTCGGCAGTAATTTGGCCACAAATTCCTTAAGTATAAACAGTAATCAAAAATTACGTTTTCAAGAAAAAGGTACGGCGAACTATATAGTTTGTTTAAAAGAAAATGAATTTTTTGATGAAGAATGTCTGAATTCTAATATGTCGTATGTGGCCAGTTTGATAAAAAATATATCACTTGATTTTGATTATAATTTTAATGGTAATCAAGATGATTTAATTGAATCGGTAGATTATGAAATTGTTGCTAAACTTAATATTGAAAATACAGATACGAATAAAAAATATTATGAAAAAGAATATGTATTAGTACCTAAAACAAATGCCGTACTAAATGAAAACAAAAAGTTATATAATCTCGAGAAGAATATTAAAATTGACTATGATTATTATAATAATATTGCCACTAGTTTTAAATCCCAATATGGGGTTGATTCCCAAAGTTATTTAGAAGTGTATTTAAATGTTTATAAAAAGGTGAATTCAAAATATGAAGATATTCCTTCTTCTTCTAAATTAGCGGTTACAATACCATTATCCCAAAAAGCTTTAGAAATCAAGTTTAATACACATGAAATAAATAAAAACATCGATAGGTATATTCCCACTGAGTCATTAACTATAAAAAGTTATTTTAAATTAATCACAGGTCTTTTTCTAATTTTAGTATCTATTGGTATTCTTATTTATACTTTAAAAATGATTACAAAATATGCTAAAACAATAAGTAAATACGATAAATTTATTAATAGAATTTTGAAAGAATATGATCGTTTAATCGTCGAAACATCTACTTTTCCTAAAGAAAAAGATTATAATGTTTTAATTATTAACCGCTTTAGTGAACTTGTAGATGTAAGGGATAATCTAAGAACACCAATTATGTTTTATACAACCAAGGAACAAAAAACAGCTAAATTTTATATACTTCATGATAAAAACTTGTATTTATACTCCGTCAGTGCTAAAGATGTAAATAGTGGTGAGAAATCATTATGAAATTAAAGACAAAAAAACATTTTTCCAAAGATAAATTTACCCATTATTTAGGATTTTTCTTAATCGTTATCCTCATTCTTTTTTTAAGCGTTGGCTTTTCGGCTTTTCAAAATCGTTTAGCTATTGAAAATATGAGTGCCAATGTCCGAATTGATAAAGATATTCGTATTACAGGTGTTAGCTTAAATAGCGCGTCTGAAGCAACTAGTTATTATGAAGAATACAACGCTTCTAATATATCAGGAATGGTTAGTTTAAACAGTTCTCAATCTTATGTTATTTATGATGTCGAGATTCATAATTTAGGTAATGTGCCAATGGGGATAAGAGATGTTTCTATTGATAATGAAAATTTAAAATATGAATTTTTAGATTATCAATTAAAAGATAAAATATGTGATGAAAAAGATTGTATTTTAGGTATTAAGAAAACAATAAAAATTAAAGTATCAGCTAAAGATGGGGCTAGTGTTACAAGTGGCGAAAACAAATTTATTTTAAGTTTTAATTTTGGCAGAATCTTTAATATTTCTTATTATAATATTTCGGAAAGTGATAATTTTCCTAAAGAAATTATTGAGGGGGATATATTAAATTTAAATATTCCTAAGAAAGAAGATTATCTTATTAAAGTATTTATGAATAATAAATTGTTATTTAAGAATGTTGATTACTCTTATATAAATGATAATTTGGTTTTGGAAAATATTTCTGGTGATATTAGAATATATTATAAGATGCCAATATGTCAAAGAGCCACAATTTTACATACTGAAGAATGTAAAGGTAATTATTGTAATGGTATGGGGTATAGACCAGATGGCGTTATGGGAACAAGCACGATAACGTATGGAAAATTAGGAACTCAGGGTATTTTATCTTCTGGAGATGCTTTTGACTGTGATGTCAATGGCGATGGCATCTATGATGTGACAACTGAAAGATTTTATTATGTTACTGATTTGGAAAATAATAGTAATACGGCTGTTTTAATTTATTATAATAATGTTAGTGGCGGAAGCCCTAGCAATGATAAATACTATCCTTATTATACTTTGACTGAAAATTGGCATGGTCCTTTAACAGCGGTAGAACAGCTTCCAACAACACTTCAATGGAGTAATGTGAGTTTGGCTAATTCGGAACGAAAAATCGTTAATGAATACGGTACAACAAGTACTAAAGATGGTCATTCTTTTCCTGAAATATTTAGCTATGCAAAATATGCTGCCCGTTTCTTAACGTTAGGTGAGGTTAAAAAACTAGTTGATTTTTATATTCCTACTTGGAAAAATGGGGAATTAGATGCTCATCTTTATTTAGTAGAAAATACCAATTTTTCCAAAAAAGACAATTCTAAATTTGATGGCTACTGGTTAGAAACGCCAAGAAATACAATGTCTAAGCATAGTTGGATAATCTATGCAACAGCAAGACGTGTTCATAGTATTGAAGTACAAAGAACAGATGTTTTGGTAGGTGTTCGTCCTGTTATTGAAGTATCAAAAAGTGATATTTTATATAATTAATTATTGGTTCTACGCGTTTCAGTGGGAAATATTATTATCAGTTCGATTAGTTAAAGTCTTACAAAATAAGGCTTTTTCTTTTATTAAAATTTATAAAAATAACTCTATTTTTAACGTTTAGTATCTTTCGCTTGTGATATATTAGATTGCACATTGCTAAATAATGATTTTAACATCTAGATAATACTTTCTTTCAACAATAGAATTATTTATTGTAAAAGTCACAAAATTATTATTAGAATAATCTTAATCCTTCGTCTATTGTATCTGCTAAAAATTCGTTAGAATGCCCATCATAATAAGCAAGTTTTTCAGCAATACCAAGTTGTTTTGCTGCATAATATAAAATACCTGTTTCAGTCATTACACTATTTATATTTTCCATATACTCATGAATTTGTTCAATCATGTCATTATATCTTCTTCTCACCGTTTTTTCATCATAATTTTTCCAATTATCAATTACATTTGATATTTTATTAAAAAATCTGATAACAACTCAATTATATATGAAGCTAACCTTTGATCATACATACCAAGAAAAATTATCATATAAATATTTATTCCCTGTAAATCAATATCTTCAGTTTTTTGAAATTTACTTGCTCAAGATTAATATCATATTCACTAAATGTATCTTCTATTGTTTTTTATTACAAAAACTTTACTGTTACTGCAACAGCCTATAAATTTAATTCTTTAATTATACCTTTTAATAAGTTTAATATTTCATTTATATCTATACCATTTGCATATTTATATTTATTACTATAAATATTCCATAATTTCTCTATTCTTTCATTTCCAATAATAGAATCTATAATTTGTTCAAAGTCACTTAAATATTCAAATGAATCTCTTTTAGTAAATGTATTATCTACAGCTTCTTTTAAAATATTTATATCCATATCTTTTCTTAATTTAGTTAAGAAATAATAAACATCATAAAAATCTTTCATTCTGCTATTAAAAGTACCACGTCTTAATATTGTTTCTATTTTTTCTGCTAGTATTGTTTCAATGTTATAACTACTTATCATTATTGTTCTATCTTCAAATATTAAAGGATACTTATATTTTAATTCTTTTGGTGTAACTTTATCTCCAGTAGATATATCAATTTCTAAATTAACTTTTAAACTTTGTAATTTACCTACAATATGATATTTATTTCCACCATATTCATCATCTTCTCTAATATCAGTTATATTAACAACATCAAACTTAACGCCGTCATTTAAATTAATACTTAATATTTCATTTAACACTTTTAGCATTTTATCTTTTGATACATCTATACCTGTGATAGTGGCATCCATATCTTTTGTCATTCTATTATCTATACCAAACATAGCAGAGAGTAATAACCCACCTTTTAAAATAAAATTGTCATGATATTTAGATACAGATATTCTTTCTAATACTCTTTCGAACATATATCTTTGTAATATCTCATAATAATTTAAATCATATTTAATTTCTATTTCTTTTGCTAATCTCTTTATATCAGATATATCTACCATTTCATCATAACCTCCACTATCGTATTAACTTTTTCATAGATATTAAATTTTTTAGAATATTCTAATAATAATTCAATGTTTTTTTCTTTACTACTAAAGTAATAATCTAATACTCTATTTTGGAGTTCTAAATCAAACTCTTTTTCAGATTTTAACATATCACAAAGACATCTTTCAGCATTGTATACTTTAATTTTATTACCAAACGGACTCATTACTTCTATAATACCTATTTCGTAATAATTATCAGATACACGATGAATATTATAATTTCCTCTCACTCTTTTATCTCTTGGAACTGTTATATCAATTTTTGATGGTGTTTTATTAGTAAGATTTAAAATATGAAGTGCTGTGTTATATGAAAAAATAGCACTTGGATATTTTTTTTGTAAAATAAAATATTCATCTTTAAATAATCTAGTATCCATGTATAATCCGTGACTTACTCGTTCAATTATACCTTTATTAATATAAAAATCTATTTGCGATTTATATATATTTAATTCTAATAATTCTGCTGTTGAAATATAGCCATTATTATTTTTTAAAAATTTAACTAATTTTTCTTCATTTTTCATTTTACCACCGCTTTAACTTTTGTACCTACATCATATCATTTTGTGGAACAAAAGTAAATATTCTTATATTAATTAATATTAAAAAATTTATTCAGATAAAATAAAATTATTTTTCTCATCTATTTAAAAATCAAATGACATTATCGACAACCTAACTTAAAATGGGTACCTAATACATATACAAACAGGCACAAAGTTCTTATAAACAAAGTATCCTGCCATATAGACGGGATTTCAGGTGGAAATATTACTATTAGTTCGTAATAATTTAATAAATAGTTAAAGTCTTACAAAATAAGGCTTTTTCGTTTATCAAAGTTTATAAAAATAACTTTATTTTTAACGTTTAGTATCTAGTTTTGATATCTGGAAAATTTGTGAACTGAAGTTTTAAAGATGATTGTTCTACAAATATTTATTTCAAAGTTTGTTCGCCAAATTTGGAATTCGTCAGAAAATATCCATAGTTGCGAATAAAGTTTTTGTTGTGATATACTAAAAATAACTAAAGAAAGAGGAAATGCTATGAATCGAAATGAAATCAAAGATAGTTTACTTGGTTTACAGACTAAAATAGATACTATTGGGAGGTCTCTTTGACTTAGAGAAAAAAGAAAAAACAATAGTTGCTTTAAAAGAAGAAACGGCAAAAGAAGATTTCTGGCAAGATATTAATCACGCTAATGGAATAAATAAGAATATTGCTAGACTAGAAAAAATAGTTTCTCTTGTTAAAACTATCAAAGAAGAGGTTAATGATACTTTAGAGTTAGTCGAATTAATGACAGATGAAGAACTTTCTAGTATTGATTTAGAATCAATGACCGAAAAAGTAAGTGAACTTGAGATAGATACTCTTTTAGGTGGCGAATATGATGATTTACCATGCTACTTAGAAATTCATCCTGGAGCTGGGGGAACCGAATCTTGTGATTGGGCTTCTATGCTTCTCCGTATGTATGAAATGTTTTGCGAAAAAAATAATTTCCATTATGAAGTAATTGAAGAACAAAAAGGAGAAGAAGCTGGTCTTAAAAGTGCTACGATTAAAATAACAGGTGACTATGCTTATGGTTACTTAAAAAATGAAAGTGGTGTACATCGTCTTGTCCGTATTTCTCCTTTTGATTCGGGAGGTCGGAGACACACTTCTTTTGCTTCCGTAAGCGTTATTCCAGAATATAACAAAGATATTGATATTGATATTAAAGAAAGTGATTTAAAAATAGATGTTTATCATTCAAGTGGGGCGGGAGGACAAAGTGTTAATACTTCTAATTCAGCTGTTCGTATTACCCATTTGCCTACTAAGACAGTTGTAACGTGTCAAAATGAACGTAGCCAATTAAAAAATAAAGAACAAGCTTTAAAAATTTTGAAAAGTAAATTATATCAAAAAGAAAGATTAAGATTAGAACAAGAAAAGAATAACTTGAAGGGAACTATTTCTGCTATTGATTTTGGAAGTCAAATTAGAAACTATGTTTTAGAGCCTTATAAATTAATTAAAGATTTACGAAGTGGCTATGAAACAAGTAATGTTGACAAAGTGTTAAATGGGGATATTTTACCTATTTTAGAATCTTTATTGAGGAGCCAAAATGAAAACTAAATTAAAAAGATATAGTGATATTGTTATAGGTATATTTTTGGTATCTTTTGCATTCAATCTTTTTCTATCCCCTTATGATTTTGTTACTGGTGGTGTAAGTGGTTTAAGTATTATCATAAGACATTTTATTCCTCTTAATGAAAGTCTTTTTATGATTTTATGTAATGCTTTATTACTTATTTTAAGTTATTTTCTTCTAGGAAAAGAAAAAACAAAGAATACTTTAGTGGGTTCTTTGTTGTTTCCTATAGCTGTTTATTTAACCAAAAATATCTCAAAATATCTTATTATTACGATTGATCCTTTATTAATCGCCATAATAGGCGGTGTTTTAAGTGGTTATGGTTACGGTCTTATTTTTCAAAATAACTACACGACAGGTGGTACCGATATATTAAATCAAATAATGGAAAAATATTTTCATATGCCTATGGGGAAATCCATTTTAATTGTTGATGGTTTTGTTGTTTTATTAGGTGGCTTTACATTTGGCTTTACCAAACTTATTTACTCTTTGATTTCTCTTTACTTTATGAGTTATTACTCTAATAATTTAACTTTAGGTATTAATAAAAATAAAGTTCTTTATATTAGCAGTAAAAAAATAAATGATATAAAAAAATATTTGTTTTCTTGTGGCTATGATGTTACTTTGATTAATAGTGCTGGTGCTTTTACCAAAAAAGAAAAAGAACTTTTAATGTGTTCACTTCCTAATCTTTCTTATCATAAAGTAAAAGAAGTTTTAAAGGAAATAGATAAAGAAGTTTTCATTGTTGTTACTAGTGCCTATGAACAAAAAAATGCCAATCGTGAAATCAATAAATTAACACTTGGAATATAAGAGTGCTAAAATGAGTTGCAAAAAGCATATAAATAAAGTACAATAATAATGTTTCTTAAGGAGAATTATGGAAGAAGAAAAAAAATTTATTGAAAAATATATCATAGGAGATACCCCTTGTGTCCTTGCTTTATCAGGAGGGCCAGATTCCATGTGCCTTTTAAATTTACTTTATTCTTTACATAAAAATGTTATCTGTGTTCATATTAATCATAAAACAAGAAAGGAATGCGAAGAAGAATATGCTTTTGTAAAAAATTATTTACAAAAATTAAATATTCCTCTTGTTTATTATGAAATAGATTCTTATGAAAAAGGTAAATTTACGGAAAGTGAAGCAAGGCAAATTAGATATAAAAAATTCTTAGAAGTCTGTCATGAATATCATGCCAATATCTTATTAACAGCGCATCACGCGGATGATTTAACAGAAACGATTTTAATGCGTCTTTTAAGAGGAAGTTCCTTAAAAGGATATGCTGGTATTAAACAAGTGTCTTTTTATGAAGATGTTACTCTTTTAAGACCTCTTTTAACAAGAAATAAAAAAGAAATATATAGTTATTTAAAAAAACAAAATATTCCTTTTGTTCATGATAAATCAAATGATAGTAATGATTACATTAGAAATCGTATACGACATGAAATTTTACCTTTACTTGAAAGAGAAAATCCTTATTATTATCAAAAATTTTTAAGTTTTAGTGAACTTTTACAAGAGAAAACAAATCTTATTGATGAAGAAATAGGTAAGGTTAAAAAAGATGTTTTGGTAAATAATAAAATAGATATTCTACGTTTTAAAAATTATTCTAAAGCGATGCAAAATGCTTTTTGTGAAGATTATTTATATCAAATTTATCAAGAAAACATTACTAAATTAACGAAGAAACATCTTAATATTTTTATGAATCTATTGTTAGGAAAAAAAGAAAATGCTTATTATGAATTTCCTATGGATTATTTATTTATCAAAAATGAAGGTTATGCTTTTTTGAAAAAGAAAGAAACCATAAAACCATTTTGTTACTCTTTAGAAGATTATTTAGTATTAGATGATAAAAGTGTTGTCGAGAAAACAAAAGAATATACCGAAAAAAGTAATTTTGAAATTCATTTAAATTCTAAGGAAATTACCTTACCTTTATTTATTAAAAGTAGGGAAAATGGTATGAAAATGGAAGTTAAAAATTTAAATGGTACACGGAAAGTAAATGACATTTTAATTGATAATAAACTAACGAAAGAAGAAAAAGACAAAGTACCTATTATGGTAGATAGTCGTGGTAAAGTTCTGTGGATTTTAGGAATAAAAAAATCTAAATATGACATCGACAAAGGTAAAAGTTATGATATAATATACAAGTATAAAAAGAAAGAGGAAGAAAAATAATGAAAAGAAATAATCAAAATACAATAAAAAATTTATTTCCTTATCTTATTTTAGTGGTTGTTATTTTTGCCGTATTAAGTTTCTTAAACTTAGGTGGCACCTTAACGCACGATATTACAACAGGTGAATTAATTAAGGAAATGGGTAATAAAAATGTCACTGAAATTACGATTACTCCTAGTAGTGAAGAAAGTGTTTACTATGTAGAAGGTAAATTAAGTGAATATAAAGATAATGAAAAATTTAAAGCAACTGTTGTTGAAGCAGAAGTAGAAAATATTACAAAGTATGCTGAAGCAAACAATTTAAAAGTGTATGAAACAAATCCTGATCCAGGCTCTATTTCATGGATTTACATTTTAGTAAATGTGGTTCCTTTAGTTGTTTTAGTTGGTGCTTCTTACTTTATCTTTATTAAAATGGCTAATAGTAATAAAGGAAGTATGGATTTTGGTAAGAGTCGCGCTAAATTATCATCTGATGGTGGTAAAGTTCGTTTCAAAGACGTAGCGGGCTTAAAAGAAGAAAAAGAAGAAGTAGCCGAACTTATTGACTTCTTAAAAAATCCTAAAAAATTCCAAAAATTAGGAGCTCGTATTCCTAAAGGTGTTTTACTTGTAGGTCCTCCAGGAACTGGTAAAACTTTACTTGCTAAAGCCGTAGCTGGAGAGGCTAATGTACCATTTTACTTTATAAGTGGTTCTGATTTCGTTGAATTATTTGTTGGTGTTGGAGCAAGCCGTGTTCGTGATATGTTTAAAGAAGCCAAAAGAAATGCTCCATGTCTAATCTTTATTGATGAAATCGATGCCGTAGGACGTCAAAGAGGTTCTGGTATCGGTGGTGGACATGATGAAAGAGAACAAACTTTAAACCAATTACTTACCGAAATGGATGGTTTTGGTGCTAATGAAGGTATCATTATCATTGCCGCAACTAATAGACCAGACGTTTTGGACCCTGCTTTATTAAGACCAGGACGTTTCGATAGACAGGTTACAGTAAACCTTCCTGATACAGAAGAACGTGAAGCAATATTAAAAGTACATGCTCAAAATAAAATCTTAGCGCCTTCTGTTAACTTAAAGAGTATTTCTCAAAGAACATCAGGTTTTTCTGGTGCTGACTTAGAGAACCTAATGAATGAGGCTGCTTTACTTGCCGTACGTAAAAATGAAGATGCGATTACTTTAAAAGATATTGATGAAGCAACCGACCGTGTATTAATGGGTCCTGCTAAAACAAGCCGTAAAGTAAGTGATGACATTAAATGGTTAACCGCAGTTCATGAATCAGGTCATGCTGTATTAGGTTTAAAATTAAAAGATGCCATGGAAGTTCAAAAAATCACTATTGTACCACGTGGTATGGCTGGTGGTTATACCGCTTATACACCAAAAGAAGATAATATTACAAGATATACGAAAAATGAAATGATTGCCATGATTACAAGTAGTTTAGGTGGTCGTGCTGCCGAAGAATTATTCTTAGGGGATGTCACAACAGGAGCTAGCGATGACTTTAAACGTTCAACGAATCTTGCTCGTAGTATGGTTACCGAATATGGTATGAGCGATTTAGGCCCAATTCGTTATGAACAAAACACAAGTGAAAATGTTTTCTTAGGTAGAGATTATAACAAAACAAAGAACTACTCTGATCAAGTGGCTTTAGAAATTGATAAAGAAGTTCAAAAAATCATTACCAAATGTTATGATAATGCGAAGAAAATTCTCGAAGAAAATAAAGACTTAGTAATGCTTCTTTCTCATACCTTAATTGAAAAAGAAACGATTACCAAAGAACAAATTGACGAATTAGTTAGAACAGGTAAAATCGAAGATGAAGAATTTGATATCAGTGATGAACCTACTTTAACAAAATTACGTGAAGAAGCCAAATCATTAAAAATCAAAGGTTATTCAAAAATGAGTAAAGAAGAACTTGAAGAAAAAATCAAGGAAAAAGAACAAGAGACGGAACAAAAGGATTAGTTTCGTCTTTTTGTGTGTAATGATAGATTATTCAATTCCTTTTGGCGTATATTATAATTTTTTTAAACACAGCGAAAGACTTTTTGTTATAAATTTGATACTATGTTTATAGCCGTAAGGGAGTGATATGATGACTGAAACAGACGAAAAAATATCAGAATTGAAACCTATGATGAGAATTGATGAACTAGTTCCGTATTTAAAAAGCAAAAATATTAAGTTTGAAAAAATTAGCGAAAAGGACGCAGAAGAGTATTTAAGAAATAACAATAACTATTATAACTTAACATCATATAAAAATAATTTTTTAAAATATCCATCACCCGCAGGTGAATACGAAGGGTTATATCAAGATTTAGATTTTGCTTATCTTAAAGATATGGCTATTATAGATTATAGAGTTAGACTATTATTCTTTAAAATAATTATTGACATTGAGCATTATTTAAAAATAAGAATATTAAATATAATTGAAAATATAGAAGAAGAAAATGGTTATAAAGTTGTTAATATGTATTTAGAAAAAGATTTCAATAATGAAAGGTTTCCTAAAAAAGTGCATAATAGTATTTTTAAAAAGGTAGGAAGTGAATATTATAACAAAATTTTTTCTAAATACGATATGGACAAGAATCAACAACTAGAAAACATTCCTGTATGGGAATTTCTTGAAATAATTACATTTGGTGAATTAGTAAATTTTTATGAATTTTTTTCTAAAGAATATAACTTAGAAAATGAATTAAAAAACATATTTATCTTAAGAGAAGTTGTTAAACTTAGAAATGCAGTTGCTCATAATTCTTGTGTTTTATCAGAACTAGATAAAAAAGATAATCTACATCGAGCAGATACATTAATTATTAATTATTTAAGAGAATGTGAAGTAGGCAAAGAAACAAGAAACAATAAATTGAGTAATTCTAGAATAAGGCAAATGACTTATGCGTTATACATGTTTAATGAAATAGTTACTAGCATGGGTATCAAGAAAAATGTAACAGAAGACATTAATGAATTATTTTTTGGGAGAATAATTTATCATAAAGAGTATTATAATAATAATGGACTATTGAAATCAGTATATACATATTTTTATAAAATAATAAAAAAATATTATAGCAGTGATATTGAAAAAAAAGTTTGACATGATTATTGTTGTGAGGTATTATGTTTATGCAAGGAAAAAATGGTAATACATTTTTGTAAGGGTACTATCTAGCGGTAGAACCCTATTTTTTTTATTTTTGATTATGTAATAGGAGAATGTGCTTTCTCTTTTTTTAATTCAAATCCATAGTTTACCAATTTTCGTGATATAATGTATAGCATTTTATAGCATATTTTTCGTATGCTCAAAATATGCTATAAAATTATTGTACCCAATTTCTAACGAAAATAGTGTATAAGGGGCAAGTAAAATTTCCTTTTTATAATTTTTAAAAGAATCCTATGTATTTTTGTTAAGTCGAACCAATAAAAAAGCATTTTTACTTAAAATTGAAAAAGGTGTATTTGGATATAATCCTTCAAGGTTAAATGTTGGATCATTAGCATTGAAGGCAAATAATAAAGTTAGTGTTGTTAGTCCATTGTACGAATGTTTTACTACATCACAAAATAATCAATATTTGTTAGAGTGGTTTGATTCTAAATACTTTAGGAAAGAAACTATATCAAAATTTGAAGGTGGTGTAAGAAACACTTTAAATTTTTCTAATTTATGCGAAATAGAAATAAGACTTCCAACTATAGAAAAACAAAATGATTATTCTAATGTTTTTAAGATGCTTAATAATAAAATTGAATTAGAAGTAAAAAACTATACCAACTACAAGAACTAAAAAAAGGACTTATGCAAAGTATGTTTGTGTGATTTTTACTAAAACTAAATATTCCAAGACGCTTCAATGCCCCCAGTTTTACACTTAATAAAAATTAATATTTTCATAATTGATTTAATAGTGTAAAATAAAGTTAACAAAGCAATACTTTAAAGTAGCTTTTGCAGATAGGAATGGTCGTTTATGAAAATGTTAGAAGCAATAAAAGATTTTGGAAAAGAATATGTTTATGAACAATATACGAGAATCGTAGAAGATTTTAAGGAATATGATAAGATAACAAAGACGAAAATGTTAGAAGCCATTTATAAAGTTTATGAGGATTCTTATAACATCATTGATATTTGTACAACAAGAGAACTAAAATTTTTAAAAATGACATTAGATTATATGGTAAATCATCATGATGATTCAACAAAACAAATGTTATTTTCTGATAAATATAATTGGGAAAGGAATATTCTAAGAGATAAATTTTTGCTTTATCGTTCTTTTGATGATGATATTAGTATTCCTGAAGAAATAGTAGATAAAGTAAGGGAAGCTTTAAAAAATGTTAAGTGGCCTGACCAAAAGAAAATAGACGATATCAATGAATTTTTAGTAAGTTATTGTAAAATGCAAGGCTCAGCTCTTTTAACAACTGTATGTCAAATTGGCTCGGTTGTCACAGGAGTAAAAGAAGAATTATTATGGCAACATATGGTAAATAATAAATTATTTAATTATTATGTTTTTATTCGTTTACAAGATATCGAAGACTTAAAAGAACCAATGCCTGTTGCCATCTTTAATGATTTTTTTGATATTGCAGATGACTTAGATGAACAAAGAAAAAAACAAGGCCTTGCTAGTAATATAAATATTGACTCAAAAAAATTTAAAACAATGTTTTATAATGATTTTGATATTTATAATCCTAAAATAAAAAAATTTTTAAAAGAATTATATGACTTACCTTTTTATTGGCCATCAGTCATTAAGCCAATTAGGGATTATGCTATGCTTAATCTTGAAAGAGACTCTTTAAAAGAACTTATAAAAAGTGTTCCTGCTTTAAACAATATAGATTTAACTAAATTTTTTAAAACCTTAGATGATGCGATGGACGAGATGCCATCTGGGGCTTTAAATGGATGTACCCCTAATGAAGCTAAACAGATTAAAGTACGAGAACTAAAAAATAGAATGAAAAAAGAAGAAAGATATGTTGAACAAACCAATGCCTGTTTACCTAAAAATGATGTTGACTTATTTTATAAAATATATTTTGCTTTATTAGAATTTACGAACGAAAAATATAAGATAAATCCTCATCTTAAACTTTATAAGCAAAAAGCCGTTAATCCAGCTGAAATGGAAGATGTTATAAATAAATATTGGGAGAATAAGGAATTTATAACGACAGAATTTTGTCTAGCTAATCCTTATAAATTTAATAAGGAAGAGTTAAGTTTAACCAGTGAATTTAAAAAAGGTATTAGAAAAATGTTTATTATTTGTCGTTATGAAGAAGAATATACGGCTTTATTAACTGAAGAAAAAGTTTACATGATAAAGGGCTTAAACGTTAATATTGATGAAATTATTCCTTATGATGAACTACCTTATACGGTTACAACATCAATTATTCCTTTTAAAGGTAATTTAGTTTACGATAGTTTGTTTTTTGGAACTAACATAAAATTAGGCGGAGGTTTTGAGGAAATGATTGATAAAGAGTATGAACAAACAATGAAATATTATCACTTATGATAAAAGTAAGGTTAGTTTAGAACAGAAATTAAAGAAAAGGCTGAATAATTAATAATACGGGATTAATAACCATTATGAATTTGCTTTCGTAAAAAGAAAGCTTTTTTCTTTTAATAAAATATTAAAGACAAAAGAAAGTAATTATGTTAAAATGTTTGTAGATGTAAATTAAAGGGTGGTAATATGGCAAAAGTTATTTCATTAGTAAACCAAAAAGGCGGCGTTGGAAAGACAACAACAAGTATTAATTTAGCGGCAGCTTTAGGAAAAGAGGGCAAAAAGACACTTTTAATAGATTTAGACCCCCAAGGTAATGCTTCTAATGGCCTTGGGTTAAATAATAATGATTTTGAACATGATATTTATGATGTTATTACAGGTGCTTGTAACATTAAAGAAGCAATCATAAAAACAAAATTTAAAAATTTATCAATTATACCAGCAACTATCAATTTAGCTGGTGTTGATGTTGAGTTTATAAGAAAAATGTATGAAGATACAACATTTCATCAAAATGAACAATTAAGAATGTATTTAGAAGAAATAAAAGATAGATATGATTACATTATTATTGATTGTCAACCTTCACTAGGAACTACGGCAATGAATGCTTTAGTTGCCAGTGATTCAGTAATTATTCCTGTGCAATGTGAATACTACGCATTGGAAGGAATCACACAGCTTTTAAATTCCATTATTATGGTGCAAAATAAGATGAATCCTAATTTAAGAATAGAAGGTGTTTTACTAACTATGCTTGATGGTAGAACCAATATTGGTTTAGAAGTTATTGAAGAAGTTCGTAAATGCTTTAAATCAAAAGTATTTAACACCATTATTCCTAGACTTGTTCGTCTTGTTGAAGCCCCAAGTCATGGTAAACCTATCAGTGATTATGATCCTACTAGCCGTGCAACCTTGGCTTACCAAAATTTAGCAAAGGAAGTGATTAGCCGTAATGGAGACTAAAAGAAAAGCCTTAGGAAAAGGCCTTGAACAATTATTTTCAAATGAAGTAATTAATTTTGATAATTTTGAAAAAAATACTGTCGCTGAAGCAGAAAAGAAAAGTTCAGTCGGCGAGGTTAAAGTAAGTGAAGTAAGAAGTAATCCATATCAGCCAAGAAAAACATTTAATGAAGAAACTTTAAATGAACTAGCAGCTTCTATAAAAGAACATGGGGTTATTGAACCTATTATTGTTAAAAAAGCCATTAAAGGTTATGAACTGGTTGCTGGCGAAAGAAGACTTAAAGCTGCTAAAATAGCGGGTTTAGAAACGATTCCTGCTGTTATTAGAGATTTTAATGATCAAGAAATGATGGAAATTGCTCTTTTAGAAAATATTCAAAGAGAAGATTTAAATCCTATTGATGAAGCTACTGCATATCAAAAAATTATTGAACTTGGTGGTTTTACACAGGAAGAATTTGCCGAAAAATTTGGTAAAAGTAGAAGTCATGTCACCAATATGTTAGGTTTATTATCTTTACCTCCTTTAGTTAAGATATATGTTCAAGAAGGACATTTATCAATGGGCCATGCAAGAGCATTAAGTAAACTTACGGATGAAGAAAAAATAAATGAACTGGCTAATAAAGTTATTAAAGAAAACTTAAGTGTGCGTGCTTTAGAACAACTTTTAAATGAAGAACAATTACCTAAAAAACAAGAACAAGAAAAACAAAAAGAACCTAAAAATATTCGTAACTCTATTTATGAACGAATGATGCGGGAAAAAGTAGGTACAAAAGTACGTATTAATACAAAGAAAATAGAAATTCCATATGATTCCCCTAAAGATTTAGAAAGAATCCTTGAAATACTTGGAATTAGAATTGAGGAATAATAATGGAAAGTATTATAAAGTTTTTTTCACAAAGAGAAATTGTTTTACCAGTATTAATTATTGTTGTAACAACTCTTTTAATAAAACTCGTAAGAGCTATTGTTAATCGTGTATTTACCAGGGGGAAAAAAACATTTGAAGCCAAAAGAAGAACGACAATTATTGAACTAGTAACTAAAATACTTACTTACTTTATTTGGGCTATCACCATTATGATGATATTAGATGTTTATGGAGTAGATACAAAAGGTATTATAGCCTCTTTAGGAATTGCTGGTGTTGTTTTAGGTTTGGCTTTACAAGACACAGTTCAAGATTTAATGAGTGGAATTTATATTATCCTAGATAATTATTATGTCATTGGTGATTATATTCGTATTAATAACTTTTTAGGAGAAGTTATTGAAGTTACATTAAAAAGTACGAAAATAAAAGGAGCCAATGGAGAAGTTTATATATTTGCCAATCGTAATGTTAACGCGGTGGTAAATCTTTCTCAACAAAGAGCGGGTTTAATTATTCAAGTACCGACTGCCTATGAAGAACAAACTTCTAAAGTAGAAAGTACTTTAAAAGAAATAGTTGAAAAAACAAAGATGATCCCGGGTGTTTTTAAAGATAGCAAATACTTAGGAATTGATTCTTTTGGTGATTCGGCCATAAATTATGCTATAATAATATACTGTAAGTCAAGTGATCAATGGAATATTAAAAGAGAAGTTCATAAATTGATCAAAGAAAGTTATGAGGAAAAAAATATTAAAATTCCTTATAATCAGATTGAGGTGCATAATGGAAAAGAAATCATATAAATTAAATGACCACGTTATTATGAAAAAACCCCATGCTTGTCAAACCAATGATTGGATAATTACAAGAGTAGGTGTTGATATAAAACTTAAATGTGCTCATTGTCAAAGAGAAATTATGATGGATCGTTTAGAATTTGAAAGAAAATTAAAAAAGGTTTTAGGTGATAACGGTGAATAACAAGAAGATGAAAAAAAGTTTACACCCCATTATGACCTTTTTGATTCTTATATGTGTCGTAATTGTCATAAGTGGTGTTTTATATTTATTAGATTTTAGTCAAACTCTTTATACTATTAATGCTACGACTCTAGAATATTCAGTTAGTACAGTGACTGTTCAAAATTTATTTAGTTTTACAGGACTTAAATATATCTTTTCATCTACTGTCGCTAATTTTGTTTCCTTTGCCCCTTTAAGTACTTTAATTATAGTTTTAATGGGCTTTGGGGTAATGGAAAAAAGTGGCTTTCTAAAAACAGCTATTACTGCTTTAACAAAGAAAATGAAAAGAAACACTGTTACTTTTTTACTCGTATTTATTAGTATTATTGCTAGTGTTTTAGGGGATTTATCTTATATAGTTTTACTTCCTTTAAGTGCTTTAGTATTTAAATATGGTAAAAGAAATCCTTTAATTGGGGTTGTTGCTTCTTTTGCAGGTCTTACCTGCGGTCAAGGTTTATCTGTTATTTTTACCAGTGTAGATAGTTCCTTACTTAGTCTTTCTTTAACTGCCGCGCGAGTTATAGATATGGGGTATAGGATGGCTTCTATTAGTGCCGTCTTTATCATGGCTTTAGCAATTCTTGTTTTAACATATGTTCTTACCATGATAACAGAAAAAAAGGTCGCACCTAAATTAAATAAATATGAAGTTTTAGAATCATTAGAAGAAGAAACAATTATGACTAGAAGAGAATTAAGAGGTCTTGTTTTTGCTCTTTTTGCAGGAGCAGCCTACATTTTAATCTTTCTTTATAATATTATTCCTGGTCTTCCATTATCCGGAAAACTTTTGGATAATAGTCAAGTATTATATGTCGATAAACTATTTAGTTATAATTCTTTTTTCTCCAATGGTTTTGTTTTCATTGTGACGATTTTCTTCGTCATATTAGGTTTATTTTATGGCCTTGGAGCGAGAACGATTAACAATCATCAAGATTTTGTCGATACGCTTGGACATTCCTTAGACAATATCGGTAAAACTTTAGTTTTAATTTTCTTTGCTTCTACTTTTATTAGTTTATTTAAATATACTAATATTGGTAATGTTTTAGTGGCTTTTTTAGCTAACTTGTTTTCTAAAACAAGTTTTCAGGGAGTTCCCCTTATTATCATGCTTTTTGTTGTAAGTGCTATTGCCACCCTTTTACTGCCTAACTCAGTTACAAAATGGAGTATTTTATCTCCAGTTGTTATTCCTGTCTTTATGAATGCAGGTATGACACCTGAATTTTGTCAAATCATTTTCCGTTTTGGCGAAAGTGCAACCATGGGCCTTACGCCAATGCTAGCTTACTTTGTCATTTATTTAGCTATTTTAAATGATTATTGTAAGAAAGAAAACAGTATTAGTATTGCAGAGTCTATTAAGATTCAAACTCCTTATGCTATTGCAACAGGCGTCATCTTATTATGTTTAACTATTCTTTGGTATGTCATTGGTTTACCAACAGGTATTAATGGGGCAACGATTTTATAAAAAAAGAAAAATATGTAAAACATATAATGTAAGCATAACAAATTGAAAATTAATAAAAGAATTTTGACTTAATGTTAAGATTCTTTTTTTATACAATTTAAAACAAGTTGAATTATTTATTAAAAAAGTATATAATGTTATTATTAAATGAAAAAAGCGAAATAATTTAATAAAATAATAACATAATATATAAGGAGGTAAAGACATGAATTATAATGATATTTTAGTTAGGTATATTGATAAATGCCCTTATGATGAGCCTATTTTTATTGAAGAGATTAAAGCTTATTTTAAAAAGATAGTTCAAGATAATTTTGAAAATACTTTTAAAAATATTTATGTATATATAAATAGACTTGTTAAAGAAAATAAATTATCTCAATTTACAAAAGGTATTTATTACAAACCTAAAAAAGGTGTATTTGGTAATAAACCATTAAATATTAATAAAGTTATTGAAAAAAAATATATATGTGATGAAGATGGAGCAAAAGGATATTTTACAGGAGCCTATTTATTTAATAAACTAGGACTTACTACACAAGTTCCCAAAGAAATATTAATTGTGACTAATGAGTGTCCCAATTTTAATGATTATAATAATAAAAATTTAGGTGTCACTATAAGAAAGCCAAAAATTTTAATTAATGAAGATAATTATAAATATTTACAATTATTTGATATATTGATTAATAAAGATAATATTAAAATAGAAGTAGATGATGAAAAAGATATTATTTATAAATTTATTGAAGATAATAAATTAGAATTTGAAAAAATATTCGAATATGCTAATAAAATAAATAATTTAAGACCAATAATGAAGTTATATGAACTAGGAGGCAACAATGCTAAATAAAGAACTTTTAGAAGAATTAATTTTAAATATAAATAATAGAACAGGTATCAGAAACGACATATTAGAAGATGATTATTATAATTTATTTTAGTTAATGGGAGGTAAAAAAAGACTACATCATCAACTTTTAAAGTGGGGATAGAAGGACTTGAAGATAAAATATGGAGAGAAATAGAAATTACAGATAGAAGAACAGTAGCAGATTGGTAAGAATACAGGCAAGGTGTAATAGTATCTTGTTTAGCTACAATCAAAACGCAAAAAGTGGAAAAATGTGTAAAATGTTATTAAAAATGCCGGAATTTTGTGTAAAATCAAGTTAAAACATTTGGAATTTTGTGATAGAGTTGAAGTTAAAGCAAATGATAATTCAACTACATCACTTAATAATTTAATAAATAGTAATCAATATAAAGATATAAAATATGGTATAAAATTGTGTAATAAAAATATTGGATTTAACGGTAAATTTTATACATTTCCATATTTTATGACGTTTTTCTTAAAAAGATTTTTAAAAGAAAAGAGTAATTAAAAATAACTAATAACAAGTACAAAGAGTTGTGTGAAATACACAATATAAATATAATAAATTGAAAATTAATAAAAGGATTTTGGCTTAATGTTAAGATTCTTTTTTTTATGTATATTGTTAAAAAAGCTTGTTTTGTAGTCAATATATGAATGATAATCGTAATAATTTGCCTTTTTTGTCAAAAAATTACTCTGTGCCGTAATAAATTGACAAAAATTAAATATCGTATTACAATGTAAATATAAGAAAGGAAGATGGATTATGGTTATTCGTGAAAGATATTTAAAATTAATAAGACCATTTTATAATCAAGAATTAATTAAGGTGTTAATTGGTATTAGACGTTCTGGAAAATCAGTTATTTTAAAACAAATAATAGATGAATTAAAAGAAAATAATATAGATGATAAGCACATTATCTATATTAACTTTGAAGATTATGATTATGAGGAATATACTGATCCTAAAAAATTAAACAATTATGTTAAAGAAAAAATAATTGATGATAAAAAGTATTACATATTCTTTGATGAAATTCAAAATGTTGATAAGTGGGAAAAAGTTGTTAATTCCTTAAGAGCAACAAAGAATACATCTATTTTTATAACTGGTTCTAATAGTGATTTGTTATCAAGTGATTTAGCAACTCACATAGCAGGAAGATATGTAAGTTTTAAAATAACGCCATTTACATTTGATGAGGTTTGTAAATTATTACATATTACAGATAATAGAGATATTGAAGATGCATTTAATGATTATATCAAATGGGGTGGAATGCCCCAAAGATTTATGCAGAAAGATGATACTTCAAGAAAAACATATTTAAATGATATTTATGATTCAATAATAATAAAAGATATTATAAAAAGATTTAATATTAAAGATATAGATTTATTAAATAGAATCGTTACTTATATTTTAACTACTCCATCTCAAGTATTTTCACCTGATAGTTTAAAAAAATATATGCAAAGTGATTCAAGAAATGTATCACTTGAAACCTTATATAACTATCTTGATTACATAACTCGTGCGAATCTCATTTCAAAAGCAGAAAGATATGATGTTAGAGGTAAAAGAATTCTTACAGGTAAATATAAATATTATTTAACTGATTTAGGCTTTGCTAATATTTTAAGTGAAGGTAAAAAAGAACAAATTGGTGCTTATCTGGAAAATATTGTTTATAACGAACTAATTGCTAGAGGATATAATGTTAATATTGGTACATTAGAAACAGGCGAAATAGATTTTATAGCAACAAGGTTCAATGAAAAAATATATATTCAAGTTGCTTACATTTTAAGTGATGAAACAGTAATTGATAGAGAATTTAATGTTTATAAAAAGATTGAAGATAACTATCCAAAATATGTTCTTTCAATGGATAAATTTGATTTATCACAAAATGGCATAATTCATAAAAATATAATTGATTGGTTG
>CAKOHH010000009.1 GCA_934085675.1 uncultured Bacilli bacterium | reverse complement strand
CTTTTGTACAAAAGTAGGCCTTATTCTACATATTAAAAATTTAATTGCAACCAATTCGACAAAACTTGTCAAAAAAATATAGACATTTCTGTCTATATTAATTCGTAAGTAACACCATCTCTTGTATCTTTAAGGATGATTCCTCGTTGTTCTAGTTCATCTCTTATTTTATCAGCCGTCTTAAAATCTTTATTTTTCTTAGCTACTTGTCGTTCTTCGATTTTCGTTTCAATAAACTTTTTTAAATCTTCATCCAATTCTTTTTCGTTTAACAAATTAAGTGATAAAACACTGTCCCACGCTTTAATAAGTTCATATTTTGTTTTATCATCGACTTCGCTTTTTAATAAATCATAAATAAGAGAAAGGGCATTAGCAGTATTTAAATCATCAGCAAGATAACCCTTAAATTTGTCGTCAAATAAATCATAAAAGAATTCACTAACTCTTCCTTCTTTATTTAACGATGCTATTTTATTTTTTAGTTTATGATAACTTTGAGCCATATTATCTAAAATGTCGTAACTAAATAACAATTGTTTACGATAATGGCTATTTAAACACATAAAGCGATATACTAAAGGGTCATATCCTTTGCTCTCTAAAAGTGAAACCGTTAAAAAATCGCCTTTGCTTTTACTCATTTTACCTGTTTCATCATTTAAGTGCTCTCCATGCACCCAGTAAGAACACCATTTATGTCCTAAGAAGGATTCACTTTGGGCAATTTCATTTGTATGATGAGGAAAAATATTATCAACCCCACCACAGTGAATATCCAAATATTCACCTAAATATTTAATTGCTATTCCACTACATTCAATATGCCAACCAGGATATCCTACTCCCCAAGGACTTTCCCATTTAAGTTCTTGACTTTCAAATTTTGATTTTGTAAACCAAAGAACAAAATCAGCTTGATTTTTTTTGTTGCTATCTTCTAAAACGCTTTCTCTAGCGCCAACAACCATTTCATCAGCCTTGTGATTAGTAAGACAATAATAATCTTTTAATTTTGATGTATCAAAATAAATATTACCCCCACTTTCGTAAGCATAACCTTCTTTTAAAAGTTTACGAATAATTTCAAAATACATTTCAATATTTTCTGTTGCTGGAGAAACAATTTCAGGCCATTTAATATTTAATTTAGCCGTATCATTTTTAAAAGCTTCTGTATAAAATTTTGCTATATCCAAAACCGTTTTATGTTCTTTTTTAGCTCCTTTAACCATTTTATCTTCGCCAGAATCTGAATCACTTGTCAAGTGTCCTACATCTGTGATGTTCATACATCTTGTCACTTTATAACCTAGATAATTTAAAGTTTTTTCCAAGATATCTTCAAAAATATAAGTTCTTAAATTACCAATATGAGCATAATTGTATACAGTTGGACCACAAGTATACATTTTGACCTTTCCTTCTTCATGAGGAATAAAAGTTTCTACCTGTCTAGTAAGTGTATTATAAATTTTCATCTAATCCCGCCTTTTCTTAGTGAGTATTATACCACATTTTATGCAACTCATAAAAAAAATAGTTCCTCTCTAACGAAGAACTATTTTCTGGCTTAACATGCTTTGACCACGTTAAGATGTTTTGAATTAATGTGTGATTTTAAGGAGCAATAAAACTTTGCTTATTCAAATGGCCATTTTTTTAAACTTTTATTTATCTTTTTCCTCATCACAACTATTATCATAGCAAAGAAGTTTTTTATTTACAAGTTAAAATTGTCTTTTTTGTTCTCTTTCTAAATCTCTTTTTTTGATACTTTCACGCTTATCATAAAGTTTTTTACCTTTACTAAGACCAATTAATACTTTTGCATGATTCTTTTTGATATATACCTTTAAAGGAATGATACTTATTCCATCTTCTTGACGAGCTTCTTTAAGTTTTTTTATTTCTGCTTTATGTAATAATAATTTTCTCGTTCTTCTTTCATCATGATTAAAACGATTACCCTCGTCATATTTTGCAATATACATATTTAAAATATAGGCTTCATTATCTTTAATAATAACAAAAGAGTCTCTTAAATCGACTGAACCCTTTCGAATACTTTTTATTTCTGTCCCAAAAAGTTCTAATCCTGCTTCATATTCTTTTAAAATTTCATAATCAAAATAAGCTTTTTTATTTTTTATTTCCATAAATTATTCACCTGTACCTTTTTCTAAATCGAGCTATATATTTTTAAAACCGCCTTGTAACTTTATTGTATCAAATTTTTGAATAAAAGTCTTTTTATTGCTAAAAATCAAAAAAAGAAGATAATCAAGTTACCTTCTTAAAACCACATTGAATATTATTTTGACAACTTTTGTTTCTTTTTTAAAGTATCTTTTTCTTCTTTAACAACCTCGAAATCAATCATCGCTCTTTCTTTACTAGCACCTACACATTTCACTTTAACTTTATCACCAATACGATATGTTTTTTTGGTAGAATTTCCTATTAAAGATAATAATTCTGGTACATAATTAAAGTAATCACCTTTTAAAGAGTTAACATGAACAAGACCTTCAATTAAATTAGGAAGTTCGACAAAGAAGCCAAAACTAGTGACAGAACTAATAACACCTTCATAAATTTCGCCAATATGGCTTTCCATATATTCTGCCATTTTCATATCATCAACATCACGTTCAGCATTTTGAGCTGCTACTTCTCTTTCACTAGAATGTTCTGCGATGGAAACAAGGGCGTTATTTAAGTAGTTAATTGTTGCCATTGAAAAATCTTTTTCAACTAAATATTTTTTTAATAAACGATGAACCGTCAAATCAGGAAACCTTCTAATAGGGCTTGTAAAGTGTGTATAAGCTTTTGATGCTAATCCAAAGTGACCAATATTTTCTTTTGAATATTCAGCTTTTCTCATGCTTCTTAAAAGAAGAGAGGATAAGATTTTAAATTCTGGTTTATCATCTAGTTCTTTCAAAACATTTTGCATGGTTTTAGGTGTCATATCAAGTGTTCTTGTTTTTAAAGTATAACCTAAAGCTTTTAATAAATTAGTAAAATCATCTATTTTGTCACTATTAGGGGCTCCATGAACACGATAGATAAACGGTAAATCCATATTATAAATATGAGAAGCAACTGTTTCATTAGCAGCAATCATAAAGTCTTCAATCATTTTTTCGCCATCTTCTCTTACAACTCTTACAATATCGATGGCTTTACCATTTTCGTCTTGAATAATTTCAGGTTCATCTAAATTGAAATCAATGTATCCTCGCTCCATTTTTTCTTTTCGTAAAATATGGGCTAATGTATTCATTTCTTTTAAAGTATCTGCAAAAGGCTCATAACCATCAGGAATAATATCACGCATTAAAATATCATTGACAGCCTCATAAGTCATTTTCTTACTACTTTTAATATAAGATTCAAAAATATCATAATCAATAACTTTGCCTTTTTCATTAATTGTCATCACACAACTCATTGTAAGTCTTATGACTCCTTCATTTAAAGAACAAATGCCATTTGATAATTGATGGGGTAACATAGGAATAACCGTATTAGCAAGATAATTAGAAGTACCTCTTTCGTAAGCGTCATTACCAAGTCCTGTATTTTCTTTGACATAGTTAGAAACATCGGCAATATGAACACCTAAAATGTAATTAGAGCCATCTTTTTCTAAAGAAATCGCATCATCAATATCTTTTGTATGCGCTCCATCAATCGTAAATATCATTTTGTCGGTTAAATTACGACGACCAATTAAGTCAGCAGGTGACACTTCTTCTGGTAAAGACAATAATTCTTCTTTTGTTTCTGCACTAAAATCAGGCTCAATGTCGTATTTATAAGCAATACTTAAAATGTCTGTTCCCGGATCATCTTTATGCCCTAAAATTTTAATGACTTCACCTAAATATTTTTTTCTTCCAATTTCTTTCGTTAATTTTACTAAAACTTTATGACCTACGACACAACCTTGTAAACTTTTTTTATCTAATTTTATATTTAAATCTAGTCTTTCATCATCTAATTTTAACCCTAAGCCTTTTTTAAACGAAACAATTTCTCCAACTAAATTATGAAGATTTCTTTCAATAATTTTAATAATATGACCTTCAGGTTTGATTCCTTTATTTAAAACTTCTGCTAAAACAATATCCCCATCAATAGCCCCATTAGAGTTTTCGCCACTGATATATAAATCGTCTTCCTTATTTAAGAGAACAAAACCAAAACCTTTTTTATTAGCTTGATATTTGCCAATTTTTAAACTAGGACAATTAGAAAGCAAGATATATTTATCTTTTTTTGTTTTATAGACAACATAATCTTTTACAAGTTCTTCTAAAACATCTTGTAAATCTTTTAATTCTTCACTGGTTTCAAAACCCATTAAATCATTTATTTGTAATAATGTTTTTGCGTCATATTCTTTTTGTAAAGTTTCTAACACTTGTTCTTTCATATTTTCACCTTATATCCTATCCCTATTATACTGTCTTTTTGTTTTATCGACAATAAAAAAATAAATTCGAATAAATTATTCGAATCTACTTTATATATAAGATGAAAGAAATAACCATAAATAGCACACCTAAACAAGCCGTTAATCTTGTAATAAATAATTCCATGCCTCTTTCTTTCACAACACCAAATAAACGATCATTTGCTGAGTTAATAATTTGACCTGCATCACTGGCTTTATTACTTTGTAAAAGTACTAAAGCAATAAGTAAAACAGAAATGATAAGTAATATTGTCTCTAACATAAAGTTCCTCCAATTTCTTTGTATATTTATTCCACATGAATAAATTTACCATAAAGATATTTAAATATCAAGTGTATCAATTAAATAAGAATTAATTATTTTATAGACTTCTTCTCTACCTTTTTTAGTTACAGCAGAAAAGCGTACAAAATCATCTTCAAGTTTCAATGTTTCTTTTATAATCTTATCTTGTTTAGCTCTCATAGACATATTTACTTTATCATATTTAGTCGCGATGATAGTAATAGGAATATGATAATACTGTAAAAAATTATACATCATAATATCATCTTCGGTTGGTTTATGACGATAGTCAATAAGCATAAAAACATGATTTAAATTTTTACGTTTTTTTAAATATTCTTCAATCATTAAGCCTATTTTTTTATCATTATCTTTTGATAATTTAGAATAACCATAACCAGGCACATCAACTAAATAAAAATCATGATTAATATCATAAAAATTAAGAGTTTGAGTTTTACCGGGTTTACTAGAAGTACGGGCATAGTTTTTACGACCAATTAAAGCATTAATAAAACTACTTTTACCGACATTACTTCTACCTACTAATAAAAATTCTTTTTTAAAAGGTTCGGGGTACTGACTTTGTCTTACCGCGACATGAGTAAGTTCAACAAAATCAATTTTCATATACATCACCTGTGGGTATATTATATGATATTTTAACTTGTTTTGCAAATTTATCCCTTTTAAAATTCATCTCTCTCATTTTTCTCATCTACATTAATAACTAAAAAAGATAAATTAAGAAGCATAAGGGCGATAGAAAAAGCATTTTGTAAAGAAGTGGTACATACCTTTGTCGCATCTAAAACGTTTGTTAAGTTCATATCTTCCCATTTTTCTAAAGTAAAATTATAAATTTCATTTTTCTCTAAGTGTTTATCTAACTCTAAACAAGAAATTCCATTATTTAAAATAATTTGTTTTAAAGGAATATCTAAAATCTCACTTAATAATAAATTTTTATTTTCCTTTTTAATTTGATATAAAGTAACCCCACTACCAATATTAACTCCATAAAAGGAAACTTCTAAGGAACATAAAGCGTCTTCTAAACGCATGATTTTTTCTTTTTTTTCAACTTCTGTATAACCACCGACATAAATAGTACATAAGCCCGTTTCTAGCATAGAAAGTCTTCTTTGTAAATCTTCTTTTTGATAATCAGAATGACACATTAAAAGTTCTTTTTTTAATTCTTCTTTTCTTTTATTGGTATCTTGATTTGAAAACAAAATAGTTGCTTCTCTTGTAAAAGTGACTTCTTTTAAATGGCTAAAATCAATTAAACTTTCTAAATCTTTATAAAGTTCAAACAACATACTATCATAGGTTGGAAGTTCTAAAAGATAAATATAGACTTTTTTCTCATAATATAATGAAAGGCAAGTTTCTTTTAACTCTTTGGAATACCCCTCTGTCATAAGAATAATAGATTCTTTATCTTTTAAAAGAGGATTTATCATGGAAGATATTTCTTCTAAATCATCCAAAAAGCCCTTATAAATTAAAACGTAAGGATGCGTTATTGCAATTTTATCATCGCCATTTAAAAAATATTCATGAGATAAAAAACTATTAAGAACATAACCATTCACATAATCAAAATAAGTTTCTTTCGTTTTACTTGCTAATATTTTAATAGCGTTTTTTGTTTTAACTTTCAAAATCACGTCCACCGAAACATTGCTTAATACTTCATCATTACAGGCTGAATACGCTATTTGATATAAATCATTTGTAGTTGGCTTTCTACTTTTTTGTTCTATTTCATCTAAAATCTTTTTTAGTTCTTCATGCCATATTTTTTTTAAATTATATAAACTCGTCCCCTTTTCCATTTCTTTCAATCCTAAATCATAAATAGCTTTTAATAAAACAAGTGTTGTTGTCGTGCCATCTCCTACCATTTCATTTGTTTTCATACTGGCTTCTTTAATAATTTCTAAAAGAGCTTTAGTTGCCTCATCAGAAGAAGAAATAGAAGAAGCAATCGTAACCCCATCATTAGTAATAAAAGGGGCTAAATCTTTAGTATCTAACAAAATATTATTTCCGGATGGTCCTAAAGTTTTAGAAACGGTATCACAAAGAAGTTCTAAGGCTTCTTTTATTTTTATTTTTAATTCATCTGGACCAAGAACCTTCTTCATCGCTTATCCTCCATTTCAACCATGTACTGCCAATATTTCTTTGGCATGTTATTTGTTTGACACCTTTTATTTTCTCTTTCCTTAATACCAATCGTATCAAAGAATGTTTTCCATAAAACCTCAAAATTTTCTTCTTCTAAACTAGGAATTAAATCCAAAGATTTAATATTATCTTCATTTAAAATAGTGATTCTTTTTGTATCATAAAAGGCATAAAGTTTTCTTTTTTCATCTATAATTAAAAAATGTTCTTGTTTAAATCTTTTACTAAAATGAAGACTGACTGGCAAAATAATGTTATTTTCAGGAGCCATGCTTGCACATAAAAGATTATTTTTCATGACTTTAAAACGTAGAAAACCTTTCATTTTATGAGTTTCTCTTCTAACATAATGGCTTAAATTTTCTATTTTATTCACACAATTAAGATTTCGTAAATAAAATATTTTGGTTCCATATTTAAAATAGTTTTTTAAATAGTAATAGATAGCAAGTTCCTTTAAAGAATCACTAGAAAGATAAGCTTCAAAAATGATTTTATAAACGTTTTTATCTATTTTAAAATCAAGTTTTAAATAATTAATTTTTATGATTTCATCAAACAAATTAGGAAAGTACTTTTCTTTTTCACATATTTTATCAGGTTTAATATTTCTTTTAATCAAGGTTATGCACAATAAATAAAGTTCTTCAAAGCCTTGATATAAAAATGTTTTATTCATGAAATAAACAAAGTTGCCTTTCTGTACTTTCCTTGATTTCATCTTGTTCTAATAATAAATTTTTCATAATAAAAGAAGCATTAAAAAAATCCTTGTTCATAAAATATTTACCCTTACATAAAATAAAATATTTGGCTCGTTTTAAGGAAATATTCATTTTCTTTAAATCTTCAAAAGTAATTTCAAAATATCGTCTAGAAGAAATAATTTTTTTGGCTCCTTTAGGACCAATACCAGGAATTTTTAAAAGTTCTTGGTAAGAGCAACTATTAATTTCTTTAGGAAATTCATTTAAATGTCTTATAGCCCAGTCTGCTTTAGGGTCTAATAAAACATTAAAATTGGTATGAGAAGCATCTAATAAATCACTTACTTTAAAATTGTAAAAACGAAGCAAAAAGTCGGCTTGATAAAGACGATGTTCTCGTTTTAAAGGAGGCATAATAATATTTGGAAGCAACTTATCTTTATTAACAGGAACATAAGCAGAATAAAAAACTCTTTTTAAATGATATTTTTGATATAAATTTTCACTTTCACCTAATATATTAAAATCTGTTTCAGGACTTGCCCCGATAATCAGTTGGGTACTTTGACCAGCAGGCACAAAAACTTTGCTTTTATTTTCTTTTACTAAAGCCATCGCATGAGAAATGTTTTGATTATCTTTATCTGGCGCTAATAGCTTTAAAGAAGATTGGGTGGGAAGTTCTATATTAATACTCATCCTATCCACAAGACCACCTAATTTTTTTATTAAATAATCACTCGCTCCTGGAATCGATTTGGCATGAATATATCCTTTAAAATGATATTTTTGTCTTAATAAAGTAATCGTTTCTATTATTTTTTCCATAGTGTAATCGGCATTTTTAATAACACCAGAACTTAAAAATAAACCTTCAATATAATTTCTTTTATAAAAATTAATGGTGATTTTACATATCTCTTCTGGTTCAAAAATAGCCCTTTCAATATGATTACTTTTTCTATTTAAACAATATTTACAATCATAAATACAACAATTGGTTAACAAAATTTTAAGAAGAGAAACACATCTACCATCACTTGAAAAAGTATGGCAAATACCTGAATAAGAAGTATTTCCAAAACCTTTTTCACTCGCTCTTTTAACACCACTTGAAGAACAAGAAGCATCGTATTTAGCACTGTCAGCTAAGATTTTTAATTTTTCTTTTAACTCCATAAAACCACCTATTTGTTATTATAATTAGCACTTAGACGAATAACTACTGGTAATTTTAGGAAACAAAAAAAGACACTTTAGTGCCTTATTTAGAAACTTGTTCAATAACATAATTTCTAACATCTTCGGGTGTCATATTTAAAACAATGGCCATTTCATTATAAAGATATTTTTCAGCCATTTCAAAATAACGATTATCTTTTTCACTTACTTTTTTATTATTTTTAATACGTGCTTGATTTCTTTCATATGTCGTTTTAATAATTTGAACAAGACCGTAATTTGTTCCTTCATTTAATACTCTTTTATACTCATTTTCAAGTTGTTTAGCTTCTCCTAATAAAATTGGAATATCTTTGATTTGTCCAATTAAAACATTAATATCCTCTAAAGTCATTAAATCTCTAATAAATTCATTATCAACGGGAATATTCATTGTTAAAGACGTATCCGTAATAGGCACAAGCTTATAACTCATGACATGATTAACGGGATTTTCTTTAACATCTTTGATTTCACAAACCTCTTTACGATAAACAACATATTCACCTATTTTTTTCACAGTAACCCTCCTCTAAGTAATTAAACTATGTCCTTATTATACCACAAAATTAAGGTTTTTAGGGCATTAAGAGGATATTTTTATACCTCTAATATGTAAGTTGTTATATAATTTTCTTATAGAAATAGATGACATCTTAAACAATGATTTGCCAAAAAAACATCAGAGGTACTCTTTTCATAAAAATTAAATTATAATTGTATTATTTAAATTTAAAATCGAACATGTTATACTCTATGTGAGGTGTAAGCTAATGGATTATGATAAGATAGGTCAGTTCTTGAAATCTTTGAGATTAAGTAAAAATATGTCACAATATGAGTTAGCAGAACAAATGCATGTTGATCATTCAAAAATAAATCGCCTTGAGAATAATAAACGAAGACCAACTTTTGATGATTTGTTATATTATAGTCAAATATTCGAGATTTCATTAGATGAATTAATCGCTTGTGAACGCAAAAATAATCAAAATGAAGAAAAATTAAAAAATACTTTTTTAAATTATTTAAAAAATCAAAATTCAAAATTTAAAAAAATTAAAATTGTTGTCATACTATTAACAATATTTTCTATAATAAGTTTTATGGGATTAATAACATTATATTTTTTTCAAAATTATGATACCATGCGTGCTTACACGTTTTCCGGTTCATCTGAATCTTATGAATTGACAAACGGATTATTAATTTTGTCCAAGAAAAAGATTTATTTTCAAATTGGTCGTATCAGTCCTGAAGTACAAAACGTGATGATTTTTTCTGAAATAAACAATGAAAGAAAATTGATATATAAAGGAGATTATCATGTTCTTTTACAAGATAGTTATGGTTATGAAGCTTTTCTTTCATACCAAGATTTTATTGAAGGAAAACAAAAGTTTATTGTTGTAATTGGCAGTGAAGAAATTTTATTGAATTTTAATCAAGAAGTTTCGAATAACAATTTTGTGTATGTAAAAGAAAAGAAAATTGGAGAAAAACAGGAAACAAAACGTTTTTTAACACCAACTAAAATAAAAGAAAACTTTCAATGTGATGAATATGATAGTTGTACTTTGCTAAAAGAAAAAAATACTTTAGTATATAGTATGGGGTTTTTTTATATAAATAATGATGTAGAAAATTATACTTATGATTTAAGGTCAGAAAATTTATCTTATTCTAATTTCCAAAAAAATATTAGTTTTGAAATAACTAATAATAACGTGAATTGTATGAGTGGAAATTGTGAAGAAGCTAAAAAAATCTATGAAAAATTTTACGAAAATTATGTAGAAAAATATTTGAAATAGTGGTAGTGCCAAATTGGCACTACTTTTTTTGTTGATTTCATGTTAAAGTTTGCTTAGTTGAAGAAAGAAAGAGTGATTTATTATGAAACACAAAATTTTATTTGGTGTATTATATGTGACTTATAGCAGTTTCTTAACAAGTAATTTAGGAACAAATTCGGTTACTAAGAATCCTAACAGTTTAATATGTCAAACTGGTTTTGGACGAGTTGCACAAACGGTACAACAAGTTGACCAAGACGCTTTTAATAGGTTATATAATTAAGGAGATGGTGAAAATGAATAAAAAAATAATGATTGGTACTTTGGTAGGAATTGGTATTATTGCTAGTACAGGAATTGCAATATATAATAATAAATCTGATTTTTATAAAAAAGAACCAGATAGTTCTTATCAAGAAAATGGTGAGACAAAAGAAATTATAGAAGCAACAATATCTGCAGATTATGCTGTTATTAAGCCTGAAAATCTGTATGAGTATTCAGATATTGTTTTAGAAGTCGAGTATTTAAAAGATGTTAAAACAGTACTAAATGAAAGCGGTACTCCGTTCACTACGTCAGAATTTAAAATTAATAAAATATTGAAAAATACAACAAATAACAATTTAGAAAATACAATTCAAGCTAAATACTCGGGTGGAACTGTTCCTTTAACTCAATTATTATCATTAAAAGATGAAAGTTTTAAAGAAAAATTAGGAATAGGTGATGTTGAAATGGCAAGAGCTGGTAGTATTCAAGTTCGATATTCTAGTGAAAATATTGGAGATAAAAGTTTAGAAGAAGATAAAAACCGAATCATTTTTGTAAATTATAATGAAAATACAAATGATTATAGTATAGTTTCAGATAAATACGGCATGATTTCATATAATAGTAGTTCAAATAAAGCTTTTGATGTTTTTAGCAAAAGTGAAAAACAATTTACATTTTTAAAATAGTAAAAAATTTACCAAAGCAACTTTCTTACTGCAAGTTTCATTTTAATAACAGTTAGCAAAGTTGTTTTAATTATGCAAAATTTATGATTTTTTTCTTAAAAAAATATGTGAGAGGAGAATCTTATAATGAAAAAAACTTATTTTAAAAATATCGACATTTTAAAAGGCATTGCTTGTATTTTAGTAATTATTAACCATACAAGTTCCTATCTGTTAACAAATGAAAATTATTTAAATTTTTACAAAATTGAATTTGTTATGTGTCGTATAGCCGTTCCTATATTCGTTATGAGCACAGGCTATTTGATGTGTACAAAAGAATTAACATTTAAAGATGTTTTAAAAAAAATTTTTAAAGTATTTATTCCTTTGTTCATTATGTCATTCCTTATTTATTTTTTACAAAATAAAAGCATAGATGTTTACTTTTTTAAAAATTTTTTTCAGAATCCAATTACTGAACCATATTGGTACATTTATATGTTAGCTGGTTTGTATCTTATCATGCCATTTTTAAATCAAATAGTAAGAAACATTAATGTAAAAGAGTATATATTTTTAATTATGCTGACACTAATTATTCCAGCTTTTTTGAAGTTCTTACCATTTGAAATTTCTAGTTATTGGTTGTTAACTATTCCAAATTATATTATTGGCTATTATTTAATGGGAAGCTTCTTTTACAAAGTTCATGAACATCCAAAATTTATTCAATTAAGTGGCATTCTTTTTATTGTTTTATATATAGTAGGAATAATTTGTTATTCTAGCAATCATTTAAAATTCTATAATATAGATAGTTTGTTATTAGTAAGTATGTCTATTCTTTTTATGAATTATATTTTAGGAATTAAAATAACACGAAAACATAAGCTTTTAAATTTAATTTCTGCAAACTCCTTTTATATCTATCTTTTTCATCCTGTTTTGCAAAATAAGATATATAAAATATCTGCTTTACAACATTTAATTTCTTTTAATTATATTTTAGGTATATTGGCATATCAATTAATATTGCTCCTCATTTGCCTTTTATTAGCACATTTTATTAATTACATGATTAAAAAAATAACATTAGCTATTCATATGTACAACTGAGTAATCACAAACTTAACGGAGTAAATTAAAATCTTCTCTATTTCATTTTAAAAATTAACGCCTTTAAAAATAGAAAAATATATAGTATTTAAAAAAAGAATGGTTAAATACAAAAAAACAGTAAAGTGAATTTGCTACTTTTTTATTATATTCTCTTTTTGCAAGTTGAGTTCTTTTAAAATAATTATTCAAAACTTAGCATTTTTACAATAAAAAAATTATTGCAAGCAAAAAATTATTAAAGTATATTAAATTTAAAGGAGATAACAAATGAACAACAACATAAACAATGAATTTGATAATAAGATGTCTCAAATACTTTATTATCAATTGGCATTAGAAAATTATGAAGATTTAACAGGAAATCATCTGAATTATTTAAACACAACTCATAAAAAACTTGGAGAGCTCAGAAAAAATAAAAACATTTGGGAGGAAAAAAAGAAAATACAAATAGCAA
The DNA here is from genome assembly GCA_934085675.1 of uncultured Bacilli bacterium. Taxonomy (GTDB): domain Bacteria; phylum Bacillota_I; class Bacilli_A; order RF39; family UBA660; genus Ventrenecus. The sequence continues at coordinate 33,404 of CAKOHH010000009.1, read as the reverse complement.
ATGACATTTTAGAAGAATTTAAAAATGCTGTTAACAAAGTTGGTAAAAATAATTTTACATTTTTTAATGATGTTGTAATCGAGTATACCGGACCAAATTTATTATCAAAAATTAATTAATATCAAAAAAAGGCCTTACGACCTTTTTTAATTTTTACTGTTATTGTTTAAAACAATGTTTTTGATTGTTTCCACAGCATTTTGAATACCAAACTTATCCACATTTAATGCAATATCATAATGCGAATAATCCTTCCAATCTTTTCCTGTGTAATATTTATAATGTTTAGCTCTTTCTTTATCCTTTTTCTTAAGGATTTTTTCAGCATTTTCTTCATGATAATATTTATGAATACGTTTTAGTTTACTTTTTTCATCACTATATAAAAATACTTTTAAAACATTTTTTTGTTTTTCTAAAATGCTATCTGCACATCTACCAACAATAACACATGGTGTTTTACTAATTTCTTTAATAACTTTTGTTTCCGCTACAAAAATATCATTATCTTGTTCATAAAATAAATTTTTACTTTCTTCATATTTGGCAATAAATGATTCTGCATAGCCAGATTTTTTAGCAGTTAAAAAGATAATCTCTTTATCATAAAAAGGAATGCCTAATTCTTTGGCTAGAAGTTCTCCCACATAACGTCCACCAGAACCATATTCCCGACCAATAGTAATAACTTTATCTACATTTTTATTATATTCTTTTTCTTCAAATTCATCTGTTAGTTGTTCTTCTTTTTTATCCAACTTACGATATTCACTAAAGAAAACAAATAAGACGACAAAAAAGCAAATGCCATCTGCGATAGGCGCAGCATATAAAGCACCATTTAAGCCCATTTTATGGGTTAAGTAAAAAGCAAGAGGAATAAAAAGAATAATTTGTCTTGTAAAAGAAACTAAAGTAGCCTTTTTAACGTTACCAAGAGATTGGATAACAATGCTGGTTGACATTTCAAAGAAGTTTAAAACACAAACAAGAAAGAAAGTTCTTGAAAATAAAACGGCAAATTCCATAAACAAATCATAACTTTCATCACTAAAACTAATAAAGATAGAAACAATTTGACTTGGAAAGAAATAGAAAATAATATTAAAGAAGATACCAATGCAAAGACCAATTAACATAACCTTACGAAGGGTTTCTTTAACTCTTTTATAATTTCCAGCCCCATAGTTAAAGCCTAAAATAGGTTGAGCCCCAATAGATATTCCTAAGATTGAGTTAACATAAACACTGTTTATTTTTGACATAACACCATAAACAGATAACGGGATATCACTACCAAACTTAGTACTAGCCCCATATTTTGTCATTAAATTATTCATAACCACAAATAAGGCTAAGACTGTCATTTGGGTAATAAAACTAGATAGACCAAGACCAAGTGTTTTTAAAACATCTTTGTTAAGTTTAAAATCTTCTTTCTTTAATTTAACAGATTTTATTTTGGGAATATAAAGGCACGCGATTAAGAAAGAAACAGCCTGACCAATGATAGTAGCAAGAGCCCCGCCTGAAACCCCCATTTTAAAACCAAATATAAAGATTGGATCTAAAACACAGTTAATTAAAGCCCCTGTCACTAAACATATCATAGAATATTTTGGATTATTATCCGCTCTAATAATAGAAGATAAACCTGTATAAATAATAACGAAAGGTACTCCATATAAAATAATTCTTCCATAACTAATCGCCGAATCATAAACCGTAGGCGTACATCCAAATAAATAAACAAGTTTAGGTAAAAATAATTCACCTAAAATAGCTAAAACAATTGAAAAAATAAACAATAAAGTAATAGAACTTCCAACACTTTTTGAAGCTTCTTCATTTTTACTTTCTCCTAGTTTTAAACTTAAATTAGCCGCACAACCATTACCAATTAAAGAAGCAATGGCATTGCAAATAATAACAATAGGAAAAATAACATTGGTCGCGGCATTACCAATCGTTCCTACCCCTTTACCAATAAAAATTTGGTCAATAATATTATAAAAAGCATTAATAAGCATACTTATAACACATGGTATAGAAAATGCTAACAAAAGCTTATTGATATTGTCGTTTGCAACATCTAATTTTTTATTCATAAACTCACCCTTTCCAAACATAAAAAAAGCATAGTCAATTTGTCTGGACTTATGCTTTTTCGCTGCACGACTAAGTTAGTATAGCACAAATATTTTTTTTGTGTAAGCAAAAATTTTATTTTTCAAAATAATCAATTTGCATAGCTTTTTTTACATCTTTCATTGTTTCTTCAGCACGTTTTTTAGCGACTTTTGTACCGTCTTTTAAAATCTTTTCAACTTCTTCTGGATGTTCTTTATAATATCTTTTTCTTTCCCTAATTGGGGCTAAAAATTCATTCATTTTTTGAATAAGTTCTTTTTTACAATTAACACATCCCCGAGCACCTTTTTGACACTCATCATGAACCGTTTCTAAATTTTCATTTTGAATTAATTTATGGTAATAGTAAACCATACATTTTTCAGGGTCAGCTGGATCATCTTTTTTCACCTTATTCGTATCTGTTAAGGCTCCCATAATCTTTTTAGAAATGGTGTCTTCATCATCTACTAAATAAAGAGCATTACCTAAACTTTTACCCATTTTTTCATTGCCATCTAAACCTTTAATACGTGGAGTTTTAGAAAGCATTGGTTCTGGTTCTAATAAAGTTTCACCATAAATGTGATTAAACTTACGAACAATTTCTCTACACTGTTCAATAAGAGGCAATTGATCTTCACCAACGGGAATAAGACCTCCTTTAAACGCAGTGATATCAGCGGCTTGACTTACAGGATAACCAACAAAGCCATAAGTAACGCCTTCTCCATTTTGGCCAAATAAAGCCTTTTTTTGGGCAATTTCTGTTTTAACAGTTGGGTTACGATATAACCTAGCCATTGTTACTAAATTTGAGTAATAAACCGTTAATTCAGCTATTTCAGGAATATCTGATTGAATATATAAATGAACTTTTTCTGGATCAATACCAATGGATAATAAATCACTTGTTAATTCCAAAACATTTTTGCGAACTTTACTCGGATTATTAAAATTATCGGTTAAAGCTTGAACATCGGCAATTTCCAAGAAAAATTCATATTCTTCCTGTAATTTTAACCAATTTTGAGCCGCTCCAAATAAATGTCCAAAGTGTAAATTACCAGTTGGACGAATACCGGTTAGAATTGTTTTCTTTTGCATAAACTTCCTCTTCTCTTTTGTTTATTTTAACATGAAAAAAAAGATGTTTAAAGCCTTTTACATCTTTGATTTGCTATTTTAAAATCTTTTTAAATCTAAAAAAATATAAATTAACTAACAATTGAACAATTATCATTCCTAAAGTGACATAAACATTGAAGAAAAATAAGTTTAAGTAAGCAACAATCATAACCAAAAGCATAAGAAACCATATTTTAGAATTAACTAAAAAATTGGTTGTTGTTACTGTTAATAAAACAATATTTAAATCATAAATTATAGAGTATAAATAGTAAGAAAACTGTAATTCAAAATAGTTTGAAAAAAATAAATATAAAAATGTAATAAAAATAAATTTTAAGGTTCCAAAAAGAATAATTAAAAATAATAATTTAATTTTAATCCATTTTTTCTCATCTAATCTTAGTAAAAAAGATTCTAAGGAATATTGATACTCATAAGAATTTATTTGATAAACATAGTATATGATTAAACAGACTTGAAATATTTTTAATAAAATAGTTGTCGTATTATAATCATAATAAAGAGGATGTCCTATTAAAGAAAGAAAATCAGAAGCAGTAACTGGTATCATGGTAGGTCTTAATATAGTGAGTAAAGTTTCTATAAAAATAAACATTAAATATATGGTTAACCAGATTTTATTTTTTTTAAAAACATCTTTTATCATTTCCCATTCTAACTTTATCATAAATCCACTCCTTTAGCCTTTTTGGTGAAAAGGAAAAAAAGAAGTTTATACGTTAAAATGAGAAAAACGATTTCTATAAAAGAACAAATAACTTCTAAGCCAAAAGATGAATAAGAAATATTCATAAAATAGGCATGAGGAAGAATAATAAGTTCATAAAATCTCGAAATAAAAGTATCACTTGGAATAGGCAAAAATAATAACAAAGCATTGACAAAAGCACAACCTAGAAAACCTAATTTTTCAAATTTCATGCTTATTAAAAGAACAATTAAATTCATGAAAATAGCTATAATAATCATTCTAATAATAAAGAAAATAATATATGTTGAAAGATTTATTTGATAATTTTCAATTATAGTCATTTGCGTGTCCCCTAAAGAAAATACCCAAGCCCCAGAAATTGCAAGAACAAATCCTGTTAACAATAAGTAAAATGTCGAAATAATAAGTTTTTGACATAAAACTTCAATTACCTTTTTATAATTTTTAAACCGAATAATAATTTCTTTATTTTTCAAATATTCAGAAGTTGTCCAAAAAGTATTTAAAGAAATAGCTATGAATAAAAGAAACTGAAAATAAGTATTTTTTAAAATAGTGTCCAGTCTTACCCAAAAATTATAATTTTCACTTCCTGATATAGTAGGTATCAAAACACCAACTAAAATGATAAAAAACAGAAAGAAATCTTGTTCTTTTTTTAAGTTATTTGAAACAAAACTTAACTTACTTTTTTTCATTAATGGCACCATCGTCAAAATAATATATTTTATCTGTTAATTTTTCTAAATCTTCCATAATATGCGTACTAATAAATATTAATTTTCCTTTTTTAGCTTCCTCTTTTAAATAATCTATTATTTTTAAAACAGTTACATTTTCAACACCATTAAAGGGTTCATCTAAAACAATGACATCAGGATTTTCCATAAGAACTTGAGCAATGCCAAGTTTTTGCTTCATACCTAAAGAATACTTACTATATTTTTTATTTTTATCTTTTTCTAAACCTAGAAATTCTAATATATCATTAATTTCTTTATCGGTAATTTTATTTTGAATTTCAGCTAAAAATTTTAAATTTTCAAAGCCTGTTAAATCTGGAAAAAAGTTAGGTTTCTCAATTAAGGCTCGTGTATTAGGAGGAAACTCTAATTTTTTATTTAAATTTTCACCGTTATAAAGAATCTCTCCTTCACTAGGGGTATAAAAACCACATAAAAGTTTTAAAAAAACACTTTTTCCCGATCCATTACGCCCAAATAAACCATAAATGTTACCACTTTCAAAAGTTAAATTTATGTTATTTAAAATAATAATATCCTTAAATTTCTTAGTTACATTTTTAAATTCTATTGTCATAATTTTTCCTCTTTTCCTAATTATTTTTTTCACAATCTATGATTAATTTTTCTTTATCTCTATATAAGAAGTATAATAAAATGGCTGATAAGCAAAGAAAAATACTAGGACATATCATCATACCCAACATTCCACTACTATCTGTAAAAGAAAGAGGATTCATTATGGAAATTAACACAGAGTAACCTGTATGGAAAACATAAGACATGATAAATGCTCCAACAATAATTTCTAGAAAAAGTTCTATACCTAAAACAGATAAATAAGAAAGAATTAAAGAAACAAAATAATTATGATATTTTCTCGCAATACATAAACCAACACTTACATAGAGCATACCACAAATTAAAATATTGATAAGATACAGGAATATGAAAGCTATAGGATGACTCAACGTTTCTATACTCCAACCAGTACCAGTAACCGAATTAGTGATATTAAATCCTCCCGTATAAAAATAACAAAAAAGAAAGACTAAACTAATAATAATAGGAAAAATTAAAGTTGTTAAGTAAGCCTTAGTAAATATTTTTCTTATGGCCGTTTTATATTTTTCACGTGTTAACATATTCACCAATATATTATTTTTAAATACTCTGCTAATATAATAAATACCTGGTATTAAAAAAATCAAACTAATAAAAGCAAAGACATTACGATAACCAAATATCATGATATTACTAAAAGCATAGAAAAAATCTAAATGTAAAGGTTTTTTATTTAAAGCCGTATCACATACTTCTTTATATTCTTCATCTTGTGTTTCCCTGCAAAAATCTAAAAATTTATTTTCTGAACGATAAATATTATTAAATTCATTTACCGTTTCTAAGACGTTATAACCTGTGAAAAGTAACAACACAGTAAAAACAATAATTATTAATTTATTTTTCTTTAAAAATAACATAAATACTTTCACCCTTTATTTAGCTTTCTATGCTTACATATTATCATAAGAATCAGTTAAAAAAAAGATGTTTTAAATTTTTACATCTTTTCACTCTTCATTTTTAAAACAAAATTTTCATATTTGAAACTTTTATCTAATTCTCCTTTTAAAGAAAGTAATATTTTTTTGATTTCATCTTGCCAAAATAAAGCATCTTCTACATTACAGTTTTTTATTTCTTCTAAATATTCGTTAATAAGATCTAGTTCTTCTTTATTAGGATATTGAAACTGAAGTTTTTGATATAAATAAGCAAAATAATCATCATTTAAAAGAGGATTTTCACTTAATTTTTTAAATACAATATTATTTCTTTTTTCTAACATATTAAGTTCTTTTAACGCGATTAGAACTTCTTTAAAATGAGCATAGTTAAATTCTTTGGTAACTTCTTCTTTACCTATATCGTAATATTTAGATAATCTTCTTCTTATCTCATTATGGGATAAAGGTTTTACTTCCTCTTTTTTGATAACTTTTTTAGGACTAATTATATTTGTTTTACTTAAACTTTTCAGATAAGTTAGATAATCATTGATAATATTTTCATCCACATGAACCATTCTTAATAAAACTTTAATGGACTCTAAATCTTTTTGAGATAAAACATTATTTTTTATAATAGAAAATAGTTTATCATAAACCTTTTTATAAAGTTCTTTAGAAGATGTAACTTTTTTATAATATTCTTCAAAAATAGTTTTCTTGTTTTCAGTTACTTCAAACATATCTTTATAAGAAAGACCTTTTAATTTACAAATAAGCATTTTTAAAAAGATTCGATTTGTATCATTACTTACATTAAAAATTTCATAATATTTTCTGTCCGTTTCAAAATTGGAAATAATAAATTTATTAGTTTTGACAATTTCATAATTTTGGTGTAACAGATAAGAAACTATTTCCCCGGCTTCTAAAGAAGATAAACCATATTTTTTCATACAATCTAAAAAAATGTCATTTAATGGATAAAGAGTATATTGGCTTGTTAAGTCACGATCAAAGGCATTTCTTATTTTTTGAATAGTACTCATAACTCTTTCATAACGATTCATAATCTTATGTTGCTTATGATAATTTTTCATGGTTTTCGTTATATGATTCATTGTTTTTAAAGAATCCTCTGCTAATTTTTGCAATTGCATATTCATATTAGAATCTTCTCTTACATTTGCCCATTCAAGGACTTGTTTTCCTTTTTCTTTTAAATATTTTTTCATAAGTATCATCCTTTTTCATAAGTTTATATTCTAACGAATAAAGAATATAAAGACAAGAAAAAATAGAGAATTTGTATCTCTATTCTTAAACTAATTCTAATTTAACTTGTAAAGCGTCATCGCCAATACGTTCTTTGATTTTAATGATACGAGTATATCCACCATTACGGTCTTGATATTTAGGTGCTAGTTCATTAAAGATTTTACTAACAACTTCGTTATCATTATGGAAGAAAGCTAAAGCTTTTCTTCTAGAAACTAATGTTCCTCTTTTACCATAAGTAATCGCTTTTTCAACAAATTTACGAACTTCTTTAGCTCTTGCTTCTGTTGTAATAACACTACCTTCTAAGATAACAGTTTTAGAAAGTCCTGCTAAAATACTTCTTCTTTGACGAGTTTCTCTTCCTAATTTTCTATAAGCCATTTCGTTTTACCTCCTTATTCGTGGAACTTAAGTCCCATTTCTTCAACTTTGTCTAATACTTCTTTTAAAGATTTTTTGCCTAAGTTACGGATTTTTGTAACTTCTACTTCTTTTTTGTTGATTAAATCTTGAACCGTATGAATTCCTGCTCTTTTTAAGCAATTATAAGCACGTACAGAGAATTCAATTTCTTCAATTGGTGTTTCTAAAGTTTTAGTAATTGTATCAACTTTCTTTTCACTCATAAGACCGGCAACATCACTAATGGCATTTAAATCAGCCACAATACTGAAATGTTCAATCAAAATTTTACCAGCTAAAGCCATAGATTCTTCTGGAGTAATACTTCCATTTGTTTCAACTTCCATAATTAATTTATCGAAGTTTTCATTATGACCAACACGAGCACCTTCTACTTCGTAGTTTACTCTTTCTACTGGTGAATATAATGAGTCGATAGCAATAACACCTGGTTTATCTTCAGCATAAAGTTTTTGATTTTCTTTAGAATCGACATAACCTTTTCCGTTATTGCATGTGATTTCAACATCAATTTTACCACCTTCAACTAAGTTACAAATAACAAAGTCAGGATTAATAATTTCAATATCTTGATCATGCTCAATCATACCTGCTGTAACAGGTCCTGGAGTATTTGCAGAAAGGTGCATTACTTTTGGTTCTTCTGAATGATTTTTTAAAACAACACTTTTAAAGTTTAATACAATAGCTGTTACGTCTTCATAAACACCATCAATTTTTTGGAATTCATGTAAAACGCCATCGATTTTAATCGTATTGATAGCACATCCAGGCATACTTGATAACATAACTCTTCTTAAAGCAGTACCAATTGTATGACCAAAACCTCTTTCAAGGGGTTCTAATACAAACTTACCATAGTGATTACTATCTTGATATTCCGCAATTTTATAATCTGGTTTTTCAAATTTAATCATAATCATTTTCCTTTCCGAGAACTAATTTCTTGGTCTTTTTGGTGGACGGCATCCATTATGAGGAACTGGTGTTTCATCAATAATACTTGTTACTTCAATACCAACAGCTTGTAATTGACGAATAGCATTTTCTCTTCCTGCTCCTAAACCTTTAACATGTACTTCAACTTTTTTTACACCACAATCCATAGCGGCACGACCACAAGCTTCAGCACTTGTACCAGCTGCAAAAGGAGTTTTCTTTTTAGAACCCTTGTATCCAATAGTACCAGCACTTGCCCAACTAATAACATTACCTTCTTTATCTGTAATAGTTACGATTGTGTTATTATATGTTGATTTAATATGAGCAACGGCCTCAGGAATATTTTTCTTAACTTTTCTTTTTCTTCTATTATATGCCATAATCTAAAACCTCCTATTTACCTGCTTTTTTCTTATTAGCAACAACTTTACCCTTACCTTTTCTTGTACGAGCGTTTCTGCTAGTTCTTTGTCCTCTTACAGGAAGTCCTTTTTTGTGACGAACTCCTTGATATGAGTTAATTTCCATTTTTTCTTTAATGTTCATTTGAACTTCACGACGTAGATCACCTTCTACAACATGATTATCAATTTCTTTACGAAGAGCTTGGATATCTTCTTCTGTTAAATCTTTAACTTTGCGGTCAGCTGGAACGCCAGCTTTTGCACAAATAGTTTTTGCTAAAGGTCTACCAATACCATAAATACTAGTTAAACCAATGCATACATGTTTTTCGTTTGGTAATTCGATATTTTTAATTCTTGCCATAACTTTCCTCTACTTTCCTTGTACTTGTTTGTGTTTTGGATTTTCACAAATAACCATAACTTTACCATTTCTTCTAATTATTTTACATTTCTTACATATTGGTTTTACTGATGCTCTAACTTTCATAATTTACCTCCATTATCTTTTATTCCATGTAATGCGCCCACGTGTTAAATCGTAAGGAGAAAGTTCAATAGTGACTGTATCACCTGGTAGAATACGAATCATATTAACGCGCATTTTACCAGAAACGTAGGCCTCTACAGTATATCCATTTGGTAGTTCTACTAAGTAATCTCCGCCTTTTAAGACATCTACTACTTTTCCTTCTACTTCTAATTTGTCGGATTTCGTATTATTCACTTGATGTTTGTTCTTTACAACGTCTTTGCTTTGTAAATTGCTTTTTCGATCATTTTTTTTCGCCATAAATTTCTATTCTCCTGTTAAAATTTCATACCCATCTTTGGTTACACAGACAGTATGTTCAAAGTGACATGAAAAACTTTCATCTTCTGTCACAATTGTCCAATCGTTATCCAACATAACGACTTCTTTACGTCCTAAATTAAGCATTGGTTCTATTGCCAAAACCATTCCTTCTTTTAAAACGGGACCTTTATGTGCTTCTCCATAATTAGGTACATCAGGTTCTTCATGCATATCTGTACCAATTCCATGTCCCACTAGTTCTTCTACAACAGATAAACCATGAGCATGAGCATAGGTTTCAATCGCGTTTGATATGTCCCCAATACGATTACCTGGTTTCACACATTTGATACCTTCATATAAAGCATGTTCCGTATCAATAACCATTTGTTTTACTTTCTCATCGACATTTCCTACAAGATAAGTTCTGGTCATATCTGACTCATATCCTGCTTTTCGTACTGTAAAATCAAGTTTTACAATATCGCCATCTTTTAAACGACGGTTACCAGGAATTCCATGAACCACTTCATCATTTACACAAATGCAAGCATGGCCTGGAAATCCTTCATAGCCGTAACAAGACGCGATGCCTCCGTGACTTACAATAAAATCATTGATTTTTTTGTCTAATTCTTTAGTTGTAATACCAGGACGTATATATTTCTCCATCTCTTTATGAGCTAGAAAATTAATATGTCCGGCTTCTTTCATTAATTTTATTTCTCGTTCACTTCTAATGTTCATCGACGATTCTCCTTAAATTTTTGAGAGCTTCTGTTTGGTCGACTTCATTATTTTGAAGTACTTCTAACATTCCTTTTTCTTTATAAAAAGATACTACCGGATGTGTATTGCTCTCATATTCTTGATAACGAATCATAAAAGACTCTAGATTGTCATCATCACGGTGAACAAGTGTTGCACCGCAATTATCGCAAATATTATCAATACCTGGTTTAAATTCTTTTATTCTACTGTTGTAGCTGCGATGACACTTCGGACAAATTTGTCTACCTACCACACGGTCTATTAAAATCGCCTTTTCTACATCTAAATAAATAACAACAACCTTAGAATGCTCTAAACCAGACAATATTATATCAAGTTTTTGAGCTTGTTGCAATGTTCTTGGCACACCATCTAAAATAAATGGTCTGTCTTTATGCAAAGTTTTTAATTTTTTTGCAACCATTTCCATAATCATGTCATCTGAAACTAAATGACCTGATTTTAAAAATTCATTTAACTCTTTATTATTCTTGGCTTCTTCACGTAAAAGATCACCGGTTGAAATATGTTCATAGTTAAATGTATCAATTAAATAATCACTTAATGTGCCCTTACCCCCAGCAGGAGGAGCAAGAAAAATAACATTTTTCATTACTTCATCCTTCTGTGTGAATAAGTACGGGCCACCATTCCACTTTGAATTTGTTTGAACGTTTCAATAGCCACACCGACAACAATTAAGATACCGGTGCCACCAATCGCGATTGATTGACTTAATCCTGTAAGATTTGAAATTAAAATAGGTAATCCTGCTAAAACAGCAATAAAGATACTTCCTACTAAAGTGAGTCTGCCAACAACTTTATTAATATATTTAGTTGTTTCCACACCAGGTCTTACCCCTGGAATATAAGCGCCACTTTTATTTAAATCTTTACTCATTTCTTCAGGATTCATAGCCATGAAGGTATAAAAATAACTGAAGAAAACGATTAAGGCAATATAAAGTACAAAACCTGTTGGTGACGTATATAAAATATAGTTACTAACAAAGTCAATCGCACTTTGATTACCAATTAAATTAACGATAATAGATGGAATAGTAAGTAACATGGAAGCAAAGATAACAGGCATAACTCCTGCATAATTTATCTTTAAAGGTAAATAAGATTCTTTAGCTTTATAAGCACTTACTGTTTTATTTGCATATTGAATAGGAATTCTTCTTTCAGCTAAGGTAATCCATACGATACCAACAATAACTAATAAGTACATGATAAGATAACATATGAAGAATAATATTCCTAACCAAGAAGCATAACTAGCGCTGGTTACAAAAGCATTGTAAGCTCCTGTAAATACAGCTGGAAGACTTAAAACGATACTGGCCATAATTAGAAGTGATTGACCATTACCAATACCTTTATTTGTAATTTGATCACCTAACCAAAGTAGGAAAGATGTTCCAGCACTCATAATAAGAGTGATTTTTAAAACCATGTCAACATCCTTAACATTAAGTAAGAAAACCGTTAAAACATAAGATTGAATAAAGGCTAGGATAATTCCTAAATATCTTGTGATACGATTAATTTTTTGTCTTCCAACATATCCTTGTTCTTTTAACTCTTTAAAGTATGGAATGATATCCATAGTGAGTAACTGAGTAATAATTGAAGCATTAATATATGGGGTTACACCAAGACCAAAGATTGAGAATTTATCAAAACCCCCACCACTCATTAAGTTAAAAATGCCCATAAAGCCTAATGATCCATATAAGGAATCAAGCCAAGGTGTTGCCCACACAATTGTGATGCCACACCCAATACAGTACATTCCTAAAACGAGTAACGTAAACAAAATTCTTTTTCTAAGATCTTTGACGTCTTTGGAAAAAAATCTGGATAACCCTTTTTTCATATTAGATCACCTCAGTTTTTCCACCAGACTCTTCAATTTTAGTCACAGCGATACTTGAAAAACGATTAGCTTTTACAGTTAATTTTTTTGTCAAAGTACCATTTGCTAAAACTTTAACTCCATTTAATTGTTTTTTAATAATTCCTTTTTCTTTTAATACTTCTGGAGTAACAACGTCTCCATCATTGAAGTATTTATCTAAATCACTTAAGTTAATAACTGCGTATTTTGTTTCAAAACGCGTATTTTTAAATCCTCTTTTTGGAAGTCTTCTATATAAAGGAGATTGTCCACCTTGGAACCAAGCTGAGATACTAACACCACTTCTTGATTTTTGACCTTTTTCTCCATGAGTAGAAGTCTTACCCATTCCAGACCCAGGTCCACGACCAACACGTTTTGTATTTTTAAGTTCTTTAGTTTTAGGTAAACTTTCTAATCTCATTATAACTCCTCAACTTTCTTTCCTCTTAAAGCTGCAATTTTTGCAGGAGTACGTTCGCTTTTTAAAGCTTCTAAAGTAGCTTTAGCAACATTAACTTTTGTATTGCTGCCTAAACTTTTTGATACGATATCTTTAACACCAGCAAGTTCTAAGACTGCACGAGCAGCACCACCAGCGATAACACCAGTACCTTCTTTAGCAGGTTTAATTAAGACAACAGCACGTCCAACTTTACCTGTTGCTTCATGAGGAATGGTACGAGCATCTTGAAGGGCAACACGAGTAACGTTTTTGTTAGCAGTTTTTGAAGCCTTAGCGATTGCATCGTTAACTTCATTAGCTTTTCCAGTACCCATACCAACTAGGCCTTTACGGTTACCAACAACAACAGTAGCAGAGAAACGGAAATGTCTTCCACCTTTTGTAACTTTGGTAACACGACTAAGGTTAATAACTTTTTCTTCCAATAATTTTTTCTTTGGATCTATATTTTGTCTAGCCATTTTGTACCCTCCTAAAACTCTAAGCCGTTTTCACGTGCAGCATCTGCTAAAGCAGCGACACGTCCATGATAAAGATATCCACCTCTATCGAAAACAACTTTTTCTATTTTTTTTGCTTTGCATTTTGTAGCAATATCTTTACCTACAGCTTTTGCTGATTCGATATTACCACCACTTACTTTTAATTCTTTTGATGAAGAGCTAACTAAAGTGATACCGTTTACATCATCAATAACTTGAGCATAAATTTCTTTATTAGAACGGAAAACGTTTAAACGAGGCATTTCGCTTGTACCAGAAATTGTTTTACGAACTCTAGCATGTCTTCTTAAACGTGCCGTATTTTTAGATTCTTTCTTTATCATATTCTCACCTACTTAGCCGCTTTCTTTCCTTCTTTACGACGGATATGTTCGCCTTTATATCGAATTCCTTTTCCTTTGTAAGGTTCTGGACTTCTTAATTTACGAATATTTGCCGCAAATTCAGATAATTTTTGTTTATCAATACCAGAAAGTTCAATTTCGGTATTACTAATTGATTTTACTTCAATTCCTTCTGGACAAACCATTTCTACTGGATGTGAAAAACCAGCAGTAACACCTATTTTATTTCCAGAAACATTGAAACGATAACCTACACCAACGATTTCTAATCCTTTTGTATAGCCTTCTGATACACCAATTAACATATTTTTAATAAGTGAATTAGTTGTACCATACATAATATTGGCGCTAGGACTTTCATTAATTGGTCTTGTTTCAATAACTCCTTCTCCAATTGTTACAGTAACAAGTGGATTGATAGTTAAAGTTAAGGAACCTTTTCCTGATTTAACAGTTAAAAGATTTTTTTCTAAAGTTACTTCAACACCAGTTGGGACACTAAGTTTTCTATTACCAATTCTACTCATAGATTTTCCTTACCAAATATAGGCAAGTACTTCGCCTCCTAACTTAGCATTTCTAGCTTCTTTATCAGTCATAAGTCCTTTTGAAGTTGAAATAATTGCAATTCCTAAACCGTTTAAAACGTATGGAATTTCATCAACTTTTGCATAAACACGTAAACCAGATTTACTAATTCTTTTTAAACCTGTAATAACTCTTTCTTTACGGTCACCATATTTTAAAGTGATTGTTATTTTGTCACCATTTACGTTTTCAGTATATTCGTAATCAGCAATATAACCTTCTCTTTTTAAAATATCGGCAATACCACGAGTCATCTTAGTACCAAGAACTTCAACTGTATCATATTTTAATTGATTTGCATTACGGATTCTTGTAAGCATATCAGAAATTTTATCTGCTACCATAAGTACACCCTCCTACCAACTTGCTTTCTTTACGCCAGGAATCTTACCTTCATTGGCAAGTTCTCTGAAGCAAATACGACATAAATGATATTTACGTAGAACACCATGAGGTCTTCCACAACGTTCACATCTTGTATAAGCACGAGAGCTAAACTTAGGTGTGCGTGATTGTTTTACTTTTAAACTTGTTTTTGCCATAGTGTCCTCCTATCCTTTGAAAGGCATCTTAAATCCTGCAAGTAATGCCTTAGCTTCTTCGTTTGTATGAGCAGTTGTTACCATAACAATATCCATACCACGAATTTTTAAAATATTATCGTATACAATTTCTGGGAAAATTAATTGTTCCTTAATTCCTAATGTATAGTTACCATGTCCATCAAAAGCATTTTTTGGTACTCCACGGAAGTCTCTTACACGAGGAAGAGCAACACGAATTAATTTTTCTAAGAAAATATACATTTTTTCACCACGAAGTGTTGTTTTAACACCTATAGGTTGTCCTTCACGGATTTTAAATCCAGCGATTGATTTATGTGCTTTTGTAATAACTGCCTTTTGACCTGTAATAGCTTCTAAGTCTTTTAATGCAGCTTCGATATACTTTTCATCAGTATGACCTTCGCCAACACCAATGTTGATAACAATTTTTTCTAATTTAGGAACTTGCATAACTGTCTTGTAATTAAATTCTTTCATAAGAGCAGGAACAATTTCCTTATTATATAATTCTTTATATGTACTCATAAATTCCCACCTTAATCTTTCTTAGCTTTCTTTTTAGGTTCAGTTTTTTCAATTTTTTTAACGTTAGAAACATGAATTGGAGCTTCCATTTCAACGATTCCACCAACTTGGTTCATTTGATTAGGTTTTTGATGTTTTTTAACAATGTTAACACCTTCAACAACAACCTTGTCAATTTTCTTTAAGGTTTTCGTAACTTTGCCAGTTTTTCCTTTATCTTTACCAGCAATAATTAAAACTTCATCATTTACTTTAATTTTCATTTGAACCTCCTATATAACTTCACTTGCTAAAGAAACAATTTTCATGAAATCTTTTTCACGTAATTCTCTAGCCACTGGACCTAATACACGTGTACCTACTGGAGTTTTATCGTCTTTAATGATAACACATGCATTGTCATCAAATTTAATATAACTTCCATCAGCACGACGAACACCTTGTTTACTTCTTACAATAACAGCTTTAACAACTTTTCCTTTTTTTAAGTTTCCATTTGGAATCGCTTTTTTAACAGTACAAACAACAATATCTCCGATATTAGCTGTTTTTCTTTTAGATCCGCCTAAAGGACGGATAACTAGGACTTCTCTTGCACCAGTGTTATCTGCCACTTTAAGTCTTGATTCTTGCATTACCATAAGATTACCTCCTATAATACTACAGCTTCAACTAGTACTTCAACAAGTTCATATCTCTTAGTTTTAGATAATGGTCTTGTTGCTCTAATTCTTACTGTGTCTCCAACTTTAGCTACATTTTTTTCATCATGTGCCGCATATTTTTTAGAATATTTTACGCGTTTTCCATATAATGGATGGCTTTTGTGAGTTTCAACTAAAACGGTAATGGTTTTGTCGTTAGCTGCACTGACAACTTTGCCGACTAATTCTTGTTTTCTACTTTCCGTTTTCATTTGTACCTCCTAATTCTCTTTCTTTTAAAACTGTCATCATTCTTGCGATATCTTTTTTCATAGCACTTATTTTGTGAGGTTTTTCTAATCCGCCTCTAGCACTTTGCATACGCATATTTAATAATTCACTTTTGCCTTCTTTGATTTTCTTTTCGATTTCTTCAGAAGTCATTTGTCTAATTTCTAGAGCCTTCATTAGATTCCCTCCTTTTTAACAAATTTACATTGAATAGGTAATTTGTGAGAAGCAAGTCTTAAAGCCTCTCTTGCAGTTTCTTCGTCAATACCAGAAATTTCAAACATGATTTTTCCTTCTTTAACAACTGCTACCCATTCTTCTACGTTACCTTTACCTTTACCTTGACGAGTTTCAAGTGGTTTTTTAGTACGTGGCATATCTGGGAAAATATTAATAAATACTTTACCACCACGTTTCATGTAACGAGTCATAGCAATACGAGCTGCTTCGATTTGACGAGCACTTACGTAGTTACCTTCTTTGGCCATTAAGCCAAATTCACCAAAATGTAATTCAGTATTACCTTTTGCGTGTCCATCATAAGTTCTTCTATGTTGTTTACGATACTTAGTTCTTTTTGGCATTAACATTTTGGTCACTCTCCTTTACATTTTTTTTAGTTGGTAGAATTTCACCTTTGTAAATCCATACTTTGACACCAATTTTACCATAAGTAGTATTAGCTTCTGCTTCTGCATAATCAATATCAGCACGGATAGTATGTAAAGGAACAGTTCCTTCTGTATATCCTTCGCTTCTAGCCATTTCAGCTCCGCCTAATCTTCCTGAAACTAATGTTTTAATACCTTTAGCTCCAGCTTTCATAGTGTTTCTAATAGCTCTTTTTTGAGCACTTCTAAATGGTGCACGGTTTTCAATTTGTAAAGCGATGTTATTAGCAACAAGTTGAGCACATAAATCAGCTGTTTTTGAAACATCTTGAATGTTTACATAAACTTCTTCACCAACATGTTTAGATAAAGCTTTACGTAATTTATCAATATCTTCGCCACCACGGCCAATAATAACGCCTGGTTTTGCAGTATTGATGGTTACTTCACAACGATTTTTCTTTCTTTCAATAGTCACTGACGCAACAGCAGCATCTTTAAGATTCTTTTCTAAATATTCACGAATTTTGATATCACTCATTAAAGTTTTACCAAATTCATTTCTATTTTTATACCATTTTGATTGCCAATCTTTATTAACACCTAAACGGTAACCTATTGGATTAACTTTTTGTCCCATTAGTTGTTGCCTCCTTTACCATCACTGACTTTTACGATAATATGACTTGTTCTTTTGTCTCTTCTATCAACATTTCCACGACTTGCAAATTTAACTCTTTTATAAACAGGTCCTGGATTAATCATACATTCGCTAATAAATAAATCACTTTCGTTTGCTCCAAAGTTATTAGTAGCGTTTGCAACAGCACTTTCTAATACTTTAGAGATTAAACGACTTGCTTTTGTATTTGTTGTACTAAGAATTCTTCTAGCAGTGTCAACATCTTTACCACGGATTAAATCCATAGTCATGCGTGCCTTTCTAGGAGCTATCATAGCACTTTTATGAATTGCATAAGTTTCCATATATACCTCCTACTTCTGACCTGCATGTCCGCCGAACTTACGTGTTAACGCGAATTCCCCTAATTTGTGTCCAACCATTTCTTCTGTTACATAAACAGGAATAAAATCTTTTCCATTATGAACAGCAAATGTATGTCCAACAAAACTTGGGAAAATAGTAGAACGACGAGAATATGTTTTAATTACTTCTTTTTTGTTACTTTCATTTAATTTATCAACCTTTTTTAGTAGATGTTCATCAGCAAAAGGTCCTTTTTTTAAACTTCTAGCCATTATTTGTCCTCCTATTTCTTTCTACGACTAACAATAAGTTTGTCAGAAGCTTTCTTATTTTTTCTTGTTTTATAGCCAAGAGCTGGTTTACCCCATGGAGTCATTGGGCTCTTACGTCCAATTGGAGCACGACCTTCACCACCACCATGTGGATGGTCATTAGGGTTCATAACAGAACCACGGTTAGTAGGTTTAATACCCATATGTCTTGTACGTCCAGCTTTACCAATGTTAACAAGTTCATAGTCTTCGTTACCTACAACACCAATTGTAGCCATACAATTTCCTAGAATTTTTCTTGTTTCACCTGATTGTAAACGAACTAAAACATATTTACCTTCACGACCAAGAATTTGTGCACTAGATCCTGCACTACGGCAAAGACTAGCTCCGCTTCCTGGATTTAATTCGATACAGTGAATAACAGTACCAACTGGAATATTCATAATTGGAAGAGCATTACCAACTTTGATATCAGCTTGTTCACCATTTTCGATAATCATATCAACTTTTAATCCTTTAGGAGCGATAATATATCTTTTTTCACCATCTAAATAATTGATTAAAGCGATATTTGCATTACGGTTTGGATCGTATTCAATAGTAGCAACACGTCCTGTAATACCAATTTTATTTCTTTTGAAATCGATTTGACGATATTTTCTTTTAGCTCCGCCACCAATATGACGAACTGTTAATTTTCCTTGGTTATTACGTCCACCTGTTTTTGTCTTTTTTGATAATAAAGACTTAGTAGGAGTTGAAGCTGTTAATTCTTCATTAATAAGTGTTGACATACCACGACGACCATTAGTTGTTGGTTTATATTTTCTTATTGCCATACTTTCTTACCTCCTACATTTCAATTGATGAACCTTGTGCTAAGGTTACAATTGCTTTCTTATAAGTTTTTGTTTTACCAGTATATTTACCGATTCTTCTATCTTTAGATTTTGTAATTAATGTGTTAACATTTAATACTTTAACACCAAAATGTCTTTCAATTTCACTTTTGATTTGTGATTTAGTAGCAGACTTGTCTACTTTGAAAGTATAAACGCCATTTTGATTACCTGTTACGCTTTTTTCAGTAATTACTGGGCCTAAAATAATATCTGGATTACGCATGACGAGTACCCTCCTCAATTAATTTTAATGCTTTTTCATCAAGAACTAATGTGTCAGCATTAACAATGTCTAAAACGTTAATTTCGTCAGCCATAACAACATATGTGTATCCTAAATTACGGCAAGCCATATATAGGTTTTCACAATCATCGCCAGTAACGAATAAAACTTTACCAGCTAAAGCATTTTTGCTAATAATTTCTTTAACGTCTTTAGTTTTTAAACTTGGTAACTCTAAAGATTCAAATACAACAATACTATTGTTATTTAATTTATCTGCTAGAGCACTTCTAAGAGCTGAGGCTCTTTCTTTCTTATTAATTTTGAAACTATAATCACGAGGTTGTACGCCATGAGCAATTCCTCCGCCTACCCATTGAGTAGCACGAATAGAACCTTGTCTTGCACGACCTGTTCCTTTTTGTTTCCAAGGTTTTCTACCACCGCCAGAAACTTCACTACGATTTTTTGTTTTATGAGTTCCTTGACGAGTAGCAGCAAGTTGTAAACGAATCATTTTCTTTAATGAATCTTCATGAACTTCTGTAGTCCAAATAGAATCATTTAAGTTGATATCGCGTACTTTTTCTGAATTTAAATTTTTAACTTCAATTTTTTTCATATGCTTTTTCCTTTCTATGATTCTACTTGTGTTTCATTTTCAGTAGTTTCTGTTTCATTTGTTTCAACTACTTCATCCACAACAGGTTCTTCTTCATAAGAAACGATTTCTTTTGGATTTTTCTTACGAGAATTTTTAACAGCACTTCTAATAAGTACTAATGAGTTTTTAGCACCTGGAATATTTCCACTTACCAAAATATAATTTTCAGCAGTATTTGCTTCAATGATTTCAAGATTTTGAACAGTAACTGTTTCACATCCCATATGTCCTGGTAAGTTCTTTCCTTTTAATACTCTTTTTGGAAGCATTGTTCCTAGAGAACCAGGTCCACGATGGTAATGAGAACCATGAGCCATAGGGCCACTACTTTGTCCATGTCTTTTAATAGTACCAGCAAATCCTTTACCTTTAGATGTACCAGTTACATCGACAACATCACCAAGTTCGAATAAATCTGCGCTTATTTTATCTCCAACTTGATAAGTTCCTTCCATTTCACGGATTTCTTTCAAGAAGCGCTTAGGAGCAGTGTTAGCTTTTTTAGCGTGTCCAACACTTGCACGACTGGAATTTTTTTCTTTTTTGTCAACTACGCCAAGTTGAATAGCATTGTATCCATCAGTTTCTAAAGTTTTAACTTGCATAACAGTATTAGGTTCAACACTAACAACTGTTACAGGAATTAATTTTCCGTCTTTAGAAAAGACACTTGTCATTCCAACTTTACGTCCTAAGATTCCTTTCATAATATTTCCTTTCTTTCATTATAATTTAATATTGATATCAACACCACTTGGTAAATCAAGTCTTGTTAAAGCATCAACAATTTCTTTGCTAGGTTCAACAATATCAATAAGTCTCTTGTGAGTACGACTTTCAAATTGTTCACGAGAGTCTTTGTATTTGTGAACTGCTCTTAAAACAGTAACTCTTTCGATTTCAGTTGGAAGAGGTACAGGTCCTTTAACAGTTCCTCCTAGTCTTTTAACGGTATCAACGATTTTACCAGCTGCTAAATCTAAAACATTAGCATCAAAAGCCTTAAGGTTGATACGAACTTTACTTTTTGACATAACATATGCCCTCCTTTCGCCTATATCTTGTATAGACTTGCTCCGCGCAAATTCTCTGAAACAATTAGCAACGCTGCCAAGTGTATCAGTAACTTCACACATCCCTGCCGTCATACAAAGTAGATTATACTTTATAGGCTATTAAAAAGCAAGCCTTTTTTTCACTTTTTTCAAAAAAATAAAAGCCCTATTTTAAAGGCTTTAAAGCATAATTTATAAATAAGATATTATCTCTTTTAAATTGTTCACTTCTTCTTTTAAAGTTGTACTTTCCCCATGACCTGGATAAATTATCACATCTAATGGAAAGGTTGTTATAAAACTTTCTAAAGACTTTTTCATTTCCTTATTACTACCGCCTAAATCAGTACGGCCAATGGTGCCAGCAAAAATAAAATCTCCGACAAAAACAACATTATCTTTTTCAAAATAATAAGAATAAGAATCCATCGTATGGCCCAAAGTTTTAATTTTCTTAAAGGAAAAGTCTCCATTAACTTCATTTTCTTTTAAATCATAATATTTTAATAAAGCATTTAAGGCGCCAACATGATCAAAGTGGTGATGAGTTACCAAAATGCCAACAACCTGGTAGGGTTTTAAAAATGATAAAATTTTTTCACTTTCATCCCCTGGGTCTATAACTAAGGCTTCATTTTTTTTATTTATGAGAATATAACAGTTTTCTTGTAACTTTCCCACAACTAATTTATTTATCTTCATTTTACATCCTCCTTTCCTTATTATATAGAAATTATATATAAAAAGAAAGAACTACAACGTGGTAAGTTCTTCCTTACGATTATATTTGGAAACAAGATGTTTTATTTCTCTCATGCCATATTTTTCTATATTGGCTTCTTTTAAAATTTCAGCACTACTAATACTTTTATTTTTAAGTTCTTTTTTGATATATTCTTCTGCAACCGATGATGAAATATGGTCATAGACAAGGACTTTATCAATGCGACCTAAAAGTTCACGAGATAAAAGACCGTCTAAAGATGTTTCCATGGCTTTTGAAAAACCAACTTTTTGCTTTCCTATTATATTGCTTGTTAAAAAAATAAGAGTATGATTAAAGCTTATTTTATTTCCTTTATTATCCGTTATAAAACCTTCATCTAAAATTTGCAAAAGTAAATTTAATACGGCAGGATGTGCTTTCTCTATTTCATCAAATAAAATGGTTGCATTAGGTTCACATTTTAAACTTTCAAAAACATAAGGCTCGTTATAGCCAACATATCCAGACGGAGCGCCAATCAATTTATTAATACTTTCTTTACTCATATATTCACTCATATCAATTCGTAAAAGTTTTGTTTGTAAAGTTTCACTCACAATTTTAACGGTTTCTGTTTTGCCAACACCACTTGGTCCCA
Source organism: uncultured Bacilli bacterium (assembly GCA_934085675.1). Taxonomy (GTDB): domain Bacteria; phylum Bacillota_I; class Bacilli_A; order RF39; family UBA660; genus Ventrenecus. Next base: position 10,625 of record CAKOHH010000009.1, on the reverse strand, counting down.
AAAGTAAAAAACTTTGCGGTATTCGTTTATTTAAATTTAAATTTTCTAATAATTCATTTAAAACTTTATCTTGGCCTAATAATTTAGCAAAAAGATTTTTTTGCAACCTTTTTTTGATTTCTTTTTTACTCTCTTTGATATTTCGATGTGTCTTAGCTTCAATGACATCTAAAATATCATCCTTAGTTATTTTTAAGAGTTGAACATCTTTATTTTTTACTAAACTTGCTTTAATTTCACTTTCTAAATTGGCCTCTTTAATGGCATTTTCAAAATCTCCTTTTTTTAAATAAGCTTCTTTTCTTTTACGAGTAAGTTCTAAATCAGAGGTATCTTTTTTCTTAAACGAATTTTTAAGTTTCACCTTAGAACATACGGAGTCAATAAGTTCAATTGTTTTATCAGGATTACATTTATCAAAAAGGTATTCATTGGCTAAATCATAAAAGTCATTGATGTTTTGATTGGAAATTTTAATATGATAATGATTTTCATAACAAGGTATGACAGCCTTTAAAATAATTTTCATATTTTCTTCATTAGGTTCTTCAAGTAAAATATGTTCAAATCTTCTATCTAAGGCTTTATCTTTTTCTAAGTAGGTGTGATATTCTTCAATTGTCGTCGCGCCTATAATTTTTAAGTCTCCTCTTGCTAGATATGGTTTTAAAATATCAGAAGCTGCGATGGCACCTTCAGCTCCACCTGCATTTTCCATCGTATGTATCTCATCAATAAATAAAATAATATTCCCTTCATTCATTACTTCTTTGATTATTTTTTGCAAACGCTCTTCAAATTCACCCCGATATTTTGTTCCCGCTACTAAAGCTCCCATTTCTAAGGCAATCACTTCATAATTTTGTAATTCTTCAGGAACTTCTTTCTTTTTTATTCTTCTTACAAGTTCTTCTACTAAGGCTGTTTTGCCTACTCCTGCTTTTCCTATTAATAAAGGATTATTTTTTTGCCTTCGTAAAAGTGTTTCTAAAAGAAGTTTGATTTCTTTATCACGACCAACAACTTTTTCATTTTTATTAACCATTTCATTCATTCGTAAACCAACCTTATAAATTTCTAAGTTTTTTTTACTTTCTTTAGAAAAAGTTTCTTTTTTTAAATAGTTATATACTTCATCAAAAGGTACACCCATACGTTCTAAAAGACGATAGGCAATTCCCTCTTCTTCATCAATCAATGCTTTTAAAAGGTGTTTTGGAGTAACATTTTTCTTATTTTTTTCAGTTGCATCTAGTAAAGCAAGTTCTAACACATCACGTAGCATTGGCGTATAAAGGTTTAGTTCTTGAGGGCGACTGGCCATCCCGATGGTATTAATAAGTTCTTCTTTAAATAAATCATAGGTAATATTATATTTTTGAAGAAGACTTGCAATATCTTCATCATATTTAAGCAAAGATAATAATAAGTGTTCTGTTCCAACATAAGGATGCCTTAGATTATAACGTTCTTTTTCTGCATTTTTTAAGATAATTGAAACTTCGATACCAAAATTTTCAAACATAAAAAAATCCTCCTTAATCATTCTATGAATGTTATGAGGATTTTTTTCGTTATTTATTCATTTTTATTAAAATTGAAATAAGTTTAAACCAATTTCTTTATCAAAACGACGACCAACTTCACCATGAATAACGGTAATAATAATTTCACAAGTTGCAGAAATATAACATTTTACAAGATGACCTCCAAATGTATTTAGTGAAGCATCTGCAAAGTTAATATGACAATGAAGATAAACTTCACCATCTTTTCGAGAAATATTTCCTAATAAAGAAGTAACTTCAAACATTCCTTCTTTGGCCGTTGTTTTATACTCTTTAGTTTCTGTATTAAATAAGCCGATTTCAACTTTATTGCTAGCACCAATACCAGTAATTTCCCCAGTTAAAACATTTTCGTTAGTTGCAAAGATTTTTAATTGCTCTATAACCTCTTCACCTTTATTAAGGCGCATTACATAATGATCATTATCTAATTTTTTATATTCCATACTATATCCCTCCGAAAGGTATATTACAAAAAAAACAACAAATAAGCAAGAGCCTATTTGTTATTTTTTATATCAACCATAAAATGTTGAAAATAATAAGTAAACTAGCTAACATAACTACAAAGAATTTCCAAATATATCCAAGCCATTTCTTGTATGGAATATCCATATAAGAAAGACCAAATAATAAGAAAACACTTATAGGAGTTATGAATTGAACAAGACCATAAATAGTTGTATAAATTAAGAATACAATATTTCCTTCAGTTCCTGTAAAGCTTCCAATAGCATAGCTCAATGAATAACCGATATAAGCAAAATCAGTATTAAAGATTGAGGCAAGTATTGCTTGGAAAGATACAACAAGTGGGGTTGGTATTGTTATCTTAAAGAAGTCTAAAAATGCTATTGGTGCAAATGATTTTCCAATTAACTTTCCAACTTCGTTTATAACAGTTGTAAGTATTGGAGACCAATATAATAATACAAACATCATGTAAGCTAAAATCAAGAACAAAGTAGGTTTAATCATTACTTTAATTCCTTCATAAGCATTTGTTAACATATCATTAAATTTCATTTTAGAAACAAATTTAACAACAAGAACAGTAATAGCTAAGAAAATAGAATAAGTAAATAAATACCAACTACCAAATTCAGGGAATAATTTAGCTGACATATTAGGTAAGGCTTCTCCTCCAAAGAAAGAAGAGATAATAGCTACATCACCTATTTTAATACCTTCAATCCATTCAAAGAAATTATCAAAAATTTCAAGACCAAAGATTTTTGTACTAGAACCAGTAGATTTATTCCAGTAAACAAATCCTAAAACGGCTAAAACAAAAAGAATACCAAACATTACAGCAACTGGCCAAATTTTTGCTTTTCCTTTCTTTTTAGAATCTTCTACATAGAATGCATCGTCTTTTTCTTCCTCACTGCTATCTTTAGCAGGAACTAGTTTTTTAATATATAAATAATTAAAGAAACTATATACTGCATAAGCTAAGAAAGCAATACCAATACGAATACCAAGTTCGGTTGTTAAAGTAACCTCAGATCCTCCGTAACCAATATAATTAACGAAAGCATCTAACCCTTCTGTACCAATAGTAGCGCCTAAAACACCTACTAACATAGAACCAAACGTGATAGCAAAAGAGCTTATTTTGTCTAGTCCCATTTTGCGAAGTATAGTAATTAAAACAGGCATAAATACAATTAACACAAAAGTATTATTTAGAACAGATGTAAGTAAAACAATTATAAATGAAATAATTAAACTTACAAGAATTTCTTTTCCTTTAAAGATATTTGCTAAACGATTAACAAATTCTTTATAGTCTTCCGTTTTAGATACAACTCCATAAAAAACTCCAACCATTAGTAAAAATCCAATTTGAATGGCATAATTTTGAATGGCATAACTAAACCCATAAAATAAATGGCCTAGTCCTAAACGTCCCATTTCGCCTTCTGTGAATGTTGCACCACTTGAAAAAGTTCCTGTAGGAATAATCCAAGATAAAACAACAACAAGAAGTAACATAATACCAATGATTTTTACAAGATCATGTTCTTTAAACATTTTCTTCATCCTAATCCTCCTCCATTTAAATTATAGCACAAAAGTTAGTATTTTAAAGACCTTTTAAGATGTCGTTTGATGAAATTTCTGTGAAAAAAAAGAAGATTAATGGTGAACCTTCTTGTATTTTGTAATTTTACCCACAACTGGGGCACATTCGGTAAATAATTCTTTGACAGGAACTTCTAAAGCATCTGCAATATCAAATACTGTTCTAAGTTGAATTCCTTTATGTGCATTTTCTAATTGACTAACATAATTAGCCGTTTTATTTATCATTTCAGCAAAAGCTTCTTGTGTAAGCCCTCTTTCTAAACGATATCTTTTAATATTATTTGCTAAATTAAGCATTTTATCATAATGATTCATTCACAACACCCAAATTAATTGTATCGAAGAAAAAAGAGCGATAACATTGACCGTGGGTTATAGTTAGTTCTAAAAGAACCACATCTTAAAAAGTTTTTTCACATTTTATAAAAGAATTATTAACCATAGAAAAAGAGCCCTTAATAGACTCTAAATTAATATAATTTGGCTCCGGCTGGAATATTATTATCAATTTGAATTAAGTTTAACTTTTCTTCTCCATTTTCTTCATGAACACAAGAAAGAAGCATTCCACAAGAAGATATTCCCATCATCGCTCTTGGAGGTAGATTTAAAATAGCAATTAAAGTAGAACCTATTAATTCTTCTGGTTCATAATAAGCATGAATTCCACTTAAAATAGTTCTATCAACGCCTGTGCCATCATCAAGTGTAAATTGTAATAATTTTTTACTCTTAGGCACAGCTACACAGTCTTTCACTTTAACAGCTCTAAAATCACAAGCACTGAAGTTTTCAAAATCAACATAGTCTTTAAATAATGGCTCAATGACAACATGACTGAAATCTGTTTTTAATTCTTCTTTTATAGAATTAGTTTTAATCACAGATTCTTTATTATTTGTATTTCCTTTTTTCATAGTTGGGAATAAAACCACATCACGAATAGACTCTTGATTATAAATAAGCATCATTAAGCGGTCAATACCAAAACCTAAACCAGAGATAGGTGGCATTCCTTGTTCCATAGCTCCCATAAAATCTTCATCAAGTTCCATGGTTTCATCATCACCTTGACTCTTCGCTTTAGCTTGCTCTTCAAAATTAGCTCTTTGAATTTCTGGATCAACTAATTCTGAATAAGCATTACAAATTTCTGTACCACAAACAACAACTTGGAAAACATCAACAGCGTTTTTGTCTTCATCATTTCTTCTCGCAAGTGGTTTTAAAACAGCTGGATAATTATAAAGAATTGTTGGTCCAACAATATTAGCTCTAATTTTTTTCTTATAAACAAAGTCAATAATTTGACTAATAGATTTATATTCATTTAAATCTTCCATTGTAAATAAACCTTTATTTATAACAAGTTCTTTTAATTTTTCAGGTTCTTCAATTTCTAGGAAATCGTCACCTAATAATTCTTTCATAGCAGCAATATAGTTTATTCTTTCCCAGTTACCATCAAAAGATAGTTCATTACCACGATAATTAATTGTTGTCGTGCCAATAAGTTCTAATAGAGCATTTTTTATAAAATCTTGGAAGAAAACAATGGTGTTTTCAAAATTCCAGTATGCAACATACCATTCTACTTGCGTAAATTCTTGAAGATGTTCCGTATCCATTCCTTCGTTACGGAAACATTTTGCCACTTCATAAACACGGTCAAAGCCAGCAGCAATACATTGTTTCAAATATGTTTCTGGAGCAATTCTTAAATTCATATCTAAATTTAAAGCATTGTGATGCGTAAAAAATGGTTTAGCTGCAGCACCACTTACTGCGGTTTGCATAATAGGTGTTTCTACTTCTAAGAAACCATTTTCTCCTAAATAACGATGTAAAAAAGCATAAAATTTACTACGTCCTAAGAAAACGTTACGTGATTCTTGATTCATAATTAAATCGACATAACGGTTACGATATTTAAGTTCAGTGTCTTGTAGGCCATGAAATTTTTCTGGTAATGGTCTTAAAGCTTTACCTAAAAATTGATAGTCTTTTACTCGTAAAGTTTTTTCACCTGTTTGCGTAGTAAAGATTTCTCCTGTTGCCCCAATAAAATCACCTGAATCAATTAATTTTTTGAAGAAATCATATTTTTCTTCGCCAATTTCATCAACTTTTAGTTCTAATTGTAAGTCCCCTTCTAACTCTCTAATACGAACAAATGATAATTTTCCCATTTTACGCATAAAGATAATACGACCACAAACACTAACATCTGTTGTGCCATCATCTAGCATTTTGGCTTCTTTTAAAGTATGTGTTCTTTTAAAACTATCCGGATAAGGATTACATACTTTTGCTATTTCTGTTAACTTTTCTCTTCTTACTTTTTCTTGTTCTGTTAATTCTCTCATAGTTTTACCTCTTTCCATAAAAAAACAGTTACTCATCCTTTAAGGACGAATTAACTGTTAAATCCGCGGTACCACCTTAGTTCATATTATTTTAATATGCTCTTTAAAGTTTTTATCGAAACTACCCGATTAAGCTCCTGTAGTTTTTTTCATTATTTTCTGCTAATGAGTTACACCAACCCTCATCTCTCTTTGAAACAGGATAAATAACTACTCCTACATTCAACACTTTTTTATAACGGAGTTACATAACTCCCAAATGCACCTCAATTCTCGCATAAAAGAAATGGTTTGTCAATCTATTTAATTATGATAACAGTATCTAAACAGTCATTTTATATTTTTTCACCTAAATGATATGTGTCTTCATAGGCACTTATTTCTCCGACTTACATTTCAATGCTTTTAAATATTTTATTTTGACACGCATAGATGAAGGTAGAATTAGCGCCTTTCAGGGCATTCATAATTTTCTTTTATTCAAAAAAAATATCAGAAAAGAATCTGATATTAAATAAACAAAAAAATAGGAACAAACATCCTATTCTATTTTCCTAATTCCCGTAAAAAAATAATTACCTTTTTTCTTTATAAATTCATATTCATAAATTGCACCCTTTTGAATATAATTATCTAAATCTAATTCAGTAAATTCACCATCAAAATTTTGAATATTATCAATCAGTTTTTCAGATTTCACATTATTATAAATATTAACATCATGTGTAGTTCTATCTAAAGTAAAATAAATTATTTGTTCTTTTAAAAGAATTTTATCTTTATTTTCTGCAGCACTCAACAATTTTTGATAAATAAACTCATTAGGGCTATTCCCGCATCCATCAAAAGGAATATATTTTTTTTCTTGCTCATTGTACGTATAACCACAATAATCACCCAACATAAATTGAATTGTTTGATGTGTAACATCTATGGAATCTCCTAAAATATTTTTTATACTGTTCTCAACATCCTCAGCATTTAAAATACCCGTATTTCCATTATTTACCAAATTCATAATTCCCATATTTAACTTATACTCATTAGATAATCCATTTTCATTATATAATTGCTTTAAAATATAGATATTCTTATTCGGAACTACCGACTGATAAAGATTTTGAACCAAACCAGAATTCACATCCAACATTACAGATCTATTTTTCATATAAAAATAATTTCCTAAAAGAATCACAACTAATATTACAAGCAAAAGAAATAAAATTATTCCACGATTTTTTAATTTTTGCATAATATCTCTCCAATATTAGTATATCATATTTAAAAAATTATTCATTATATACCTCGCAATTCTTTTATATCCTCTTTAAGATCTACCACTTCGTTCTCAACTTTATAAACTCTTTCAATAACATGATTATGCCTATCGACTTTCTTTTCTAATTCATTAGGTCGATAAATAGTTAATTTTTTGTTCTCCTCATTTTTTTTATTACTCTGATGATTCGAAAAAAGCGTAGCTGCCAAACTTGGTAAGGCTACACTTAATCCACTAATCAAAGCAACTATTATGTCAGAATCCAAAAATATCACCCTTTACATTTTTATTTAATTTTATATATATATTCTTCACTTAACACCTTAAGTTCTATCCACATCTTAACCAAACAACTTTTTTTAATACCTCTCAACGTATTACGACACATTAACATTTTTTCACATAAAGTATCTTCAGTTTGATTTCTAAAAAAAGTACCAGTCATATATAAAATTTCTTCCCACGTTAACTTTGAAGACACTTTTAATAAAATGTAATAAAATTGAGTTGCCCATATTTGTTTATCAATCTTTCTTTCAACAGATATGCCAACTGTATCAATCGGATTATTAATTAACATATGCTCCTTGTTCTCGAATTTACTTGCAGTAAGACTACTAGGAAATTGATACAAATAAGTAATCTCTTTATATTCATTGAACAAATTATTAATTTCTGCCTTCAATTCCTTAGTATCAAACTTTTCATATGTTTGCTTTGATAAAATCACATTAAATTTACTTCCATCCTTAGAATTGTCTAACATAATCTTTTGAAGCAAATTCAACGCCATTTCTAAAGTAATTAAATCATCCATACGAATTTTCCTAACTAAAAAAGGGACTCTAGCTTTTTACACACTAGAATCCCTTTATTCTAAAGATGACAAACATTAATGTGATTTTCCCCTCTTTTATTTGAAGGTTATTCTAATAAATTATTTTATGTGCCATATCTTACAATACTTATCTCCAAAAGCCAATTTTTTAATTTATTTCTTGATTAAGCCCTTAAAAATATACTGACCATTGTTATTTTCAAAAACATATTCATAAGTTGCGGCTTGATCTAAATATGGATCAATAAATAATGGATTACTTACGGTTGCATCAACCTCTTGATAATCTATCATTTCTTCTTTACTACAATCTTTATATATATACCTTCTACTTATATAATCATTTCCTTCAAAATAAACATAAACAGATTTTTCAACAATATAAATAGCTTTCTCTTCCTGCCTAGCAGATATTACTTGTCTTAAAAAAGTTTCAGAACCTGATCCACCACAGCCATTTAAACTTACATAACGTTCTGCTTCAGGTTGATATGTAAAACCGCACACACCATATTCAGGATTTAACACATAAAAATTCTCATCTTGATATTCAATATCACCAAAAGTCCTATAAATATATTTTTTTAATTGCTGTTTAGTAATAGTTGCAGTAAACATCATATTTTGAACCATTGGATCATCTATAGAAATATTATCACGAATATATTCCATTGCACCCATAGCCAATATATAAGCATTTGTTGGTTGTCCATCTGAATATAACTCTTTTAAAATACCACCATCATTGCTAGGATTAGCAATTTTATAAAGCCTTTGAACTAACTCAGAATTGATATTCAATTCTTGAGAAGGAACAATATTGTTCGTTTCCTCAAACTCAGATCTTGGCAAAAACAAAAAGACTAATATACCGATTACAATTAATAAAAGAACAATTCCTAAAAAAATTTCTAAATTTTTTTTCTTCAAAATACTACCTTCTTTCTAATTTGGATAATATAAAGCCCTCTTGCCGAATAAATTATACATTTTTTCAAATTGAGCTCGATTATATTCTTCAATTTTTCCTGTATAAGAATCGGATACAAATATACTACTATCAGTATACCCAACAATTACGACACTATGTAAATTACAGATCCAACTAATAGTCTCACCCGTTGGAACATAAGTCCAACGGGCACAAACATCGGTATCTTTTAAATTAATAGATACCCAAACCTGTACAGGAATTTGTTGTTTAACTAATTCTAATACTTCATTTAAGCTATGTCCATTATAATCTATCATTCCAGACTTATAAGTATTTGCAACATCCAAAATTGGTCTTTGATAAACACCATAACCATGAATATCACGAGGATCTCCAACAAATTCAATTTCTGGATTTCCTCCATATAAAGTATTTCCATTCCAATAAGGACCATCTCCCTTTTTCAGTCTTTCAACAATTTCTTCTGGAGTTACATTTATACCGTAATATCTAAGCAAATTATATAAAGCTATGCTTTCACAACCATTTGGATAATTTGGATATTGATTATACACGGGAAAATTATTAATCATATAAACTATAGGTTTTGCAGTTATTGTAATATTTCTATTAGCAACAGTTTCATTTCCTAAAGGGTCCTTAGCATAATAAGTTATTACATATTCACCTGGAGTATTATAATAAACATTACTATCATCAAATGTAAATTCTACATCTCCATAACGAGAATCTACAGCAGATACCCCCTCAGTTAAATCTATGCGAGTTCCTTCTTCAATAGAAATAGAAGACAAACCAGAAAAAACAGGAGGTTCTGAATCTTCAATTAAAGTGAATTTAGCATTCTTTTTGGTTTCATTTCCATATTTATCTCTAGCAACAATTTCAACATCAACAGTTCCTAAATTCTTTTCAAGTACAACAGGAACTATTTCATATTCTGACAAATCAGATGAAAAAACAATAAAATCATTAACATCAGGTAATTCCTCATCTATATACTTAGTCACATCTTGAACTTCTAAATTAGGAGAGACTGTATCTTTAATAGACACCTTAACATCAAAAGTTTCATTATTTAAGGTAACCTTTATAACATAATCACCAACTTCCTTTAAAGTATCTAATTCAGGAACAACCCTAATATTTTCCACATCACTAGTTTTTAAGATATCATTTAAAATAACTGTTTCACCATATTCTATAACAACTTCATTATTAATATGACTTCCAATATTTTTACGAACAATAACTTTATAAATAACTATAGCAATTACTAATAAAAGCAATAAAATAAAACACACTATAATAAATTTCTGAAAAAATTTCTTACTCTCTTTATTCCTTTTTTTCATACAACCTCCAACACTAGCTATTCTTAATATTATTCTAACATTCATTCGGAATAGAGTAAACTTTTATAGTAAAAGACAAATCTAATTATTCATAAATGTAGATTTTTATTGAAAGTGCACAATTAATGTGCAATAAGTTTAAGAAACATATATAATATCTTCTTAAGCAATTT
>CAKOHH010000008.1 GCA_934085675.1 uncultured Bacilli bacterium | reverse complement strand
GCTAAACTTGTAAATAAGCATGGCAAGTATTATCTTCACATACCAGTAACCTACGATGTCGAAGAAAGTAATATTTCCGACATCTGTAACGTTGTGGGTATAGATAGAGGTATTAACTTTATTGTTGCCACTTATGACAGCAAACACAAGTCTGGATTTGTTAGTGGTAAGGTTATAAAGCAAAAACGTGCTAATTATTCCAAACTTCGTAAAGAACTCCAAATGCGACAGACACCATCTTCAAGACGAAGAATGAAAGCTATTGGCAGGCGAGAAAACCGTTGGATGCAGGACATTAACCATCAGGTATCAAAGGCACTCGTCAAAAATAACCCAAAGCACACTCTCTTTGTATTGGAAGATTTATCAGGTATTCGTAATGCTACAGAGCGTTTTAAAACAAAAGACCGTTATGTTTCTGTATCATGGTCTTTCTATGACCTTGAGCAAAAACTAATCTACAAAGCAAAACAGAATCAATCTTCTGTTATTAAGGTAGAACCTCGCTATACGAGTCAGTGCTGCCCTTGTTGTGGACATGTTGAAAAGTCTAACCGCAATAAGAAGATACATCTATTTACTTGCAAAAACTGTGGTTATAAATCTAATGATGACCGCATTGGAGCTATGAATCTGTATCGTATGGGAATAGACTATCTTGCAGATAGCCAAGTACCTAATACAGTTGTAACAGAGTAAACTCTGCTACAAAGGGTGCTGTCAACCACCCTATGATGTAACGCCACTTTAGATAGCAATATCTATTGGGGTTAAAGGTCGGAGGTGTAAACCGTTAGTACGACTTGGCAGTTACAAGCCCATGACATTTAGGTTGTGGGTAGTTGACGAAATTGCTAATCCAGCTTTTAGACATTGTATTGATTTTATGTATGATGATTCTTTAAAACAAGAAAAAACACAAAAAAATACTAGGGAAACAATTTTGGCTTCTACAGAAATAATGAATCTTTTAAAAAGAGATAACATTTCTATAGAAGAAGTATGTGATTATAAAAAGTATCCTTTAGCAGATAATGAAACATCAAAGTTAGCCGCAGATCGTTTAGAATATAATTTTTCCGGTGGTTTAACACTTTTTAAAGTTTGGAATATTTCTGATATTAAAGAAATTTACAATAATATTACTATTTTAAAAAATGAAGAAGGTAAAGAAGAATTAGGGTTTACATCACTAGATATTGGTGAAAAATATTTACAAAAAGTTTCTAAACTTTGGCCTTCGTGGATAAGTGATACGGATAGAACTTTAATGCAATTTTATGCAGATATGTGTAAATCTCTTTCTAAAATAGGAGAATTAACTGTTAAAGATTTATATTCTTTATCAGAAAAAGAAATTATAGATAAATTTTTAAATTGTAAAGATTCTTATTTAAAAGAAGCATTTCAAAACTTCTTAAAAGTAACAAAAGCATATTCTTCTGATATATATAAAGAAGATAAATACTGTGTAAAAGTAACAGCTAAAAGTAGATATATTATTCCTTTAGTGCGTATTAAAGTAAAAGAAAGAAGAATTACTGAAGTATCTTCTATATCAAAAAAAATAATAAATGATTATTTAAATATTCCTAAAGGTGGATACTATACTTATTTTGATTTTGCATTTAAACCTTATAATTAACTACCATTTATAAAAAAAATAAGATATAATGTTTATATAAATAGGGAAAGGGTTGGATAATATGTTAAATCTGAAAAAGAAAAACTTAAAAAGTGACTCTGGGGGGGGGTACTCTTATCATTAAAAAAATATAAAGAACCTTATAAAAAGAGAAAAATGATATATTTCCTATCTACCTTAATGATACTTAGTTTGGGAATATTTATCTTTTATAAATCTTATGCTTTTTATGAAGAAAAGAAAGACTTTAATGTCATAAATGGAGTTGTTGAAGATCCAGGAGACCTTTACTTTGCGTATTATGTCAATAATACCATTACAAGAGATTTTCCAACGAAAGACTCAGGACTAACATTAGATACGACCAAATCATCTTGTACCAGTGGGGTTACCATTTCATGGGATGATGCAAAATGGGAAGCTAATCTAAATTATAGTAACTATCAAAAAAATAGTACAACAAGAACAAAGTGTACTTTATATTTTAAAGAAAAGCCTACCCCTACCGCAGCAACAATTTTAAATAGTCTAGTATCAGGAGCAAATAAATCATCAACAGATGTCTATACTGTTCCAAATAAAACAAGTGATACATGTACTTATACTTTAGCCTATGATGGAACAAGTGATAATAATTTAAGATATGTCGGGGCAAATCCATGTAACTATGTTACTTTTAATGGTGAAAACGCCGGATGGAGAATTATTGGTATCTTAAATACCCCAGAAGGGCAAAGAATGAAATTAATACGAACGAATTCTTTAGGAAATTATAGTTGGGATAATAAGGCTAGTGGAACAGGAAGTTCAACAAGTGAAGATGGCAGTAATGATTGGACAGATAGTACTTTAAAAGAAGTTTTAAATAATGGAGCATATTATAATAGAACATCAGGAACATGCCCGTATGGACAAAATGGTGCTACAATATCTTGTGATTTTACAAGTAATGGCTTAACAGAGGCAGCCAAAAATCAAATAGATACGATAACATGGAAATTAGGAGGAACAGCAAACTATACCAGTCCATCAAATGGATGGCCAAGTTATTGGTATACCTATGAAAGAGGAACAACCGTATACACTGGAAGACCTACAGAATGGCAAGGAAAAGTTGGTTTAATGTATCCAAGTGATTATGGTTATGCGACAAGCGGAGGCGAAAGTATGAATAGAGCCAGTTGTTTAGCCAAAGAATTATACAACTGGAGTAGTGTATCTTATAGTGATTGTAAAAATAATGATTGGATTTATAATTCAAGCACTCATCAATGGGCACTAGCCCCGTATTCGTCTGATTCTAACGGCGTGTTCAACGTCACCCGCTTCGGCGCTGTCGGCTACATCTTTGCGTACGCCCAGTCTGCGGTGCGTGCTTCAGTTTATTTGAAATCTTCTATCACTATTTTAAGTGGTGAAGGAACACTTGAAAATCCATACGAAATAGGGTAGCGTGAGTGAGTAGGCTCGTTGCTTTCGGTTTACGACCAGCCGAGCCTGCCGTCAGTAAGTTATCCAAATGGTGTATAAAAATGAGTCGTATTAATAGATATAAGTTTATTAAAAGGTCAAGTGAATAATCTAAAAAAAGAAAGGATTAGATAATATGTTAAATTTAAAAAAGAAAAATTTAAAAAGTGACTCTGGGGGGGGGGGTACTCTTATCATTTAGAAAAATATAAAGAACCTCAAAAAAAGAGAAAAATGATATATGTCCTATCTGCTCTACTCATACTTAGTTTGGGAATATTTATCTTTTATAAATCTTATGCTTTTTATGAAGAAAAGAAAGACTTTAATGTCATAAATGGAGTTGTTGAAGACCCAGGAGATATTTATTTTGCTTATTATGTCAATAATACCATTACAAGAGATTTTCCAACGAAAGACTCAGGACTAACATTAGATACGACTAAATCATCTTGTACAAGTGGAGTCACCATTTCATGGAATGATGATACTTGGCAAGCAATACTTGATTATAGTAACTATCAAAAAAATAGTACAACAAGAACAAAATGTACGTTGTATTTTAAACGTCCATTAGCTACGACATTTCTAAATAATCTAGTATCAGGTGCAAATACATCTTCAACAGATGTTTATACTGTTCCAGATAAAACAAGTGATAGTTGTACTTATACTTTAGCCTATGATGGCACAAGTGATAACAATTTAAGATATGTAGGTTCTAATCCTTGTAACTATGTCAAAGTAGATAATGAGTATTGGCGTATTATAGGTGTTATGAATAATATAGACGACGGCACAGGAAAAAAAGAAACAAGAATAAAATTAATAAGAAATGAATTCATAGGAGAATATTCATGGGATTCTTCAGAGTCATCAGTAAATAGTGGTTATGGTGTTAATGAATGGAGTCAAGCTGATTTAATGAAACTTTTAAATCCTGGTTATGAGAGTGAAAGCGTTGGGGGTTCATTGTACTACAATAATAGTTCAGGAAACTGTTATTCCAGTAATAATAATCAAACAAAAGCCTGTGATTTTACTACAACTGGCTTAAAACCAAATTTAAAAAATTTAGTCGGAACCACATTATGGAATACAGGAAGTCAAGGTGCAAATTCTTGGATATCAGCAAGTAATGGGTTAGCCAGTCATTTCTATAGTTACGAAAGAAGTAGCAATAATGGAAAAATATGTACGTCAGGTACTTATTGTAATGATACGGTAGCAAGAACAACAACATGGAAAGGAAAAGTAGGATTAATGTATCCAAGTGATTATGGATATGCGACCAGTGGTGGAAGTACTGGTAACCGAACAAGTTGGTTAGCGAAAGAATTATTTAGCTGGTATAGTAGTTCTTACAGCGATTGTAAAAATAATGCTTGGCTTTATAATTCAAGCACATCACAATGGGTTTTATCTCCTATGGCGAATTCTTCAGATGGTACCTATGCGTTCCGCGTCGGGAGCATGGGAGGTGTCAGCTACTATCATGCGAGCGTTGTTCAGGGGGTCAGGCCTTCAGTTTATCTGAAATCTTCAACAACAATTTTAGGCGGAGAAGGAACACTTCAAAATCCATATACGATTGGATAACTTTTAGAAAGAAAGAAAATGATGATAAAATTATTAGTAATGTTTTTATATTTTTTACCTTTTATTGATTTGTTAACATCTATTGCTACATGGGAATCTAAAGCTAGTATTGGCTTAATATTAAAAGGTTTGTTTGTTATTATTGCTAGTATTTATCTTTTTTATAAAAATTATAAGAAGAAAGAATATTGGTATCTTTATGGTATTTTTATCATTTATTTTCTTTTTTATGGAAGTTATTTAGTTTTTAATAAACCAAATACTATTTTTATAGAATTTATTAATGTTATTAAGATATTTTATTTTCCTTTTTTAGTTCTCTTTTTTTCTCAATGTGAAAATAAAGAATTAAGTAAAAAACTATTCTTTTATTATTCTTTATGTTTTTTACTTATGTATTTAATACCATATCCTTTTGGTCTTGGTCATAATATTAATGAAATATATGAGAATAAAAATTTATACTTATCTTATTTTTACGTTGGAAATGAACTCGTAAATATTTTTGTTTTAGTTCTTCCTATTGGTTTTCTTTATTTAAAAGATAAGAAAAGAATATATTTATTAGGTTATTTAATTCTTATTTTTTTAATGATATTATTACTTGGTACTAAAACTATGTATTTAAGTTTTCTTTTTGTGATAGGTTATTTTTTATTTAAAAAAAGAAAAATGTTTAAGAAATATCTTGTTATTATTTTAATTCTTCTTCTTTTATTACCTCAAAGTTCTTTATATAAAAATATTAAAACTTCTTTAGAATATTATCATATTCAAAAAGTAAGTGATTTATTAACTTTTCAAAATATTGATAATGTGATTTATAGTAATCGTTTATCTTTTGTTTATAATTTACATAAAAACTATCAAAAAGAAGATATTTCTGGTAAAATCTTTGGTATGGGACGGCAAAAAATTATGACTATGAAAGATGCCGAGATAGATATTTTTGATATTTTCTACAGTATTGGAATATTAGGTTTTATGATTTATCTTGTTTTCTTTGTTTTTGTTATTAATAAGGCAAAGTTAAAAGGAATATATGCTTATTTGTTTTGGCTTTTGATATTAATATCTTTATTTTCAGGTCATGTATTATTAAGTCCCATGACTTCCAGTTATTTAGCTATTATGGTAGGAATTAATTATAATGAAGGGAAAGATAAAGATGAAATTTTGGACCAGAAATCAATTAAGACGACTTAGAATTTTCTTTATGTTAAATAGTGATAAAAGAAATCAGTATATAAGAAAACATCATATATTTTATGAAATGGGGGAAAATGTATTTTTTCAACCACGTATTATGCCAACAGATCCTCATTTAATTAAACTACATAATAATATTGTTATTACAAGTAATGTTACTTTTGTAACACATGATATTTTTCATTTAGGTTTAAATAATCTAAATAAAGGACATTTTAATTATAATCAAAATTGTATTGAAATTATGGATAATGTTTTTATTGGATGTAATACAACCGTTTTAGGAAATGTTAGAATAGGTTCTAACGTTATAATTGGTGCTGGTAGTGTGGTTACCAAGGATATTCCTGATAATTCTGTTGTAGTTGGTAATCCTGCCAAGGTTATTGGTACGTTTGAAGAATTCTTAGAAAAAAGAAGTTTAATAAAAGAAGAAAAAGATTTAGGTCTTATTTGGCAAAAATTTGCTGAAGAAAGAAAGAAAAACTAAAAAAATGATGTTTTTCTTCTTTTTTTTAATGTATAATAAATGACAAGAGGAGCTGATGTTTATGCGTCTAGAAGTGACAATTCCAAATATTTTATTAATGGTTTTAACAACCTTTATTTTCAGTGTGTTGTTAGTACCTATTTTTAAAAAGGTAGCCTTTCATATTAAGGCGTTAGATTACCCTAATAAAAGAAGATTAAATAAAGTACCTATGCCAACAATTGGTGGTTTAGCGGTTTTCTTTGCTTTCTTGTTTGGTTATATGATTTTTGGCCGTGGTACTGTTGAGATGTTATCTGTTATTATTGCTAGTTTTGTCATTATTTTAGTGGGGTTAATTGACGATATTAATCCTATATCTGCTAAGTATCAATTTTTAGGTCAATTAGTTGCTATTTTCATTATTATTTTTTACGGTAATTTAACAATTGATAATATGACCATTTTGGGGGCAAACTTTAATTTTCCTCAACCTATTAATTATCTTGTAACAACCGTTTTTATGTTAGGTATTATTAATGCCATCGACTTATCAGATGGTATGGATGGTCTTTGTAGTGGTATTAGTACTATTTACTTTATTACCATTACAAGTATTGCTTTATTATTACAAATGGCTGGAAATATTGACAGTACGATTTCTATTTTAATGATTGGTTCTTTACTAGGTTTTTTAGTTTACAACTTTCCACCTGCTAAAATTTATTTAGGCGATACAGGAAGTAATTTTGTGGGACTTATGATTGCGGTTACGGCTCTTTATAGTTTTAAAGTGGCAACTGTAACATCCTTAATTGTTCCTCTTCTTATTTTAGCCACCCCAATTATTGATGTATTTTTTGCTATTGTAAGAAGAAGTTTAAAAAAACAAAATCCTTTTACAAATCCTGATAAAGAACATTTACATCATCAACTTTTAAAAATGAAATTTTCCACTAAGACATCATTACTTGTTATTTATTTAATTAACTTTGCCTTTTCAGGAGCAACAGTTTTATATGCTTTAGGTGATTTTGATTTAGCCTTACCTTTATATATTGCTTTAATGGTTGTCTTTCTATTTGTTGTTTTAAAAACTAATATTTTATTTGAAAGAAAGGGAGACAAACATGTTAAAAAATCCTAAATGCAAAGAAATTATCCGTTATTTAATCGTGGGAGTATTAACCACGGTTTTAAGTTTAGGGGTATATTTCATTCTTACTAATACTTTTTTAAATCCTCATAAAAAATTAGAATTACAACTAGCTAATATTATTAGTTGGTTTATTTCTGTTTTATTTGCGTATATTACTAATCGAAAATACGTGTTTGAAAGTAAGGAAAAACATATCTTTAAGGAATCTTTAGCCTTTTTTAGTTCTAGACTTGCCACCCTTATTTTAGATATGCTTATTATGTTTTTAGGCGTTTCTATTTTAAGTTTTAACGATAAATTAGTTAAACTATTTAGTCAAATTGTTATTATTGTTTTAAATTATGTTTTAAGTAAATTATTTGTTTTTCAAAAGAAAGATAAAAAATTTCTTCTCGAAATGAAACCTTATTATTTTTATTTTTTACCAATTTTAGATTTTTTAACCCTTACTTTTGCACATAATAACTTTGTTTTAATGATAAGTTTATGTTATAAAATTTTTATTTATATTTTATTAGGTTTAACAATATTTAAACAAAAGAAATATTATTTTCTTTTATTTTTAGGAAGTTATTTAAGTATTCAAATTTTATATTTATTTTGCCAAAATTATATTAATTTAACTAATATAATAAGTCTTTTAGATATTTTTATGTTACCTTTAATCTTAACTTCTTTCAAAAAGAAACAATTAAAAGATTTAGCACAAGATATTTTTTACAATATGTTTTTTCTATATGTTTTTATATGGATATTAGAATATTTTGTATTTAAAACAAATTGCTATAGTTTATATCCAATTATGGGTGTTTTCCTCTTTATAATGATTCCTTCATTATTAAATCATAATAATTATTTAATGAAGATTATATCTTTTTTAATTATTTTTGCGGTTGTGTTAATTTCAAAATCACTTATTTTGGTGATGGCTCTTATGCTTAGTATTATTCTTTTCTTTAAAAAGAAAAACTGGCAAATTTGGCTATCTTTATGTTTGGTAACAATAGCCCTAGGGGCTTATGGTCTTTTCTATCAAAAAAATACTACTTTAGAAAAAGTCTTTTTTGATAGTCGGATTGTAGATACCTCAAATAATTTAGATGTTTTTAATCATGCTAATATTGAAGAAAGATTATTTGGAATTTATTCGATTTCAGATTTAAATCTTAAAAGTACGAGAATGGATTATGTTGATATTTTATTTACCTTAGGATATGTTGGTACTTTTGTTTACTTGTTATTAATGTATATGGCTTGTTCTAAATTAAAATATAATAAAAATACTATTATTGTTTTTGTCTATACAATTTTAATATCTTTACTTGGTGGTTCTGCTCTTACTAATTTTTCTTATTTAGTATGGATGGTGTTATATTTAAATGTTTATCCATTTAAAAAGCAAAAGAGAGTGCTTATTATTTCTAATATGTATCCTTCTAAAAAATATCCACATTATGGAACATTTGTCAAAAATTGTAAAGAAATGTTAGAAGATATGTCATTTAAAGTGGATATTGCTGTCAAGTATAAACAAGATAAATTTGTCTATAAATTTATTGGTTATTCTTTAATGTATATCAAAGCTATTTTTAAGTCGATTTGGTATTCTTATGATTATTATTATGTTCATTTTACGGCCCAAACGGCGTATTCTATTTTACTTGGCAAATGGACGGGTAAATCAAAACTTATCTGTAATGTTCATGGTAATGATATTGTCCCTGATTATGATTTTGAAGAAAAAAATGTCAAAAGAAGTCAAATTATTTTAAAGTACGCTGATAAGGTTGTTTGTCCTTCTTCTTATTTTCAAGATGTTTTAATAAAAGAATATCATATTTTAACTAAAAAGATTGTCATTTTTCCTTCCGGTGGTGTTAACTTAGAAAGATTTAAAAAATTAGATAAAGAAGAATGTCAAAAATCTTTAAATCTTGATACGAAATACCAATATTATGGTTGCATTACTCGTATAGAAAAAAATAAAGGTTGGGATACTATCCTGAATGTTTTAAGTAAGTTAAAGAAAGATAAGAAGTTAAATAATATAAAACTTTTATTTGTTGGTTCTGGGATGGAAGAACAAAACTTTCTATCTCTCATGAAAAAAAACCATTTAGAAAAAGATGTTATTGTTAAACCTTTTGTAACTCAAGACGAATTAGTAAACTATTATAATGCTTTAGATCTATTTATTTTCCCAACGAAGAGAAAAAGTGAATCTTTAGGTTTAGTAGGTTTAGAAGCAATGGCATGTAAAACCTTTGTCATCGGCTGTAATTTATATGGTCCAAGAGAGTATTTAAAAAATAATAAAAATAGTCTTACTTTTAAAACGGAAGAAGAATTATATGAAGCCATTTTAAAATATCAACGTATGAATGAAAATGAAAAAGAAAAAATAATTAAAAATGGTTATAAAACCGTTCAAAATTATAGTTCTCTTTTAATGGAAGATAGATTAAAACAAATTTTTAAAAATTAATAGAAAATTCTGGTTATTAAAAACTAGAATTTTTTTAGGTAAAATGTTAGGGGAGATAAGTGACACTTTTTTTGGAAAATAGAGGTGTTTGTAGTATAATAAAAATGGATGGAGGAAAATCATGAAAACAGGTATAGTCATATTAAACTATAATGATTATGAAAATACTATTAAGATGATAGAGCAAATCAAAGATTATTCTTGTTTAAGTAAAATCATTATTGTTGATAACTGTAGTACAGATGAATCCGTAAGTAAAATAACGCCTTTTTTGAATAAAAAAATTATTTTAATCGAGGCTAAAAAAAATAAGGGTTATGCAGCGGGTAATAATTTAGGATTAAAATATTTAACTAATGAAACCAATTGTGAGTTTGCCATTATTTCTAATCCGGATATTATGGTCGAAGAAAGTGTTATTTTAGAAATGATAAAAGATATGAAAAAAGATGAAAAAATATCTTTTTTAGGTCCTAAAATATTAGAAAATGGTCATATTACTAAAGGTTGGAAGTTGCCAAGTTATGCTTGTGAACTTTTAGCTACAATGAATTATTTTAATCGTTATAGTTTTAATTTACAAAAATACCCAGATGATTATTATAAAGATGGCTTAAATGAAGTAGAAGTTTTACATGGTTGCTTTTTTATGGCTCGACTTAAAGATATGAAAAAAATAAAATATTTTGACGAAGGCACTTTTTTATATTATGAAGAAAATATATTAGCTAAAAAAGCAAAGGATAAGGGTTTAAAAAGTTTTGTGGATACAAGGTTAAGTGTTAATCATAAACAAAGTTTATCGGTTAATAAAAGTTTAAAAAAGATTGGAAAATATAAAAATTTAAAAAAGAGTATGTTTTATTATGAAAAAAATTATAATCATATTGGCTTTTTAAAGTTATTTATATTAAAACTATTTTATTATATCAGTGTTTTCTTTGCATATTTAACATTTTGGATTTAGGAGTAAGATTATGAAAAAAAATATATTTATTGTCGGGGCTAGAGGTTATAAGTTTAATTATGGTGGTTGGGAAACATTTGTTAATAATCTCATTTTAAATAACAAAAATGAAGATTTTGAATTCTATATTCCTCATTTAACTTTTATAAAAGATGAAAATAAAAAAATAAACCGTGTGGATGGAGTCATTTGTCCTTTAATTTATACGCCCCAAAGAGGATTTGCCACGATGTTTAATTTTACAATTAAAGCTATGAATTATGTAACAAAATTTATTCGGGAAAATCATTTACAAAATACGGTTATTCTATTATTAGGGTGTAAAGTAGGACCTTTTATTCCTCTTTGGAAAAATAAATTAAAAGATACTAAATTCATTATTAATCCGGATGGGTTAGAATGGAAAAGAGATAAGTGGTCATGGTGGATAAAAGAATGTTTTAAAATTAGTGAAAGAATGTCTGTTAAATACTGTGATTACTGTGTATGTGATTCAAAAGCTATTCAAAAATATATTGATGAAAAATATGAAGATTATCAAACACCATCTTCTTTTATTGCCTATGGTGCCTATGAAAAAGAAAAGGCTTATAAAAATTCTGTAGTTAGAGAATTATGGAAAAAGTATGATATTAAAGATAAAAATTATTACTTAATCGTAGGTAGATTTGTGCCTGAAAATAATTATGAAACAATGATTAAAGAATTTATGAAAACGAAAACTAAAAAAGATTTAGTCATTATTTGTAATTTAGAAGAGAATAAATTTTATAAATCATTAAAAGAAACTACGCATTTTGAAAATGATAAAAGAATTAAATTTATTGGTTCTGTATATGATCAAGAAGCATTACTTTATTTTAGAATTCATGCTTATGCTTATATTCATGGCCATTCTGCCGGTGGAACTAATCCTTCTTTATTAGAGGCTTTAAGTAATACCGATATTAATATTTTATATGATGTTTGCTATAATAGAGAAGTTGGCGAGGATACCTGTTTTTATTTTTCTAAAAAGGAAAATTCTTTGAAAAAAATTATTCAAAGATGTGAAAAATTAACCCCTAAAGAAATAAAAAAATGTGGCACTCTTGCTAAGGAACGTATTCATGGTAACTATACTTGGGATATTGTTGTCGATAAATATGAATTTGTTTTTGATAAACTTTTGCATGAAAAATATGATAAAAAAGGTGAGTGATATAAATGATGATATTAAATCTAAAAGATGAATTATCAAATTTTTTGGAACCTATAGTCTCTTTTTTTAAAACAATTTGGCAAAATATTCAAAATTTTTGCTTACAGTACATGAGTCAAGATGTCTTTAATATTTTTGTTTTTGCTCTTATAATTGGTATGATATTGTTAGTGGCTTTGGCTATGATTAATAGAGATTAGAAAAGACTATAACATAAAGTTTCTTCAAAAAAATTCGTGCTACAATATTTTTGTGGCACTTTTTTTCTTTATCCTTTATAATAAGAAAAGGAAGTGGTGGCTGTGAACTTATTTATTTGGTATCCAAAATGTAGTACTTGTCAAAAGGCTTATCAAGTATTAAAAGAAAAAAATATTTCGGTAGAGACAAGAGATATAAAAGAAAATAATCCTACAAAAGAAGAAATTAAAAATTGGTTAAATACTTATCAAATTCCTCTTAAAAAGTTATTTAATACTAGTGGTAATTTATATAAGGAGTTGCATTTAAAAGACAAACTAGGTGATATGTCCTTAGAAGAACAAATAACGCTTTTAGGTTCTCATGGTATGCTTGTTAAAAGACCTCTTCTTTTTCTAAATGATAAGTTAATTATTGGTTTTGATAGAAAAGCGTATGATCTTTTATGAAAAAAGTATTATTAACCGGAGCTTCAGGTGGTTTAGGCCTTTATTTAGCTGAAGCCTTATTAAAAAATGATTATTTTGTATATTTACATTATTGTAAGAATGCTACTTCTTTATTAAATTTGAAAAAAGAATATCCTCATCAATGTGAGCTAGTAAAAGCAGATTTTCAAGACTTTAAAGAAGTAACTTCTTTTGGAAAGCTCATGAAAAAACAAAAAGTTGATATTTTAATTAATAATGCGGCCATAGAACATTTAAGTCCTTTGAATGAGAAAGACTATGATACTTTGATGAAAGTTTTAAAAGTAAACTTAGTGGCCCCCTTTATTTTAATGAAAGAACTTATTGATTCAGTCGATGTTGTTTTAAATATTTCTTCAGACAATGCGATTGATAAATATGATATGGTAACATTAGAGTATGATATTTCTAAAAATGGTTTAAACTTTTTAGGAAAAGAATTTGTAAGAGAATATCCAGATAAAAAAATAAATACTTTATGTTTTGGGTGGTTAGATACTCCTATGAATGATTTTCCAGAGGATATTAAAGAAAAACTATCTTTTGTTTCGCTTTCAAAAGCAACAGCAAAAGTGTTAGAATATATGACAACTAATGAAACAGGAAAAATTGAGGTGATAAGATGAAAGAATTTTTAGATTTAAATCCTAAAACTTATGAATTATATGAAAATGTTCAAGATGAATTTAAGAAACTTTCCCAAGAAATTGATGAGATAGAAGAATATAATTCTGCTAAAGTTATGAAGGCTTTTTGGGACGCGAAGGTAAGTGAAAGTCATTTTAATAGTACAACGGGATATGGTTATGATGATTTGGGCAGAGATGCAATTGAAAATGTTTATAAAGATATTTTTAAAAGTGAAAGTGCCTTAGCGAGAAACCAAT
This sequence comes from uncultured Bacilli bacterium, assembly GCA_934085675.1. Taxonomy (GTDB): domain Bacteria; phylum Bacillota_I; class Bacilli_A; order RF39; family UBA660; genus Ventrenecus. The sequence goes on along the minus strand of CAKOHH010000008.1, from coordinate 33,672 downwards.
TTGTTTCAGGTTCTCATGCTCTTTCTAAAACTTTATTTGGTCTTTTACGTCCGAATGATTTAATGTTATCTATTACAGGAACGCCATATGATACTTTACATGAAGTAATTGGTATCAAAGATAATCCAAGTTCTTTAAAAAGTTTTGGCATTTTGTATGATGAAATTGCCTTAAAAAATAATGATTTTGACTATGAAGTGATTTCGGCCTATTTAAAACAACACAAAGTTAAACTAATTGAAATTCAACGTAGTAGGGGATATTCCAATCGTAAAAGTCTTAGTATTGAACAGGTTTCTAAAGTTATTTCCCTAATAAAAGAAATAAGTCCTTCGACTATTGTTATGATTGATAATTGCTATTGTGAATTGGTAAGTAAAAAAGAACCTATTGAAGTGGGCGCCGACATTGTTGTTGGTTCACTTATTAAAAATTTAGGTGGGGGGCTTGCTTCTAATGGAGGATATGTCGTTGGCAAAAAAGAATATGTAGATCTTGTTGCCGAGGCTCTTACTTTACCAGGTGAAGGAAGGGAAGTTGGACCAAGCTTGGGAGCAAATAAAAGCTTTTTACAAGGAATTTTTATGGCCCCTTCAGTTGTTGCGAGTGCTTTAAAAATAAATTTATTAACCTCTTTAATGCTTGAAAAGTTAGGCTTTGAAACAGACCCAGTTTCCGATGAAAAAAGAAATGATATTGTTTTAACAATTGCTTTTCAAAATAAAGAAAATTTATGCCAGTTTTGTGAAGGTATTCAAGCAGGTAGCCCCATTGATTCTTTTGTAACACCTGTACCTGTTAATATGCCTGGTTATGATGATGAAGTTATCATGGCTGCTGGTGCTTTTACGCAAGGTTCTAGTATTGAACTTTCTTGTGATGGACCAATAAGACCTCCATACTACGCTTATTTACAAGGCGGATTAACTTATGATACGGCCAAACTAGGGGTTTTAAAGGCTATTAATAATATTATAGAAAAGGAAGAAAAAAATGGAAAATAAAGAAACTTTTTATTTAGATGAAGATGGTCAAAGTATTCTTTGCCATATTATTACGACAATGTTTTCAGAAAAAAGAAAAAAATATTATGTCATTTATGAAGCAGAAAATAACACTGATGAAATTTATGTTTCTAGTTATAATCCCACCGATGAAGATGGTGAACTTCTAGATGTTACAGATGAGAAAGAATTAGCAGAAATCCAAAAATTTTTAGAAGAATACGGTGAGTAAAATGAAAGGGATATCTCTAGTTTCCGAAGATGGAAAAAAGTTAACTTCTTTAGATTATGATGTCCTTAAATTACTTAGTCGTTATGTTGGCAAAATTGATGTTGATTCTTTAGAATATTACAAAAAGGACCGGATTATTAGATACCGTAATCGACAATTTGCTTATGAATTTGCCAACGAGATCCACATTTATGAATATCGACACGGCAACTATTACAGGTTAACGGAAAAAGATAAATTAAGAAATAAAAAATTAGTCTCGCATAAAAGATGCAAAATAATAAGTGGTAGAGAGGCTTTGTTACGTGCGATTCTAGGCTTAATTATGACCGCTAGTCTTTTAAATAATCTAAGGCTAAGAAAAGAAAGTTATAAAGAAACATTACCGATAGAGTCAACAATTTTAGAAGAAACAAAAACAGAAGTACCGTTAGAGGTAACAAATAATCTTCCACCTATTGAAGAAACTTTTTCTAATATATATGATGAAGTAGAAAATGTTTCTATTCCTGAAATTAATACTATTGGTTATCGTATTGAAAAAAGACAAGAAACAAATGAAGAACTAGGAAGTTATATAGATTTTTATGCGACAAGATATGGTATGGATGCCTCTTTTATGAAGGCTCTTATTACCCAAGAAAGACATGATGAAGAAAAAGCTAATCCGGGTCAGCTTACTAATTCTATATGCGGTGGCAATGGTTTTAAGGTTCCCGTTATTAAAGATGGCGAAGTGGTAGGCGAAGATAAAGTTTATATTATTGGCTCTTTTTACAATGATTATCCCGTATCGGACATTAATACTATGGGACATTTTTCCGAGTTTTCCGAAAGTGAACAAGAAGAAGTAAGACAAGCTATTCGTTTACAAAAAGAAGGCTATGAAATTATTAAGATTGGTGATTTAAAAAATGGTACTAGTGAGGAAAAGATAAAAAATAACATTCGCATCTCAGCTTTGTATTTATCTTATTTAGTGAATCTAAAAGAGGATTTATTTTTAGGAGCTGCTTCTTATAACGCTGGACCTTATAAAATATCATCTAATTTAAGTTATGACGAACTTTTTAATGGAATTCCTACTGAAGGGGATGAGTTTTACTTAAGACATATTGCCGCCTATTTTACAGATGATGATTTAGAAAATGGGTTTAATATTACTTTAAAAGATGGTAAAACAATACATTATGATATCGCTCATATTTTGAAAGAAGGTCCAAAATTGTGAAAAAAATACATATTTTATATGAAGATAAAAATATCTTGATAGTTTCTAAACCTAGCAAACAACTAACGATTGGAACCGAGAAAAATAAGCAAAACAGTTTATATTATGAAGCAAGTCTTTATGTAAAAAAACAATATCCTAAAAATAAAGTGTTTATTGTTAATCGGCTTGATAGGGATACCTCGGGTATTGTTGTATTTGCTAAGAATGAGGAATTGAAAAATTATTTGCAAAACAATTGGGATAAGGTAGCTTTAAACCGTAAATATATCGCCGTTGTCGAAAAAAATGTTAAAGATAAACAAAAGACTTTACAGTATTATTTACAAGAAGATAAATTTTTAAATGTTCATGTTACTGATAAAAATAAAGGTAAACTTGCTATTACAGAATTTACAACTTTAAACCATAAAAAAGCCTATTCCCTTTTAGATATATCCATCAAAACAGGACGTAAACATCAAATCAGGGTGTCTTTAAAAGAATATGGCCATCCCATTATTGGTGATAAAAAATATGGTGCTAAAAGTAATCCTTTAGGAAGACTAGGTTTACATGCTTATGAATTATCTTTACAACTTCCATATTGTAAAGAACCTTTGACAGTTGAAAGTAAAATTCCTAAAGAATTTTTAAAAATATTTGAAAGTGAGGTAAAAGATGGAGAGATTACAGAAAGTCATCGCCGCTAGTGGTTTTTGTTCTAGAAGAAAGGCTGAAGAATATATTAAAAGTGGCAAAGTTTACGTTAACAATACGAAGATAACGGAATTAGGTACGAAAGTATCTTATGATGATGAAATTATGATAGACGGTAATGTTTTAAATGCCAAAGAAGAAAAAGAATATTATCTTTTATATAAACCAACTAAAACGGTTTCAAGTGTTAAAGATGATAAGGATAGAGATACGGTTGTTTCTCTTATACCTTCAAAAAGTCGTATTTATCCAATTGGTAGATTAGATTATAATACCACTGGGTTACTTCTACTTACTAATGATGGAGAATTAACTAATATTTTAACGCATCCTTCTCATGAAGTTGAAAAAATATATTCTGCTAAAATAGAAGGTATTTTAACACCTTCTGAATTCATGAAATTAAAAAAAGGTATTATGATTGAAGATAGAAAAGTCATTCCTACTTATTTAAAAATCAAAAAAATTAATAAAGAAGGAAATACTTCAACTGTTTTGATTGGAATCGTTGAAGGACGTAACCACATTGTTAAAAAGATTTTTTCTTCTTTTAATCATGAAGTAATTAGATTAAAAAGAGAAACTTATGCTTTTCTAACTTTAGACAATTTAAAACCAGGTGAATATCGTAAGTTATCTATTAAAGAAGTAAAAAAATTGTATGCATTAAAAAACTAATCTTTCAAAATGAGATTAGTTCTTTTTTTCTTCCTCTTCTTCTTTAGTGATTGCCCCAACTGGACAAGCCTCGATAGCTGAGATAAGATCTGCAGATTCTAAATTTTCAGTAGTTTTAACTTCTGGAAAACCGTCTTCTCCAAATTCAAAATGTTCTTCGTCAATACCACAGCAAGCTCCACAGCCAAGACAAATATCTTTATTAATTTCAATTTTTTCCATTCTAACCTCCATTTGCTTCTTATTATAACGCAAAGTTTTTAAAAAGCCTACTTGAATATTTGCAAAAGGGCGAAAATATGGTATATTTAATAGGAAAGGATAGTATTTATGATGACAAGGGTTGATAGAAGTTTTGACGAACCTACTGATTTTATACCAAAAAGAGTAGCTAAAAACAGAAATTTATATGATGAAATGAAAAATACCGATTTAGATAATTTTGATATTGCCAGTAATGCCAAAGTTATCGGTGATAATAATTCTCAAATAGATATTGATAAGATAAAAGAAATCCTCGAAAAAAATTATCAAGATCCTCAAAGACGTAGTCTAAAAATGGATATACCAGACGATGAAGAATATGTTATGGAAAAAACAAGAGAATACGACATTAATTCTATTTTAGAGGCAGCAAGACAAGAAAAAGAAGTGGATTACGAAGAAGAAAGATTAAAGAAGGTTCGTGATACTCAATATGATATTTTAAAAAATTTAGAGTTAGAAGCCTCAGAAAAAGAAACAACAAAGAAAAATAAAGAAGAACTTTTAGAACTAATTAATACTATTAATCTAAATGAGGTTCAAAATAAGGCTAAAGAAAAAATGGAAGAAGAAACTGAAGAATTAAATCCCTTAAATATTTTAAGTGATTTAAAAGGTGATGAAAATACTGTTGTCGCGGGAGCTAAAGAATTTAACGATGAAATGGCTTCTTTAGAAGAAGAAAAAACGAAGAAAGAAAAAGAAGAAATATCAAAAGCTATTGATGAAGATGTTGATGATTCTTTCTATACGAACAGTATGTCTTTTAGTAAAAAGGATTTTGCAGATTTTGATGATGTCGATGAAGGAGGTAGTAGTATATTTGTTAAAATTATTATTATTTTCCTTGTATTAGCCATTATTGCAGGTATTGTCTTATTTTTAAATGAATTTTTGAATTTAGGTTTATTTTAAATAACGAGTAGTTAAACGAAAGTTATTTTTTCTTTGTCATAAAATGGATTATGAAAAAAAATAGTTTTAAAGTCAATATTTTTATTATTTTCTTGATTATTTTAATAGCCATTTTAATGTTTAAACAGTTTTGTGATGATACTACGCCTCCTTTACTCTCTTATACAGAAATTAAAATGAATGATTATTTAGAAAGTATCGCGAGTGACTATGAGAAAATTATGACCGAGACTGAAAATTTAAATCTTTTAGAAGTTAAAGAAAATAAAAATGGTGAGATTATCGGTATGGATTATGATTTAAACAAGGTATATACTATTTCAGCTCATTTAACAGAATATTTAAATCATCATTTAAAAAATTATGATGAACTGTCTTCTACTTTAAAAAAAGACTTTAAAACGAATGAATCCTCGCTACTTTTCTTAGTCCCTTTTGGTCAATTATTAGATAATGTTTATCTTTCTCAAATAGGACCTAAAATACCTGTAATTGTGAATTTAGAAAATTCTGTATTTACAAATGTTTCTACTAAAGTGACCGATTATGGGCTTAACAATGCTTTATTAAATGTTGTTCTAAAAGTAAGATTAGGATATCAGATTATCACCCCTTCTCAAAAAGAAAAGAAAACATTAGAGTATGAACTTCTTATTAGTTCTAGTGTAATAGAGGGAAAAGTTCCTAATTTTTATGGTGGTTCTATGGAAAGTAAAACTGCATTTTTTGAGGTTTATTTTCCAAATTAGATGTGCTATAATACCCTTATGATAGGATAGTGAATAGAATGATTGGGAAACCGTTTATAAATGATGTCATTAATAAAGCCATTGAAGATTATTTAAAATTCAAAGCAACACCTGCTAATCCAATGTTTTCTACTTTTCCCGTGATGGCTATTCGTACTCTTATATATATTTATGGCGAATTAGATATTATTAATCCGTATATTACTCGTAATGAACAAAGCCTTGGTGGCTTTGATGGTAATTTAACTAAATATGGCTTTCTTGAAGAAAAAGTGGAAGATTTTAAAAATGCCTTTTTAAAATATCAAGAATCATTAACTAAAAATGTTATTCCTAATGAAGGCATGGTGATGATTCAAAAATACTTAATGGAAATGTATTTAATGAAAGAAAAAAATATGCATTTAGATATTTCTTTGGAAGAAGAATTTAAAAGTTATTTATATATTTCCTCTAATCCTAACCCTTATATCCAAAAAGATTTACCTTTATTGGGTAATTACGCTAATCAACTACAATCCTATTTTCAAAGTATTGCCTTTGAAATGCATCATAACTTTTCTTTAGAGGAAGAAAGACGTATAATTTATCCTTATGTGGCTTATCAAGTATTAGGGTATAACATTAATCAAATTAATGCACTAAGTGATATAGATTTAAAAAAAGTAAACGACAATGTTTTGAACTTTTTTAGAATAAATAAAGAAGAGCCAAATAAAGAAGATATGCTTTTAAAAGCAATTTCTTATTATCAAAAATATGGTAATCGTTTAACAAGTGGTAATGGTTATGTGGATATGCTTCTTTTTTTAAGTGTTCTTGTGACAGCATTATTTATTACTTTTTTAGTTTTTTGGAAACTATGGTAGGTGATTTATGAAATATATTTTATTGTTAAATCAAAAATATTTGGTTATGAAAGATTATCGTGAGGCATTAGATAAAGAAGCCTTAGAGGCCGTTTTTACGGATTATTTTTTACCTTTCGATTATATTGTTGGGGATTGGGCCTATGGTAAACTTCGTTTAAAAGGCTTTAATAGTAAGACCAATGCTAATTTTAAAGATTATAATGATGTAGATAAAATAGAAGAATATTTAAATAATTACTGTGCTTATGGTTGTAAATATTTTATTTTAAGTAAAGAGCAGCCGTAGAATGCTTGCTTATTTAATAGTTTTTTGCTATAATTTTTTCAGAATAGTGAGGGAATAAGAATGAATAATAAAATTACATTAACAGATCCAAACGGTACAAAAACAGAATATGATGTTGTTTGCCATTTTAAAAGTACAGATGACAATCATCCTAATATAAAGAATGTACCTATTTTAGTAGTAGATTTACATGAAGAAAATAACGGCAATCAAGTCCTTGGTTTTCTTTGGGAAAAAGATGGCACATATCAAGCCATTACAGATACACTAGCCTGGGGAGAAGTAAAAAGTGTTATCGTTGATATTATAAAAAATAATACAGAAGTGGTAGGTGTTTTATAATGAATAGTAAAGTCATAAATATCGAAACCGTTACAGCTGTGAATAAAAATCTTGGGGATGTAACAAAACTTGCTTTAAGTGCTACACAACTCGACACCTTAAAGAATAATATGGTTTCTATAATAAATGTTTATAAAACTAGTCATGTTTCTGTAACTCCAGAAGTTACGGTAGAACCAGTAGTTGAACAAGCTATTCCAAGTATTAATGCTATGAATGAAACCGTTTTAACTCCACCACCTGTTGCTAAAGATGTAGTAGCTCCACAGATTAATCCTGTGCCTCCTATTGTGGAAGAACCAGCTGCTCCAGTTATGAATCCTGCTAATTTTGCAGATGAAAAAGTAGATATGTCAGGGGTAATGAGTGAGCCAGTTGCTAATCCATTTACAGAAAGTGTTACGACACAACCTGCTGAACCAGTAGTTACAGAGCCAACTGTGGTTAACGAATCAGAAACTAATAATATTCTTTCTGTTTTTGAGGAATATAAAAATAAAAAAGCAGCCATCGAAGAAGAATATCATCAAAAGATTTCAGTTTTGGAAACAGAATTTCAAAATAAAATTAGTACTGAATTACAAACACTTGCGGATGATAAAAAAAAAATAATTAATCTTCAAGAAAAGGCTACTGAGCATTTAAAAAATGCTCAAGCAGCAGAAACAATTGCAAATCAAGCCTTTGATAATGCGAGAAGAATTGCTTAAAATTCGAGAATAAATCTCGAATTTTTTTCATAAATATCAGTATGAAAGAAAATATTTTATATGCTTATCATATTAATCCTATTGATTTAAAAGATTATCCCCATTTTTCTACTTTTACCTATAATGATAAAACTTATTATTTTAGTTTAGTAAAAAGAGATGAGAAAAACTTTAAAATATTACTAGAAGTTATGCAAGAATTACAAAGACGAAAAAGTAATATTTTTCCTTTTATTATGAATGTCTTTGGTTCTTATTTAACAAAAGTGGATAATAAAAATTATGTGTTAATAGAAATGACGGATGAAAAAAAAGAATATGATCTTTTTGATATCATTAATTTTCAAAAAGAGTATCTTGTTACACCTAAAGTGGAATCTTTGTATCAAAATAATTGGGAAAATCTTTGGAGTAGCAAAGTGGATTATTTAGAATATCAAATGAGTGAACTTGGCAAAAATGTCCCAACTCTTTTAAATAGTTTTAGTTACTATGTGGGCCTTGCTGAAAATGCGATTAGTTACATTAATAGCCTTAATAGAAGATTTCCCAAAGAACATTCTATGCTTGTTTTAGCCCATAAAAGAGTAGTGTATCCTAATTTAAGACTTAATTTTGATAATCCCCTTAATTTATTATTTGATGTTTGTGAAAGAGATATTGGTGAATATCTAAAAAATCTTTTCTTTTATAACGCTAAAGATGCTTTAATTGATTTAAAGGCTTATATAGACGTAAGAAAACCTAGTGCTTATCAAATGGGGTTATTATTTGCCCGTCTTCTTTATCCATCTTATTACTTTGATGTTCATGAAAAAGTTTTAGAGGATAATTTAGATGCTGATGAAGTCCTTTTTTATACCGATAAGGTAAATGAATATGAGCAATTTTTAAAGGATTCTTATTCATTGATGAACCAGTATGTTCCCTTAGAAAAAATTGATTGGCTCATAAAAAAAGAATCATAACTCAACATTTATAATTCCTTTAATTTCTTTCATATCTTCTTGAATGTAGGCTAAGATATTGTCTTTTAAAGTGACATCTTGATAACCACACATGGCACAGGCTCCCGTTAATTTAACATATATATAATCATCTTCTAATTTGATAAATTCGATGTCGCCACCTTCCATATTTAAAAAGGGACGAATATCATCTAAAAGTTCTTTGACTTGGTTAATTTTATCTATATTTTCCATAAACGTTGTCCTTTCATTAAATAATTATATGATTTTTGGCTTAACAAGTAAAGAAAAATTGTTTATAATTAAGAAGACGGAGGAAACATGATAAACTATCAAACTGGAGATATAATAAAAGGTAAAATAAGCGGTTTTGAAGATTATGGTATTTTTTTAAATTTTGAAAATGGTTATACAGGCCTTATTCATATTTCAGAATTAAGTCAATATTTTGTTAAGGATGTTCATGAATATGGTTCACTTGGCGAAGAGGTAACTTGTCGTATTTTAGAAGTAGATACTATCAATAAAAAAATTAAATGTTCTATTAAAGATACTGACTATGGAAAAGAGAAAGATTTTCATATTGATCACGGTTTTACCCCTTTAAAAATACAATTACCTATATGGATGAAAGAAAAATTAGACCAAATGAACGGAAAAAGATAAAAAAAACTTGCCAAATCTCATTTTTACTATTATAATGTAATAGTCTTATTAGTTAAGACAGTGCCTGCCCGAGTGGCGGAATAGGTAGACGCACAGGACTTAAAATCCTGCGGGTGTTAAAACCCGTGCCGGTTCAAGTCCGGCCTCGGGCACCATTTTATTTGTGGAGGAATACCCAAGTCCGGTTGAAGGGATCGGTCTTGAAAACCGAGAGGTCGCGAAAGCGGCGCAGGGGTTCGAATCCCTTTTCCTCCGCCATTTTATATTTATCGCGGGATGGAGCAGTCTGGTAGCTCGTCGGGCTCATAACCCGAAGGTCGTTGGTTCAAATCCAGCTCCCGCAACCATGGTTCGTTAGTCTAGAGGCCTATGACGTCTGCCTGTCACGCAGAAGACCACGGGTTCGAATCCCGTACGAACCGCCATCTTATGGCTCCATAGCTCAGTCGGTAGAGCAGAGGACTGAAAATCCTTGTGTCACTGGTTCAATTCCCGTTGGAGCCACCATTGAAAAATTTTTCGAATTATTCGAACTTTTTATAGATAAGGTAATCAGCAATGATTGCTTTTTTTAATTCATACTTGTTGAAAAATAAAAATTATATGCTACAATAAATTTATTGCTTTAAAGAGGTGGTAATATGGATGAATTACAAAATAAGATACTTGATTGGGTGAATGAAGTTGACTATAACAAAGGCCTTGATTACAACGAAGATTATATAGAACATGTTAGTTCGACAGGAAAATCTGATAAAAAACATCAATTCTTAGTCGAATCAGAATCAAGTTATCGTAAGTACATTGTTCAAATAGATGTGGACCGTCTTAATAACATAAAAGATGTTTATTGTACTTGCCCACAATTTATTAGGACACGTTCTTGTAAACATGTAGCGGCATGTTTAATTTGTTATTCAGATGTTTTATTTGCTAAAAAGGTTGAAAAAACTGTTCAACAAAAAACAACACAACTATTTCAATTAATGGAAAAAGAATATAGTGAGGAAAAAATCAATAAAAAAGAAGTCTTTCTTTTTCCAGAATTATCTATTGGTGGTAGTTCATCATATGGTACATCTATTCAATTAAAGGCTAAAATTGGTCAAGATAAAACTTACGCTTTATTAGGAAAATTTAATAACTTTTATACCTCTTTAAAATCAGAGATGAGTTACCGCTTTGGCTCTAATTTTTGTTATGAACCTTCTAAACATTATTTGAGTGATAAATCTTTACGTTTTTTAGAATTTATTAAAAATTTAAAATCACGTCATTATTACAGTGGCAATGACGTCTATATTGATAGTTCCGAAGTAAAAAGTTTATTTAACATTTATAAAGAAGGGGTATATGTCAATGATCAAAAAGAAATAACCCCCATTATAAATAGCTTTCCTTTTCAAACTAATTTATCTAAAGAAGGTCATCAATATCACTTAAAAGTCATAATAAAACAAACTTGCTTTTTAACGAGTGATGGGGAATATTTATTCAATGACAACACGATTTATCATTTAGATAAGAAACAAATGGTTTTACTAAATGAAATTTTAGATAATGATTTACAAGAACTTGTTTTTGACGAAAATGATTTTCCAAGTTTCCAAAAAAGTGTCTTAAGAGCGATTAAAGATAAATTAGAATTAGATGAATCCGTTAGCAATCTTGTTATTGAGGCAAAACCAAGTGTTAAGTTTTACTTTGATTTGAATGAAAATGATATTAATTGTACTCCTAAATTTGTATATAATAATGAAGAAATTTCTTATTTCGCGGATGCTGGTAATGTTATTCGGGATATTGATTATGAAAATGAAACTGTTTCTATCTTAGATAATTATGGTTTCCATAAATTAAATAATCTCTACCTATTAGATGACTTTGATTTGATGTGTGCATTTGTCGATAATGGTTTAGATGAAATATCAAGTAAATATCCTGTTTATACTTCAGAAAAGCTAAAAAATACTAATTTAATAAAAAACAACTCTGTGACAACCCATTTTAGCATTGGTAAAGATCAAATTTTACACTTTGATTTTGATCTTGGCAATGTCGATAATGATGAGTTAGATAGTATCTTAGCGTCTATCAAAAATAAAAAGAAGTATTATCGTTTACAAAACGGGGATATCTTGTCTTTAGAACAAGAAAAATTACAAGAACTAAATAACTTAACCGAAGACTTAGATTTAACTAAAGAAGACATGGAAAATAAAACAATCCCTAAGTATCGAGCTTTATATTTAGATTCTTTAAAAGAAAAAAAATATGGCATTATTGAAACAGATTCTCTTTTTCAAAACTTTATTAATCAATTTAAAGAATTTAAAAATAGCGATTTGAAATTTACTCAAGAAGAGTTAAATACTTTACGTGATTATCAAGTAAGTGGTGTCAAATGGTTGTATATGATTTGTAAATGTGGTTTTGGAGGTATTCTAGCCGATGAAATGGGCCTTGGAAAATCATTACAAACAATCATGTTTATTAAAAAAATGTATGAAGAAAATAAAGATAGTAAATTTTTAATTGTTTGTCCTACTGCCTTAGTTTACAACTGGGAAAATGAATTTAATAAATTTGCTCCTGACTTATCTTATCAAGTCTTCGCGGGAAACCGTCAAGAAAGACAAGAACTCTTACAAAAATATGATGGAAATATTTACATCACATCATATGGCTTATTAAGAGAAGATTTAGACATCTATGAAACCAAAGATTATCGTGTTTTTGTTATTGATGAAGCGCAAAATATCAAAAATCCTAAAACGGGACTTACAAAAGCCGTTAAAAGCATTACGTCTGAAACAAAAATAGCCTTAACTGGAACACCTATTGAAAATACAATCACAGAATTATGGAGTATTTTTGACTTTATAATGCCAGGATTCTTATCTAGTTTAGTAAAATTTCAACAAAAATATAACATTAAAGACTTTGATGAAGATACCAATAAATTGTTGACTAATTTAAAGGCTCAGGTAAAACCATTTATTTTAAGAAGAAAGAAAAAAGACGTTATTAAAGACTTACCAGATAAAATTGAAAATAATATTTTTATTGATTTAAATGAAATGCAAAAGAAATATTATGCAGCCGAGGTAAAACGGGTTAATGATGAAGTGGATAAACTTGTAAATACTGGTGGTTTTACGAAGAATAAAATGATGATTTTGGCCCTTTTAACGCGTTTAAGACAAATATGTATTCATCCTTCAATTTATGATGCCAATTACAAAGGGGAAAGTGCTAAAATGGAAGCCTTACTAGATACGGTTAAAGAACTAGTTTCCAATGGTCATAAAATTTTACTCTTTACAAGTTTTAAAACAGCTCTTTATCTTGTTAAAGACGCCTTAAATAAGGAAGATATTTCGACATATGTTATTGATGGATCTGTACCAAGTAAACAAAGACAAATTTTAGTAGATGCTTTTAATAAAGATAAGACAAATGTGTTTTTGATTATGCTTAAAAGTGGTGGTACAGGGCTTAATTTAACGAGTGCTGATGTAGTTATCCACTTAGATTTATGGTGGAATCCTCAAGCAGAGAATCAAGCCACCGACCGAACTCATCGTATTGGTCAAACGAAAACAGTCGAAGTTATTAAATTGATTTGTAAAGGTACGATTGAAGAAAAAATATTATCTTTACAAGAAAAGAAAAAACTTTTATCAGATAAAATGATAGAAGAAGAAATGGACGATAATACTTACTTAAAAAGTTTATCAGAAAAAGATATTCGTGATTTACTTGCTTATGAAAATAAAGATTAATTTAAAATATAAATTCCTATATTTAAATAAGTTGCAAATATTAGCCAAACTAAGTAAAAAATTAGTAAAGTTCCGGAAAGGGGACTTTCTTTTTTATAGTTTGAGAATAACAAGTATGTAAAACCTATTAAAAGACAAATAACAAATAAAGCAACTAAATAAAGTTTAAAATTAAAGAAAATGATTGGCCAAATAAAATTTAATATGAGACCAATATAATATAACATCATTGTTTCCTTATTCTCACTAACTTGTCTATTTTTATAATAAGCATAGCCAATTAATAGATAAAGGATTGTCCACGCGATAGGAAAAACTATTTTAGGTGGTGCCAAAAGAGGTTTTACCATATCTTGATAATTTAAACTATCTTTAATAATAAAACTAACAATTGTTCCACCTATTAAAGGAGTAAATATTTGCTGTAAATTTTTTAGTTTATTTTTCATTGAATCACCATTTGTAATAATATATCCCAAAAGAAGAAAAATATGATAAGATAAAAGAGGTGTTTGAGATGAAAGAAGAAGATTTTACTAACATAGTAGAACAAAACAAATTAGTTCATATTAAAGATAATTTATATTTAACAAATTATCAAAGGAAAGTTTTAGAAGAATATCATATTCCTTATCAAAATGTTAAAAGTAATAAAGATTTACTTTTTTACTTATCAGAAATAGGTTCTGATGAAGAATATGATGAACTTGAAAATGTGGCTCGTGAACTAGCCGATTATAGCTATTATCATGAAACCCATAAGTAGGAGGAAAAGCATGAAAACATACGTGGAAATAAATACGCAAAATATATTACATAATGTTTTGGAAATCAAAAAAACTTATGCTGAATATACCTACATGATTGCGGTTTTAAAATCAGGTGCTTATGGACATGGCGAAAAAATTGTTGAAGAAGTAAAAAAAGGTGGTGCCGATTACATTGCTGTTTCTTATCTTAAAGAAGCCTTAGAAATTAGAAAGTATGACCAAGATATTCCTGTTTTGTGTTTGCAACCTATTACCAAGGAAGATTTACCCACTGCGATTCGAAACAAAATTACTTTATCCATACCTAGTCATGAATATCTTGTTAATTTACTTTCTTTACATATAAAAGAACCTGTTAAATTACATTTACAAATAGATTCAGGAATGGGACGCCTTGGTTTTCAAAATGAACAAGATGTTTTTACAGCCGTTAATTTAATTAAAAGTACCGAGTATTTAGAATTAGAAGGTATTTATACGCATTTAGCCACCACAGGTATTTTTGATAGACATTATGATGAACAAATAAAAAAATTTCAAAAGATAACGAGTTTAATTGATTTAAAAGAAATTCCTATGGTTCATCTTTCTTCCAGTGTGAATTTAATGATTCATGAACGACCTTCTTTTGTGAATGCTTTTCGTGTTGGAATTTTATTATACGGTTATAATGTATGTCCCACAGAAAGTAAGGTAGGACTTAAAAATATGGCATATTAGTAAAACTACCTTAAATGTCACTTTAGATGTGAAACCAGCTATGAAATTTATAACGGGAATTATTCAAATAAAAAGAGTAGAAAAAAATACATACTTAGGTTATGGGGCTACTTATAAAGTAAAGAAAGATATGCTAGTAGCTATTTTACCTGTGGGATATGCGAATGGTATTAGACCTACGAAAGTATTAATTAAAGATAAATTATATCCGGTCGTTGGTGAAATCAGTATGAATATGATGATGATTAAGGTCGATGAAGATGTAAAGTTAAATGATAAAGTTACTATTCTCGGAGATGGAATTACCCTTGGGGCCGTTTCACGTGATAAAAACATGGGAATTGCTCAGACATTAATTGAAATAGGTAATCAAAACGAAAGAGTATATAAATAGAAAAGAGGAAAAATATGACAAACGTTTATCAATGGTTAATAAGAAAAAGAAAAGGAACTAATAAAGAAAGACTTAATAAAATGTTAGATATTATGGCAAAAGATAACCATACATCTAAAACTAGAATTAAGTTAGATATGTATTTTAATATTTTAACAAGAGGGGTAGGTTATACTGATTATTTTCGAGGCAACTATTATAACTTGACTAGTAAAGAAAAAGATACATTTGTTACAACTAAGTCTTTTTATAAATTAATTTCTTATTTAAATGATGATAAATATGAAATCGTTTTACATGACAAAATTTTATTTAATACGATTTTTAAAAAATATTTAAAAAGAGAATTTATTGATTTAAGAGAAACAAATTTAGATGAATTTAAAACATTTTTAAACTCTCACAAAGTTGTTTTTGCAAAAGACCCAGTGGGATATGGAGGCCATGGCATTACTAAAATAACGGTATCTAAAGAAAAAGATTTAAAAAAACTTTATGAAAATCTTTTAAAACAAAAACAATTCTTAATAGAAGAAGAGATTATCCAAAGTAAAGAAGTTAACGAGATTAATCCTAATGTTGTTTGTTCTTTAAGAATCTGTACTCTTTACAAAGACGGTAAAGTTTATTTGGTTGGTAATGCTTTTCGGATTAACCAAGATGAAAGTGAAATTATTGGTTGTACTAATGACCTTTATTTTAGCCTAGGAAAAGATGGTAAAATTGATTCGAATGTAATTGACGATTATGGAAAAATTTATGAAGAACATCCTTTAACCCATAAAAAATTTAAAGAAGTAAAAATTCCTGATGTGAAAGAAGCCTTTTTGATGTGTCAAGAAGCGGCTTTAAAACTTCCACAAGTAAGATACATTGGTTGGGATATTGCCTTTACGGATAATGGTCCTGTTATGGTAGAAGGAAATGAGTATCCCGGTTATGGTATTTTACAATTTTATAAACTAAAAAATAGTAAAGAAGGTTACCTAAAAGTTCTTAGTGATATTTTAGGTGATGAGTTAAAATAAGAAACGAAAATATTTAGTCTAAACTAAGTATTTTTTTCATATCATTTTCTAGGTGATACTTCTTATGGACATAAAAGGTTTAAATAAAAAAGAAGTAGAAGTACAAAGAAAATTAAATGGGGCCAATGTTTTAACAGAAAAAAAACAAAAAAGTTTTATGCGATTACTTTTAGAATCTTTAGGAGATCCTATTATTAAAATTCTTTTAGTAGCTTTAGCCATAAAAGTAGTTTTTTTATTTCGAGACTTTGATTGGTTTGAAACCCTAGGAATTTTAATCGCTATTTTTTTAGCGTCTTTTATTTCGACCATTAGTGAATATGGTAGTGAAGAAGCCTTTAAAAAACTCCAGGAGGAACAAGATAGTATCGAAGTGAAAGCCAAAAGAGATGGTAAGATTACCAAGATAAAACTAGAAGAGGTAGTCACTAAAGATATAATCTTTTTATCATCAGGTGATAAAGTGCCCGCGGATGGTTTTTTAGTATCTGGTAAAATAAGTGTTGATGAGTCCCGTCTTAATGGTGAAACTAAGGAACATTTAAAAGATGCTAATACTAAGGATAAAGAGGTTTTAAGGGGGTCTGTTGTTTATGATGGTGAAGCCTATATGGAAGTCACCGCGGTTGGCGATAAAACGATATATGGTAATTTAGCCAAAGAACTTCAAGAAGAAGAACCAATGAGTCCTTTGAAACTAAGGTTACAAGGATTAGCTAAGACCATTAGTAAAATTGGTTATATTGGTGCCTTTTTAGTAACCTGTTCTTATTTATTCTCGGTAATTGTTTTGGATAATCATTTTGATGGGGAAGCTATTTTAAAGACTATTACGAATGTTCATTTAATGGCCGATTATCTTATTTATTCTTTGACTTTATCTGTCACTATCATTGTGGTGGCTGTCCCAGAAGGACTTCCTATGATGATTACGTTAGTTTTATCAAGTAATATGAAAAGAATGCTTAAAAATAATGTTTTAGTAAGAAAATTAGTAGGAATTGAAACCACGGGTTCGTTAAATATTTTATTTACCGACAAAACCGGTACCCTTACCAAAGGTAAATTAGAGGTTATGCAAATTATTGGTTCTGAAGGAGCTTTTGATAAAGAAAGTAAATTAAAAAAATATCCTCGTTATTATGAAATGATTACCCAAAATCTTATTTTAAACAATCAAAGTATTTATAGTGATGGTGTAATCATAGGCGGTAATGCTACCGACCGAGCCTTATTATCTTTTTTAAAACCTCAAACGCTTTCTTGTGAAATTATGAAACACACTTATTTTAATAGTACAAATAAGTACTCTGCGGTGACTATTAAAGATAAAGAAATTAAAAGAACCTTTTTAAAAGGAGCCAGTGAAGTATTACTCCCTAAATGTCATCGGTATTTAAAATTAGATGGGGAAGAAAAGCCCTTTATTAACAAAAAGGAAATAGAACAAACAATAAAAAATGTAACAAGTAAAGGATGTCGTGTTTTAACGCTGGCTATGGGACATGATGAAGATGAAAGTTATTTAACTTTTTTAGGTTTAGTTGTTTTGAAAGATGATTTAAGAGAAGAAGCATCTAAGGGAGTAGAACTAATTCAAAATGCTGGTATTCAAGTCGTGATGATAACAGGTGATGCTAAAGATACGGCTACTTCGATTGCTAAAGAGGTTGGAATCATTAAGGATAGTAGTGATATCGTGTTAACAAGTACCGAGCTTAATTATTATAGTGATGAACAAATAAAAGCAATTTTACCACGTTTAAAAGTAGTCGCAAGGGCTCTTCCTCAAGATAAGAGTCGTCTTGTTAAGTTATCCTTAGAGCAAAATTTTGTTGTTGGTATGACAGGTGATGGGGTAAATGATGCCCCTGCTTTAAAAAAGGCTAATGTTGGTTTTGCTATGGGAAGTGGAACAGAGGTTGCTAAAGAAGCAAGTGACATTGTTATTTTAGATGATAATATCTTATCGATAAGTCAAGCTATATTATACGGACGAACAATTTTCAAAAGTATCCGTAAATTCATTATTTATCAATTAACATGTAATTTCTGTGCTTTATTTCTTTCTATTATTGGACCTTTTATTGGCGTTAATACTCCTATTACCATTATTCAGATGTTGTGGATAAATATGATTATGGATACTTTTGCTGGTCTTGCTTTTTCTTATGAACCTGCTCTTTTAGAAACAATGAAAGAAAGTCCTAAGGATAAGAAAGAACCAATTTTAAATCGTTATATGTATTCCCAAATACTATGGCTTAGTGCTTATTCAGCCTTACTTTGTATCTTCTTTTTAAAGTCACCTTTTATTCATAATTTAATAAGAAACGGAGAAAATGACAAATATTTAATGACGGCCTATTTTGCCTTATTTATCTTTATTGGTATTGGTAATGCTTTTAATGCCAGAACTCATAGGTTAAATATTTTAGCCCATATTAAGGAAAACAAAGTCTTTTTATTAACGATTCTTTTTATTTGTACGGTTCAAATTATTTTAATTTATAAAGGTGGTGTTGTTTTTAGAACTTTTGGTTTAACTCCTTTTGAATTATTCTTAGTTTTCCTATTATCTTTTACAGTAATTCCTATGGATTTTATAAGAAAAATAATTTTACAACGTAAAGGAATTAAATTAGGTGTTTAGTTTTTTCTTTAAATATGATACTATTAAATTAGAATAGGTAGTGTAATATGGAAAATAAGTATAAGAAAATAATTTTAATGGTTTTTTTAATTCTTCTTATTATTACTTTAATGTTTTTTTACTTTCAAAAGAAAGATTTAAATTCTAATCAAACAAATCCTTGTTCCTTAGATGTATCATCTTTAAATGTTTTAGAAGGTACATATTATTCTGTTGATGATTTTGTAAATAATGTCTCGACTAAATGTAAGGTTTCTTTTTTAGATGAAAACATGCAAAATTATAAGGACGTTGGCCAGTATAAAATCACAATTGTCGCGACAGAGCCTGATAAAAAAGAAACGCAAATTTCTAAACAAACCATTTTAAGAATTTTAGAAAATAAAATGAATAAAATTAATGTAGATGAACTTTTAGGTTATATTCCAAAAGATATGGTTGATCTATCACAAAATGTGTATGCAAATCAAAATATTTTAGAAACTGCATTCATTAGTAAAAGCCTTAAGGCCCTAGGAAGTAAAGTTTCTTTAGAAGATCTAAAAAATTATCTTATGATAAATTACAATAAAACAATTGATGAGCAAGTTTTAAGTAGTAATCTTCATTATGATAATATGTGTTATGTTTATGATGGTGCTTATTTTGAAGGAAATGAATGTGAATCCATTCAAAAATTCCTTTTAGAAAAGACAGAAATAATGCAAAATACTGAGGAACAAATTATTTTAGAAACTTATGCCCTTTATAGTGGATTATTAGATAATGGTAATTTTAATCTTTATGATTTTGAAACAAATAATATTTTAAAAGAAAATTTAACAAAAGAAGAAGTAGATAATTATTTTAAGGAAAATTATATGTCTTTTCCTAAATATCAACATACATTTATTAAAAAAGATAACCATTATATATGGCAGAAAACAGAAAAAGTTTAAAGATAGCTAGAGATAGTTATCTTTTTGTATTTCTTCATGGCTTGTCAAAGAAAAATAAAAATGATAAGATGAGGTTAGAAGAGGAAATGTTATGAAAAAGAAACGGTTTAAAATCATGTTAATTAGTATTGTTGTTCTTTTAATGGCTGGTGGTATTTTTATTATGTATCTTACTGATAATCAGTGTATAAAACAAGGCAAAAAAGTTATTTTTAGTACATGGGGAAAAAAATGCTCACCAGTGGTAGATATCAAAGATGAGGGCAAAGATTATGCCAAAAATGTGGATAACATGGAAATTAAATGGCATATTCCATCTTCTTGGAACTATGAAGAAGTTGAGACTAGTAATAATATTTTATTTTCCTTAAAGTTATATAAAAAAAATAAGGATAATTATGCCCTTTTAAATGTTTATGAAAACTCTTACGGCGTATGCGGGACAGGAAGAACAGAAGATACATTTATTTTAAATAATAACCAAGAAGCTATTATAGGTTACTATAATAATAACTCGATTTGGTCTGATATTTCGTTTAAAGATTATGCTCCAAGGGTGGCGATTATTAATTATTCTTTAAAAGAAAATGACGCTAAAGAAATATTAGAATTTATTAAAACATTAGAAATAACGGAAAATTAGTATTAAGTTCTTTTACTTGTGTTTAAAAGAACAATTTCGTATAATTGTTATAGGATAAAAAGGTGATAGTATGTTTGGAAAAATAATAGATATTAATGAAAATCATGTTTATGTTGAAAATTTACAAAAAACTTTATTGGCTAATTTAAAAGGAATACATGTTACATTTCAAGATAAAGAAAGATTAATTATTGGTAAGATAGTAGAGGTTAGACAAGATAAAATAGATATCTATTTATTAGGAGAAATTTTTAATCATAAGTTTATACAAGGAATATATAAGGCACCTTCTTTAAATATTTCGCCACGTATTATTACCGGTGAAGAACTTATTTCGTTGGTAGGAAATCAAAATTATCGCGCTAAAAATACACTTCTAATTGGAAGTTCACTTACTTATGATAATTTCAAAATAACAGCCGATATGAATCAATTTTTTTCTAATCATTTTGCTATTATTGGTAACTCTGGTTATGGTAAAAGTTGTGGGGTAGCACGTATTTTACAAAATGTCTTTACTTATAATGAAACGCCACCATTAAATGCCCATATTGTTTTATTTGATGTTTATGGCGAATATAAAAGTGCTTTAGAAGGATTAGAAAATATTTCTTCTATTCATTTCAAAAGTTATGAAAATAGTTTTCAAAAGGGAGCCACTACGATTAGTTTTCCACCGTATTTTTTAGATGCGGACGACTTAGCTATTTTACTTAATGTAGAAGATGCTTATCTAATTCCAATTTTGGAAAAAACATTACAATATGTTCGTATTTTTAAAAATGAAGATCCTCAAAGTTTAGAATATAAAAATAATATTATCGCGACTGCTTTATTAGAGGTTTTATCAAGTGGTAAAGAAGCTAGTCAAATAAGAGACCAAATTATTTCTATTTTAACAAAATATAATACTACTGATTTAAATGTAAATAGTGAAATCAAAGAACCTGGTTATACAAGAACATTAAGACAATGTTTAAATATTGATAATCAAGGAAAAATTAATGCCATTACACAAGTTATTGATTTTTTAAATAAATTTAAGAGAATAAATTTACAAACAAACTTTGTGGTACCTAATTTAGCGTATTCTTTAGAAGATATTTATGATGCCTTAGAATTTGCTTTATTAAGTGAAGGTGTTTACAATTCGGTATCGATGTATGAAAGAGCGGTCTCTTTAAAAACACATCTATATCAAATTATTAATAGCCCTAATAAAAGATTTTTTGAATATAAAGAAATTATTAGTAAAAAAGATTATATTGAAAGCTTATTTAAAACAATAAATAACGAAAAAGCTCAAATTATAAATATTAACTTAAATGAAATGGAAGACCGGTTTGCAAAGATTTTAACTAAACTTTATTCCAAATTATTTTTTAACTATGCGACTAATTTAACTGACCGTGGTTCTTTTCCTATTAACATCATTTTAGAAGAAGCCCATCGTTATGTTACTAAAGATAATGATATTGATGTAATTGGTTATAATATTTTTGATAGAATAACTAAAGAAGGTCGTAAATATGGGGTATTAATGGGCTTTATTACCCAAAGACCTAGTGAATTATCTAAAACAGCTTTATCTCAATGTTCTAATTTCTTAGTTTTTAGAATTTTCCATCCTGATGATTATGAAATTATTGATTCGATAACCTCCAGTGTGACAAGAGATGATTTAAATAATTTAAAAACTTTACGTCGTGGTATGGCTCTTACTTTTGGTACAGCCTTTAATTTACCGATGATTGTTAAGTTAGATATGCCAAATCCGATGCCATCTAGTAGCAATGTTGATATTGTGACTAAATGGTATCTAAATAGTAGTCTTTAATAGAGACTATTTTTTTGTTTAAATTATTTTATAAAAAAAAGCCTTTAGGCTTTAATATTCATAAATTTCATAAGGACTATCTGAGGTTCCGTTTCCAGATTTATAAAGCATATGTGTTGGAATTGCTACAACAGGACGAAGGTATTTTTTGTTATTTGCAGCCTCTAAAGAAATAACGCCATTAGCATTAGAACTATAGACTTCATATGTATTTTCATTTGTACCATTTAATAACCACCATTTATTTTTTGCTTTAGATAGATAGTTATAATTAGAACAGTTACGATCAGAAATTTTATTACATAGACTATCCACGGATGCATTCATATAATCATAAGTAGAAAGAAGAGAAATAAGACTAGTAAATGTTTTGGTACATTCGATAGTGCCTGTTTTATCATTGTCATTTTCACTTCTAGAATGAACACAGGAATCCATTTTTTGTAAATATTTTTCATAATTTTTAAAGTTATTACGATAATAAGATTCTAAAGAATTGTAAATACGACTACTTTCAAAAGTATTATATCCTTTTTGACTATTAACTGTTTCATTATAACGGTCATCAAAAACATAATTGACTTTGTTATCTAAGGTATCGGCACTGATTAAATAAATTTTATCATCATCCCACTTAATAATGCGCCAAGTGGTATTCATAAATTTAAAATAATTGTTAACAAATTCTCCACGATAAACATAGTTTTCATTAAGAGAATAAAGTCCATCATCTTTTGTGGTAATTTCTTCACTCTCTAAAATTTTAGCCGTTAAAGTTTTTGTTTCATAATTATCACAGGAAAGAATAGGGATGTAATAATATTTGTTATTATTTTTATAAACGTCAACACTTCCAGAACAAGAAGAGTCTTTACTTACTTTACTCATTTCCTTAATGTATTTGCCACCCACTAAAGTATCATACATAACCGTTATTGTACTCATGTCATCGGTAGGAAGAAGATCTTTATTTGCTTTTAAATATTCGGTTGTTGCACTAACCATCATTTTTTCTGTCGCAGCATAATCATATCTTGTAAAGATTTTAACAAGTAAAATGATTAATATAATTAAAAGTATAAAAACAACTACACCAATGGTAATTGTCAAAATTAGTTTTTTCTTTTCATTCCATATATCTTTTATTTTATCCATACGTTTCACCTTAATTAAAATTATATTAAAGAATTAAAAAAAAAGCAACGAGATGTTACTTTTTCTTTATTAACGGTTGTAGTATTCAACAATTAATGATTCATTGATTTCAGGATTTAATTCGCTTCTATCTGGGCGTCTTAAATAAGTTCCTGAAAGTTTATTTTTGTCGAATTCAACAAAAGCTTTTGTATTTACGACAGCTTCTAAACTAGCTAAAATAGCTGGGTGACTTGTTGATTCAGCTTTAACAGCGATAACATCACCAGGTTTGCAAGTATATGATGGAATATTAACTTTAACACCATTTACAGTAATATGTCCATGGTTAACAAGTTGACGAGCACCACGACGAGTAGTAGCCATTCCCATACGATATACTAAGTTGTCTAAACGACTTTCTAGTAAGAATAATAAAT
This sequence comes from uncultured Bacilli bacterium, assembly GCA_934085675.1. Classification (GTDB taxonomy): domain Bacteria; phylum Bacillota_I; class Bacilli_A; order RF39; family UBA660; genus Ventrenecus. The sequence continues at coordinate 9,714 of CAKOHH010000008.1, read as the reverse complement.
TTTCACCAGCAATACCTTTCATTTTAGAAGCACGGTCAAAAATCTTGTGGAATTGTTTTTCATTTACACCATACATAATACGTGCTTTTTGTTTTTCTTGTAATTGAACACCATATTCACTTAATTTTTTACGTCTGTCAGAACCATGTGCACCAGGTGCATAAGGACGACGTGCTAATTCACGACCATTTTCTAATGTAGAAAAATTTAAACGACGTGATTTTTTGTATTGAGGACCTGTATATCTTGCCATAATAATCTCCTTTCTATAGATTTCTTAAAAGTATCAAGACCTTTTTTATAGGGAGTAGTTACAAACACGTTCTAATGGCAGATTATACTAGTGAATATTATTTAACTACACATTATAAAAAATAAATCTTCCTGCCTTCTAAGCGCTTTTTATTATACTAAATGTAATAGTAAAGTGTCAAGATTTTTCCTTAAATACGATAAAAGATATATCAGCGATAATGACTGTGTATCATTAATTAAATAAAATAAATCTGCAATCTTGTTTAAACACTGACATTGAATCTATTTACTATGTTGAAATTTTTGAATAAAAAAATTACATAAATTTAAGTAATACAAATATCTACGTAAAAGGGTAGACATATATATTTTTATGTAATTATTTGTTATAATCAAATTGTGATGTAAATGAAAAAGAAATATAAAATATTAGTAATTATTTTAATAATAATTGGTATAACAGCCAATAATTTTATATGGTATAAATTATATTCAAGAGAAAAAGAAAGACTAAAACAGGCTATAATTCCTTCATTAATGGATGATTATTATACTAATCAATTAATACTTTCGAAAAATAGAGACGACTCCGATAATTTTGATGATTATAACGTTTCTGATTATGAAGCTGTTTTAGATGAATATTATGATAATTTGCAATATAGTTTTGTGGCTAATAATTTCCCATTAGTAAAGCAAAATCCAGATTATCCTAATGGCTGTGAAATAGCAAGTGCAACAATGTTATTAAACTATTTTAATATTGATATTGGTATAAAAGAATATGTCGATTTTTATTTACCCAAAGAAGAAGTTTATGAAAAAGATGGTCTTCGTTATGGACCTGATCCTAGTAGATATTATGCAGGAAATCCGAGTGATTCTTCCAGAGGATGGGGAACATTTTTACCGGTAATAAAAAATTCTTTATATACCATCTTTAAAAGTAAACTTCCAGAAGATACAGTTGGTCACGTTTATACTTCCGATGATAAATTACCTTTAGAAGAATATGTTCAAAATGGTAGTCCTGTTTTAGTATGGACAACAATTAATTATAGTGAAGCTAAAGATATTTATGAATGGTTTAGTTATGATAAATCAAGAACATATACTTATCCCAAAAATGCTCATGTTGTTGTAATAATTGGTATGGATAAAAACTATTATTATATTAATGATCCTTTAAAAGATGAAAAGGCAATTAAAGTATCAAGAAAAGAATTTGATAAAAGTTATGACTCAATGGGAAGACAAGCTTTGTATATTGAAATAAGTAATATATATGAACCTAAAAATATTTCAGACGAGTATAGTGTTTTTAAATAAAATTTATATGTTTATTTATTATATTTTATCTGAGAATTTGAGAGTTTTCTTCTTGTGAAAAATGAATATATTCATTGTAATTAGGGAGTAACTTTGATATACTTTAGATAGGAAATGGATGTGGAAGAAATGGCTAAATTTTGTAGCAATTGTGGAGTAGAGGTCAAAGAAGATACTAATTTTTGTCCAAACTGTGGAGCCCCTTTAAACCAAAGCACTGAAAGCACTACTCATACTTTTAAGAAACCTGTAATTCAAAAAAGAGATATTGCTTTATGTGTTATTTTATCTTTTCTCACTTGTGGGCTTTATGGACTTTATTGGTTTGTAATAATGACAGATGAAACGAATAGCTTATCAGACGAGCAATCTACTAGCGGTGCCGCTGCTTTAATTTTTACCCTTTTAACATGTGGTTTATATAGCATTTACTGGAATTACAAAATGGGTCAAAAGTTATATGTTGCTGGAAAAATGTATGGCTTAGATATTGCCGATAATTCTGTTTTATATCTTATTTTAAGTATTTTTGGCCTTGGTATTGTGAGTGAATGCCTTATCCAAAATGATTTAAATAGACTTTCTAATCAATGAAACAAATAGTTTTAGGACTTATTCAATTTTTTCATCTTTTTTTAAAATGCCCGTTTTATTTACTAACGGGTCTTTATTGCCCTGGATGTGGTATAACGAGAATGTTTCTTTCTATATTCCAATTTCGTTTTTATCAAGCTTTCCGTTACAATCCCTTTGTCTTTTTATGCTTAGTAGGTTATCTTGTTTATAAATTAATTCCCTACAAAATACCTGTAAAATATAAACCTTTTTTTATAAATAGTCTTTTAATTTTTACTATTTTATTTGGCATTTTAAGGAATATTCCCTTGTTTTCTTTTTTGAAACCAACTCTTGTTTCTTTTTCATGGCAAAAAATATATAATGAATAGTAAGTGGTGAAAATAGTGATTCCAAAAGAAATAAAAGAAGTATTAGATAAAATATTAGAAAATGGTTTTGAAGCATATCTTGTTGGAGGGGCTGTTCGTGATTATATGCTTCATCGTCGCTCCAACGATTTTGATATTGCTACCAACGCTTTACCCGCGGACATTGTTAAAATCTTTGGTCCATCTTATAAAACAATTCAATATGGTTGTTATAATATGCGAATAGGAAGTTATAATGTAGATATCACAACTTACCGTAAAGAAGAAGCCTATGAAGGCCGAAATCCCTCTAAAATAACTTACACCAATAATTTACTTTTAGACGCGGAAAGAAGAGATTTTACTATAAATGCTTTTTATATGAATCGTAATGAAGAAATTATTGATTTATATGATGGTCAAAAAGATATAAAAAGAAAAATAATACGGGCAATAGGAAATCCTACTACCAGAGTGAGGGAAGATCCTTTAAGAATTTTAAGAGCCGTTCGTTTTGCTAGTATTTATAAATTTAATTTAGAAAAAAATTTAGCTAATGCTATTAAAAGAGATAAAAAAATGTTAAATGAACTATCTTTAACAAGAATAAAAAAAGAATTAGATGGTATTTTGCTTGCCGATGGCTTTACCTTATTAAGACAGTTAAATTTGCTTAAAGAATTACAAATTACAACGAAAAGTATTGTCTATGTTAATGATTTAAGTGGCCTTTGGGCGCAGATTAAAACCGAGGTAGAATATCCTCAAACAAAAAGTTTAAAAATGAGACAAAAAAACATTGAGGAAATTTTAAAGTATGATACAATTAATATGCAAAATTTGTACCGTTTTGGTTACTATGATTGTCTTGTGGCTGCACAGATAATGAAATATCCTTTAAAAAAATTAGAGGCTTTGGAAAGAAAAATGCCAATTCATAGTCGTAAAGATATTGCCTTGCAAGGCAAAGATATTGGGAAAATAACGCATATACAAGGTAGAGAATTAGGCATTTTAATAGAACAAATAGAAAATTTAATTTTATTAGGAAAATTAAACAATGAAAGAGAAGAAATAGTAACTTATTTAAAAAATAATGGGTATTAGAAAAAGAGGTGAGTAAAATGCCTAACATTGAGTTTTTTACTGAAAAAAGATTTACTTTATCTTCACATTTAATCGAAGTGGCTCTTAAAAACAACTTATCTTTAATCGAATTTCTTCTTTTGATGTATTTTGAAGATACCGATGATAAAACGTTAAATGTTGCTAAAATTTCTAAGGTGCTATCTTTAAAAGAAGAACAGGTTTTACAGGCTTTTAATCATCTTATTACCCTTAATTTTATGGAAGTAGATACTGGTAAAGATGAAAAAAATAAACGTTGCGAAACTATTAGTTTAACGCCTCTTTATGAATCTTTATGGAAAAAAGTAGAAAAGAAAAGAAAAAGCGAAACAAAGGATACTATTTTTGATGCTTTTCAAAAAGAATTAGGGCGTAACATATCACCTATGGAATATGAAATTATTAATGCTTGGTTAGATAAAGATTTTTCAGAAGAACTCATTTTAGGAGCTTTAAAGGAAGCCGTTTATAATGGTGTAAGTAGTTTAAGATATATTGATAAAATATTATATGAATGGCAAAAGAAAGGATATCATACTCTTAAAGATGTCAATGAAGGACTTACGAAAAAAAATGAAAAAAAAGCCCCTGTTGAACTTTTTGATTATAATTGGTTAGAAGATGAAGAATAATGAGCAAGTAATAAATTATTTAGATGAACTTTATCCTGATGCTCGTTGTGAGCTTAATTATGTAGAGCCTTATGAACTTTTAATCGCAACAGTTTTATCGGCTCAATGTACGGATAAAAGAGTCAATGAGGTTACCAAAATATTATGGCAAAAATATGATTTAACATCTTTAAGTGAAGCACCTCAAAAAGAAGTTGAAAAAATCATTTATCCTTTAGGTTCTTATACTAAAAAAACTTTCTATATTCAAGAAATTGCTAGACGTTTAATTAAAGATTATCAAGGTCATGTTCCTAATGATAGAACTTATTTAGAAAGTTTGCCAGGTGTTGGTCGAAAAACTTGTAATGTCGTTTTATCTAATATTTTTGATGAACCAAGTATTGCAGTTGATACTCATGTAGAAAGGGTTTCTAAACGTTTAAAATACGCCTATAAAAACGATTCTGTTTTAACTGTTGAAAAAAAATTAATGAAAAAGTTTCCAAAAGAAAAATGGAGTCGCCTTCATCATCAACTTGTTTTATTTGGAAGGTATCAATGCAAGGCTCAAAGTCCTCTTTGTGAGGAATGTAAATTACAAAGTATGTGTTCGTTTTATAAAAGTCATCATCAATCAAAATAAGTGGTTGATGTTTTTTTTATGTCAAAAAAAAGTAGTCTTTTAAGACTACTCGTTAGAACAACTACTACTAACATTTATAATGCCATTTACTTTAATTGTTTCTGTTTGATATGTTACAGTGTAAGTAATACTTTTTTCTCCTTCAGAAGAAGTATCCACACTGCTTGCTACAATAGTAGCAGCACTAGTTACATCTTTGCCATCAAGAGTAACTTTAATGCCTTTTTTAGGATTTATTACGCCACCTTTTTCAACACAAAGTTTAATAGGGGTAGCATTTAAAACAGATGGAGTAGAACCAGACTCAACGGTTGCTTTGGTACTAATACCACTTGATTCGTTAGATTTAAAAATACTATAAGCACTACGAATGACAAATTCATAAGTTCCACTGGTTGTAGCTGTGTAAGTATAAGTATTATTTTCGGTCCAGCCTAGACTTGTTAAATTACCATTTTTATCTTTTAAGTAAACTTGATAACCAAACCTACCAATGTAAGAATTGTTATAACTTTCATAAATGCCCATATATTGATTTTCAAAAAGATTATAACTCCAACTATAATTAGATTTATAAGTTTTAAAATATTTTGCAAATTCTTCACGAACTGCTGAGGTATTTAATGCTTGTGGAGTAGAAGCTTTATCCCAGGTAAGAGTTACTTTGCTACCACTTACGGAAGCCCTAACATTAGAAGCATCACTTAATTTAGTAAATCTTGAAGAAGTATCAGATGGCTCTGTACCTTCTTTAAATAAGGCCGTGTATTTCATACTACTAGGTGTATATTCACTTGCTCTTTTAGTTGGCAATGTTTGGGCTTCAATTGTTACCGATTTGACACTGTCAGGTTTTTCAAATTTTGTTGTATTAGTAAGTAAATGGTTAGCTAAATAAGCACTAACTCTTTGTCTGGCTACTGTACCTGTATTTGAGGTGAAATAATGACTACTATCCATTACATCATAACCCATCCATAAAGAGAAAACATATTCAGTATTATAAGCATTTACCCAATGATCTGGGGTGGTATAAGATGGGACACCAATGGCACTTGCAGAAGCAGAATCAACGCTTGTTGTACCAGATTTAGAAGCAATGCTTGCCCGTAAATTAGAATTTACAGCACCCGCAACTCCTTCACTTGTCGCTTGAAGAAGAACATCAGTAATCATATAGGCTGTTTCTTCACTCATGGCTTTTTTCTTTTCATATTTATATTCAGTAACTTCTTCTGTTTCTAAGTTTGTTACAGTTGTAAAAGAATATGGTTCAATATAATAGCCACCTCTTGCAAATGCTCCATAAGCGGCTGCGTTTTCAAGAGTCGTAAGTCCTGGATCAAAACCACCAATAGAAGATGATTCTAAAATTTTACCTTCTGGATTACTTGAAGTAGTAAAGTTTTCTTTACTAATACCTAAATTATTTAAAAATTTCTCAATGTTTTTCACATCATTTTGATGAAATGCTTCTAGAGCCGTGATGTTACGAGAAGATGATAGGGCATTTTTCAAAGTCATAATACCTTTATAACCCATATCCCAGTTGTTAATATAAATGCCTTGATTGTATCCATATCTAAAGTCAATAAACATTTGACCTGTTGAAGCATTATTATATTCGATTAAAGGTCCATAGTCGATAAGTGGTTTGGCTGTTGAACCAATTTGCCTACGATAATATTGTTTTTTATTACCCGTACCATAACTTGCAGCCCGGTTTGTTCCACTTGCAACATAATTTCTTCCAGCACCTAAACCTTTAATAGAACCATCACTTACTGAAAGAATGGATAAGCCCATTTGAACTTTGTCATCTTTAAAAGCTCCTTGAACACTGCCATTTTGAATACCATTAATCATATCTTGAACATTTTTGCTGAAGGTTGTCTTGATTTGATAACTTCCTTTATAAATATCAATGCCTAAACGGTCTTTTACTTCACTTGTAACATAATCAATTAAGGCCTGATAAGGATTTGATGAAGCAGCATTATTTTGTTCTTTGACTAATTTTTTAACATGAATGCTTTGGGCATCTTTCATTTCTGTTTCAGTAATATAACCATGACGATACATCAAACTTAAAACGGTATTTTTTCGATCATTGGAATCTTCCGGATTTAAGTAAGGATTGTAAGCAACAGGGCTATTATACATTCCCACTATCATAGCGGCTTCTGGTAAAGATAAATCAGAAACAGATTTACCAAAGAAATATTGACTGGCTTGTTCAACTCCTTCGATAGAAGCATAGTTAGAGCCACCACTTGCAAACCAACCTGTATTTAAATACATTTCCAAAATTTGTTCTTTCGTAAAGTTCTTTTCAATTTTGAAAACAGCCATATAAATATCGGTAAATTTACGAATGATGCCTTCAATACCGCTATCTACAGAACTTTTAGTAACATAGTTTTTGGCAAGTTGCATGGTAATTGTAGATGCACCACCGGCCCCAGATTGGCCCATAACTTGACCCATACTGGCTTTTAAAAATCTCGCTGCATCAAAACCACTATGTTGAAAGAACCTTGAATCTTCAGTAGCAACCAAAGCATCTACTAAAACTTGCGGATAATCTTCATAATTTTTAATAACTCTGTTTTCACTGCCAATACGGGTAATTTCTTCACCATTATCCCAAGTGATAACTGAAGCCTCTTTAAAATATAAATTTTCTTGGGTAAATTCTGGTGCTGTGAAAATAATATAAAGTCCAAAAGAAATCATTACCGTGGCTATTAAAATACCAATACTAATTAAAGTAATTAGAATAATATTACCAACTTTTTTCTTATTTTTTCTTCGTGGTTTTTTATCTTTTTTTAAATTATCTTTTATTTTTTTAACACTTTTAAATTTTAGCTTTTTCTTTTGTGTCGTAGCCATTAAAAACACTCTCCTTTTAAATATATTTCATCGACAATTTTTAAATAATCTAAAGGTGGGTAAAAACCTTCTTTAATCATTTTACCATATTTTTCTAAATATGAATATGGAATACTTTTTCTTTTATAAGTGTTTAAAAAAGATACTAAATCTTCTCCCTTTAAAAGAAAAACTTGATTATTCATCTTAATAATAACAAAACAAATACCCCCGTGTTCTATGATTCTTTTTAAATAAATAAGTTGATGCTCATGAAAGTTACTTAAAGGAAATGACGTTTTATTTTGGGTTTCTTTGGCTTCAAATTCTATATATTTTCCTTTATAAACACCATTATAATCTAGGGTAGAAGGAGCCTTAAAAAAGCCATTTTTAATTACTCTTCCTTTATTTGTATAAATGGCTTCACTAATACCTATGGGGGTAGGTTTTTTATTAATTAAGGCTTTGTTTTGCTCATCATAGTATTGATTAGATTCATTAATTAAAGATTCTAAAGCCATACCCCGATTAGCATAATTAATGTTTTCTTTCTTTTGATTCTTTTTTTTGATATTGCCTGGATAATTCATATGAAAATACTTTTCTCCTTTACCAATGATATTATACACTTTGTCTAAAATATTTGGCAAGTGATGTCGAATAAGTAGTTATGAAAAATGTTTTGTAGTAAAATTTCCTTGTGAAAAGAGTGAATATAAAATGATATCATTACAAACTATTTTTAATAATATGATTTTTAAAATCGAACATATCGATTTAGACATTGCACAGCTTGCTTTGCAAAATTCCTTTTTAGATAATAACAGTAAAGATGAAGGTAAATAGTATAAATTCTATAATATAGATAGCAGAAATATTAAAAGTGCCTCTAACAGACAGTTTGTAATATAATAAAATTTAATAATTATTAAATGTCTAAAAATTCATGATATAATTACCATGAATTACGGAGGCCTTATGAGAGAAGAAGATAAACGTTTATTAGAATATGATACTTATTTTCAAAATAGTTTACCTGCATTTCAGGAGGCTTTTATAAGTTATTATGGTGAAAGTGAAAGAAATGACATAGAAGAGAAATTTAAGAATGCCCTTTATATTCCGTACCGTGATATTGCCACTCAAAAATTGATTATTGATGACTTAGAACATAAATATTTTGAAATGTATTTAGATGAAGAGTTAACTGCTAGTGGATTAATGGATATGAAAAAGCTATGTTTTTCTAACTATAAGTGTGAGCATTTTATTCTCATGAATATAAAATATTTTGTGGATTTTGCTTCTTTGGCTTTGCAAAGTGAGGAAGAAAGAATAAAACACTTTATTCAAGAAGGGTTTGAAAATATAAAAAATGTTAAAGAAGATATAACTTTAGAGGAATATAAAAAATATTTAGATCAAGGAAGTATTCCAGAAGAGTATTTTTATGGAAAAGCAAGATTTTATCATGATAGAGCCAACTATTTTTTGGATAAAAGTAATATTGAAAGAGAATTTGAAGCAAAAAGAGAAGCATTTTATGCTCACTTTAGTCAGCTGCTGTCTTTTGAGGATATGGCTGATATTGTAAATTCACCGGTATTTAAAAAGTTACAAGAATGTTATGAATGTTTCAAAAAAAGTTCTATAAAATATGGAAAAATAAAAAAAGAACTAAAGCCTTACATCACATTTGTAGAGGCGGACGAAAAAATAAGGCTTTCTTTACACAAAACATATCAACAAAGATATATAAAAGATTTGCTTCCCATGTTAGATGATGCAAAAATAAAAGCTGTAAATAACTATATAGAGAATTTTAACTATAAGAATTATCCTACTTTTTTAGATAATTATGGTGATTTTGAAATAGGGCTACCGCAATCCCACTGGCTTTAGACGGTGGGTTAAGGTAGCCGGAAGCGGAGGTTTGTGCTAT
>CAKOHH010000007.1 GCA_934085675.1 uncultured Bacilli bacterium | reverse complement strand
TAACGCCTGTGGAGATAGTAGGTTACGAGGTCGATGAAGCAGGAAGCCCATTGGCTTAAGACAATGGGTAGTTCACGAAAGACAACCTCTAATTTTAAATTTTAGTGAACAACAAGAACAAATTTTAAATAGGCCGGAGGAAAGTGAAATAACAAAAGGTGATATTTTAAGAGCAAGAGTAAAATATTTTAAAAATTTGGGCATTGATGTTGATGAAAAAAATTTAGAAAGTTTAAAAGATAGTGAATATTGGCCTTCCTATGATTATGTTTCTAAAGTAAAAAAAATAAAAAGTGCTTGTTTAGATAATTTTACAAAAGAATATCGTATGCAAAGTCCTTTTTATCAAAAAATAAGAGAAAAAATAAATCAACAAAAATTTGCTGGTTCGATAAGTGATTCTTTTTGGGATTTATTTGATTTAAAAGGAACTTGTGTTCAAACTAATTTTATCTATAAGGATAATGCTTTAATGTTTTTTCCAATTGTTATTTTATATTTAGAAAATCCTAATTTTTTTGCTGCTTCGTATGTGGATAATAAAATCAATCATGAATTAAATCATTTGTATGAACTTAATTTCAAAGTTCAAGGTGAAAATGAGGTATTATGTGTTGATGATTTTGACATGCTAGCAGATACTCTTGTGAGTACAGGTGAGGAAAAAGAAAATAGTTTCTTAAAACGAAAGTATGAATATTTTAATGAAATTATTAATGAATTACTAGCTCAAAGTATTTCTAAAGTTATGGTTGAAAATAATATAGGTGTTTTTACGTCTCCTGATAAGGCAAAATATATGGGCAATACGAGTTATGAAAATTACCGCTTTTTGGTTCAAGATTTTTTTGAAGAGTACTATGAAACGATTATAATTTGTCGTAAAAAAAGTGATATGACTTCGTTGTTTCAAAAAGTTGGACAAGAAAATTTTGATAAGTTAAATAATCTTATTAATCTTTTCAATCAAAGATTTCCTTCTATTTCTTTTCTAAATGTTCGTATTTCACTTTATAAAAAAAGGATAATGAAGATACGCGTGATTATTATAAATTTGTTAATGAACGAAATGAAATCCTAGAAAGTATGCGAGAATATAGTCGTAAACAAAGCCTATCCTAAAAACAATTATAACTCTCATTTTTGTCCTTTTCTTTCAATTGACAAATAGAGTATCTACTGGTAATATTATTTTGAGGAAGTGAGTGTATGAATGATAAAATAGTTTTAAGCCCTGAAGAAATTTATGAAAAAGAGTTTAAAATAGATGCTCGTGGATATCGCCCTCAAGAAGTAGATAATTTTTTAGATATCATTATTAAAGATTATGCTGAATTTAAAAGAATCGTAAGGGGATACGAGAAAGAATATCAAAGACTTAGCAGTGAGAATGCTAATTTAAAAGCACAACTACGTCAACTTCAAACAGAATTAGAAACAAAAGAAAGTGATGAAGATAATGGTGCAGTTAGCAATGTTGATTTATTAAGAAGAATAAGTCAATTAGAAAAATTTGTATACGGAAAATATAATAAATAACTTGACAAATGCTGCATAATATTATGTAGAGGAAAGTCCTTGCTCACACAACCTGAGATGGTTGTAGTGTTTGTGCTTAGGGAAAAAATAACCTAAGGTAGAAATTTATTTCTAACGGCTCCGAGGAAACCTCAAATGGTTTTATTAGGTATAAAAGTGCCAAAGTGACGAAGAAAAGGGAAACCTTGGAAGTGGAACGTGGTAAACCCCACAAGTGAGAAACCCAAATTATGGTAGGGGAGCTATTCAAACGGAATCAAACGGGAGAATGGACCAGTAATGGTAGATAAATATTTGTCGCGTCGAAAGACGTACAGAACAAGGCTTATAAGTTATTTTTTTTATTTGTAAAAATGCAAGGAGTGAGTATCTTGTTTGAAATAGGAAAAGCATTGAAAGAAGCGAGGGAAACATCTGGTGTTAGTATTAAAGAAGCCTCAGAAGACCTCGGGATAAGAGATGTTATTTTAGAAAATATTGAAGAAGGAGCCATGGGTTCTTTTAAAAATATTTATGATTTAAAAGATTATATTACTAATTATGCGAAATATTTAGGCTTAGACGCAGATAGCTTAGTAGACGACTTTAATGAATATATGTTTGAATATACTTCAAAAATACCTGTTAAAGAAATTGAAAAGAAAATGCAAGAAATGAATAAAGAAAAAACAGAACCAGAAATTTCTTCTCCTTATTCAAAACCTATGCGTAAATATCCGACAAAATATTATGTAGTAACCTATGTTTTCTTGATTTTAATGGTGGTATTAATCATTGTTTGGAGTGTTTCACAAATCAGTGAAGCAAAAGGTATTGGTGTCATAGAAAGTAAAGGTGTTGTTAATGAACTTCGCTAATAATTTGACTAAAAGCCGTATTATTATGGCCATTATTATTTTAACCATTTTACTTTTTCCTTGGAGTGATATCCACTTTACATTTCCAACTTTTTTAGTGGCAGGTAAAGTTTTAGTGGACAGTAAATATATTATAGCTGGTTTTATTTTTGTAATGGCTTCTGTTACTGATTATTTAGATGGACAAACAGCTCGTAAAGAGAAAAAGACAAGTGATTATGGAGCCATCATGGATGCCATTGCTGATAAAGTTTTGGTAAATGGCGTTTTAATTGTTTTAGCCTATCAAGGCTTTATTAGTGTTTTAATTCCTGTCATTATTGTGCTAAGGGACACGATAGTAGATGCCTTAAGAATTGGCGCTGCTAGTAAAAAAGTAATTGTAAAAGCCAACAAATGGGGAAAATTAAAGACGGCAACTATGTTGATGGGAATTTCTTTAATGTTATTTTACAATTTACCTTTTGAAATTTGGAATATTTATTTGGCGGAAATTTTAATTGATGTTGCCACTGTATTATCGGTAGCTAGTGGTGTTATTTATTATTTTGATATTAAAGATAAAGTATTAGACTGGAAAATCTAATACTTTTTTCTTGAAAAAAACGTTTGTTCGCTTATGTGTTGACAACTAAAATAAAGTAAGTTACAATGATACCAGAAAGCGAGAATATATGATTTTTATGAAAACAACCAAGGATGAAAAAGATAAAGATAAAGTATTAGAACAAGTATTAATGGATATTGAAAAACAATTTGGCAAAGGCGCCGTTATGCGTTTAGGCTCGGAAGAACATATGGAAATTGATACGACATCCAGCGGTTCTTTAGCTTTAGATATTGCCCTAGGAGTAGGAGGATACCCTAAAGGGAGAATTATTGAAATTTATGGTCCAGAATCTTCTGGTAAAACTACTTTTGCTTTGCATGCGATTGCTGAGGTTCAAAAAAATGGTGGTCGGGCGGCTTTTATTGATGCAGAACATGCTCTAGATCCTGTTTATGCTAAAAATCTTGGAGTCAATATTAATGAACTTCTTTTGTCCCAACCAGATACCGGGGAACAAGCCCTAGAAATTTGTGAGGCTCTTGTGCGAAGTGAAGTTGTTAATATTATTGTCGTCGATTCAGTAGCAGCTTTAGTACCTAGAGCTGAAATAGAAGGCGATATGGGCGATAGCCATGTTGGTCTTCAAGCACGTTTAATGAGTCAGGCTTTAAGAAAATTATCAGGAGCTATTAATAAAACTAAAACTACTGCCATCTTTATTAATCAATTAAGAGAAAAAGTAGGAGTTATGTTTGGAAATCCTGAAACGACACCAGGCGGACGTGCTTTAAAATTTTATTCTACTATTCGTCTTGATGTTCGCAGGGGAGAGCAAATAAAAGTTGGCGACCAAATTTTAGGCAATAGAACAAACATTAAAGTTGTTAAAAATAAAGTGGCTCCTCCATTTAAACTTGCTTCAGTTGATATTATGTACGGTACGGGTGTTTCTCATGAAGGTGAAATCATTGATATCGCCTCTGATCTTAATATTATTGATAAATCGGGTGCTTGGTATTCTTATCAAGGACAAAAAATTGGCCAAGGTAAAGAAAATGTAAAACTCATGTTAAAACAAAATCCGGATATGAAAGAAGAAATTGAAAGAAAAATCAGAGAACATTATGGATTTAAAGTAAATAAAGTCTCTAATAAAGAAAAGGATACGAAGTAGTATCTTTTTGTTTACAATTAATTAACAATTTATTTACACTTAAAACTTACGTCTTGTAAATCAAAGAAAAGTTCTATATAATAAAACTATAGATTTTAATAAATATTATTTTCTATAAATAGTAAGGAGATTGAAATGGAACCATTAAGAATATGGTCCATCTTATTTGTCCTTGTAGGTATATTTTTGGGAATTGGTTTTGCTGTGCTTTTCTTCTATATTAGGGGAAATAGTTTAGCAAAACAAGCTAATAAATTAATTGAAGAAGCAACCAAAGAGGCAGAAAAACAAAAACGAGATAGAATGATTGAATTTAAAGAAGAAAGTTATCGTCTCAAACAAGAAGCTGAAAAAGAAATAAAAGAAAAAAAAGATGAATTAAAAGAATCTGAAAAAAGATTACAAACAAGAGAAAATAGTCTTGATAAAAGAGATGAGATTCTCCAAAAAAGAGAAACTTCTTTAGATGAAAAAGAACAAAATTTATTAGCAAAACAAAAAGAAACCCAAGCCAAAGACGAAAAGGTGGAAGAAATTTTAAAAGAAGAAATGAGCCGTTTAGAAAAAATAGCCAAATTTAGCAAAGAAAAGGCTCGTAACTTAATTTTAAAAAGATGCGAAGAAGAAATGAACAGTGAAATTGCTGAACTTATCAAAGAAAAAGAACGGGAGGCTAAATTAACAGCCAATGAAGTTGCCAAAAATATTATCGTGGAATCTATGCAACGTTATTCAGAAGATGTTGCCACAGAACAAACCGTTAGTACGATTAGTTTGCCTAATGATGAATTAAAGGGAAGACTAATTGGCCGTGAGGGAAGAAATATTAGAACAATTGAAGCTGTGACAGGTGTTGACTTAATAATTGATGATACTCCTGAAACTATTGTGGTATCCTCATTTGACCCATTACGTCGTGAAATTGCTAAAATAACTATTGAATCTTTAATTAAGGATGGTCGTATTCATCCTTCTCGTATTGAAGAAGTTTATGATCGTGTTAGTAAAGACATGAATAATAAAATTATTGAATTAGGTAACGAAGCCTGTTATGATCTTGGAATTACCAAGGTAGATCCTGAACTTGTTTATTTAATTGGAAAACTTCATTTTAGAACGAGTTATGGTCAAAATGCTTTAAAACACTCTAAAGAAGTTGGAGAGTTATGTGGTTTAATGGCCGCTGAGTTGGGTGAGAATGTTGCCTTAGCTAAAAGAGCAGGACTATTACATGATATAGGAAAATCTATTGATTATGAAGTTGAAGGAAGCCACGTCTTTATTGGGGCTGATATTGCTAGACGCTATCATGAAAGTGACACAGTTATCAATGCCATTTTATCTCATCATGGCGATGAAAAACAAAACAATGTTATTTCCGTTTTAGTGCAAATCGCGGATACTTTATCTGCAGCACGTCCTGGTGCCCGTAACGATTCTTTAGATAATTACATTAAAAGACTCGAACAATTAGAAAGCATTGGTAATTCTTTTGAAGGTGTTGAAAAAACATATGCGATGCAAGCAGGTCGAGAGATCAGAGTTATCGTTAAACCTGAAGAGGTATCGGATGCGACTTCATATAAAATTGCTAAAGATATCAAAGAAAGAGTTGAAAAAGAAATGCAATATCCTGGAACGATTAAAATTGTAGTTATTAGAGAATCAAGAGCCTTAGAAGAAGCAAAATAAACTTGCTTCTTTTCTTCTTTTTTTGTAAAATAAGGGCATAGGAGGCATGAAAAATGTTACATGATATTTTATTAATTATTATTGGTCTTATCATCGGGGTAATCATTGGCTTTTTTGTTGCAAGAACAATGATGAAAAAATACATCCAAAAAAATCCACCTATTAATGAAAAAATGATTGAAACCATGATGACAAGTATGGGCCGTAAACCAAGCCAAAAGCAAGTTAAGCAAGTTATGAGTCAAATGACTCGTTATATGTAAAGTACACTTAAGTGTATTTTTTTAATACATGTTGCATAAATTTTTCTAGGATGACGAAAGTTATTGACGAGATGTTCTTTTGTGTGTTATCCTATTTTTATAGTAGAAGAATAAAAGGTGATTGATTAAATGAAAAATTTTCTAGAAAGTTTGTATCAAATAGAAAACTTTGGTATTTATTTATTTGTGTTTATTGGTGTTTTAATTGTTTTGTTTTTGGTGATTCTTTTTTTCGGTAAAAAAGATTCTGATAAGAAAGAAAAAGAGAATACTGAGTTACCAAAAGTAATAGAAGAACCTAAGAAAGAAGAACCTTTATTTAAAGAAGTAAACGATACTATTCCTGTTGAAACACCACATTTAAAAAATGAAAAAGTTGAAGTACCAATGCCAACTGTTAATAATGTTTTAAATGAAGAAATTCCTTCTTTTGAAAAACAAGAAAAAAGTACTGCTGTAGAAGAAACAGTAGAAACACCAAAAGAAGAAAAAGAATTTGATTTTGATGCTTTAGCTGCAGCAATTACTAAAGAATTAGAAAGCATTGAAAAGAAAGAAAATGTGAATACTGAACCAATTTTAGAAGAAAAGACAGAAGAACCTTTACATTTTGAAACAAATACAGTTAAAGAAGAAATAAAAGTAGAAGAACCAAAACAAGAAAAAATGTTTGAAGCCCAAGAAGTTAAAAAGGAAGAACCAAAAACTAAAAAAGTTATGCCAACAGTTTTTAGTTCCGTTTATGTTAATCGTTCAGTAGAAGAACCTAAGATTTTAAAAGATGAAATAAAAATGGCTGAAGAGCCAAAAGTAGAGGAAGCACCTTTAAAAGCTAAAATCGAATTACCAAAAACGATTGATTTACCAAAACCAAAGGCTAATCCAGAACAATTAGAGATAAAATAGTAAAGAAGTGTCAGATAGGCACTTTTTTTTCATAATTTTTTTATGCTGTGCTATAATACGGTTAGGGAGTGATTACTTTGAAACTATTTAATAATAATAAAAACGATAAACTTAATATGGAAGAGGTTAATGAAGTAATCGATTTATCAAAAAAGATATTACATTTCTTTTATATAACCATGATTATCGCGACAGTTTTTATTGTCACCTTAATAGCACGTGAATGGGGAGTTTGGAATTTTATTTTAAACATTTTAAATGTTTTATCACCATTTTTTATTGGCTTTGTACTAGCCTGGATTTTAAATCCAATTGTGAATAAATTAGAAAAAAAGAAAATGCCAAGAGTAGTAGGGTCTATGCTTGTTTATGCCATCATGATTTTATCTATAGCTTTATTCGTAGGATATATGCTTCCTGTTATTTATGATCAAATTCAAGTACTAATACGTAATTTACCATCTATTTTCAATGAAGTTGAAATATTCATGAATAACATTGTAAGTCGTCTTGGTAATATAGATGGCGTTGATTTTGTCAGTATTAAAAATCAAATTTTTACCACAATTACAGGAAGTTTTAATAACTTTATGACTTCTTTACCTAATACAATTATGAGTATGGTTGGCAATTTATTTTCTAGTCTAGTTACTATTTGTTTTGGCTTAGTAATAGGGCTTTATATGCTGATTGATTTTGATTCCATTAATGGCCATTTACTAAATTTATTACCTAAGAAAAATCGCTTTGAAGCTTCCTTATTAATTACAAATATTTCGACAGAAGTTAGAAAAAGTGTAAATGGTACTTTACTTGTTGCCACCATGGTTTTTATTTGTGATAGTCTAGGTTTCTTCTTTATTGGGTTACAATCGCCACTTTTATTTGGACTATTATGTGGTATTACGGATTTAATCCCTTACGTAGGACCTTATATTGGTGGTATTGTGGCTGTCATTGTCGGTTTCGCCCAAAGTCCTTTAATAGGTATTTTATCTTTAATTATTGTCGTTGTTGTGCAACTTGTTGAAAACAATATTTTACAACCTCTTGTCATGAGTAAAACTACTGAACTTCACCCAGTTACCATTATTGTAGGACTTTTGATTTTTGAACATTTCTTTGGCATAGTTGGGATGATTTTATGCACGCCTTGTATGTCTTTAGTCAAAGTTGTATGGCGCTTCTTTAAAGAAAAATATAATTTATTTCAAAATAAAGACGAAATTATTTTAAGTGAAGAATAAAAATATATATCTTTAGGTATATGTTTTTTTTACATAAAGAAAGGAAATCATGTATAAAAAAGTGATGAGGTGTTTTAAATGAAATTGATTTTAATTGCTGGTAGGGCAAGAAGTGGTAAAAGTTCGTGTGCTTCTTTATTAAAGACATTATGTACAGAGAAAAACTACAAAGTAGCTATTACAGAATATAGTAAATATATTAAATTATTTGCAAAAGAATTAATCGGATGGGATGGTATTTCTTTACCTAAACCCCGTAAATTTTTGCAAGACTTTGGAAGTTATGTCAGACATTCTTCTAATGATCCTTATTATTTTATCAGAAGAATGAAAGAAGACATTGCCATATACGAACAGTTTGTTGATGTTTTAATTATTAGTGATGTTCGTTTTCCAAATGAAATCACGGAGTTAGAATATTTACATCCACTTACTATAAAAGTAGAAAACAATTTAGAAGTTAGTGATTTAACAGAAGATGAACAAGCTCATGAAACGGAACATGCACTTGATAATTTCACTAAATTCGATTATAGTATTAAAGATAAATCGTTAAGTGAAATGAAAGAAATATTGAAAGAAATAGTGGAGGAAGAATTATGAAGTTAAAAGATTTATATATTGATTATTTTGTCAGCAAGGGTCATAAACAAATTCCTAGTGCTCCTGTAGTACCAGAAAATGATCCTTCTGTTTTATTTAATACGGCAGGTATGCAGCCTTTAATTCCTTATTTAATGGGAAAACATCATCCATATGGTAAAAGATTATGTGATTATCAAAAATGTGTAAGAACTAATGATTTAGAAGAAATTGGCGATAAAACGCATCATACTTTTTTTGAAATGCTTGGTAACTGGAGCTTAGGTGATTATTTTAAAAAAGAAAGTATTGGTTATAGTTTTGAATTTTTAACGAGTGTTTTAAATATTCCTGTTGAAAAATTAGCAGTGACGGTTTTTGAAGGAGACGACAAAATTCCCCAAGATGAATTATCTGCTAATCGTTGGATGGAATTAGGCATCAAAAAAGAAAAAATTGCTTACCTTGGTAAAGACGATAATTTCTGGATTCCTGGTGATTCTGGACCATGTGGGGGCGATACTGAGATTTTTTATTGGCGTGATGACTCACCCGTTCCTGAAAAATTTGACCCTGAAGATAGTCGTTGGGTAGAAATTTGGAATAATGTTTTCATGGAATTTTATCAAGATGAAAATGGTAATGTTACGGAATTAGAGCAAAAAAATGTAGATACTGGAATGGGCCTTGAAAGAGTTGTAGCTGTTTTAGAAGGTAAAACAGATAATTATTTAACAAGTATTTGGGATAGGGCTAGAACTTGTTTAGAAAAGTTAAGTGGCTTAACTTATGAAGGCAATGAAAAATCGATGCGTATCATTCTTGATCATATTAGAACGAGTGTTTTTATCGCGGGGGACCCAGCTGGTATTAAACCAAGTAACACTGATCAAGGTTATATTTTAAGAAGACTTATTCGTCGTGCTGTACGTCATGAAAGAAAATTAAATATTGATATTAATTCTGATATTGATATTGAACTTGCCAAAATTTTCATTGAAGAATATGCACCTTATTATAGTGAATTAAGTCAAAATAAAGATATTATTTTAGACGTTATTAAAAACGAAAAAATAAAATTTAGTCGTACTTTAGAAAAAGGTTTAAAAGAATTTGAAAAAATTGCTCTTCATACCAATATTATAGATGGAGTGACTGCTTTTCATTTATATGATACTTATGGCTTTCCAATTGAACTTACGATTGAAGAAGCTAAAGAAAGAAACATGACGGTTGATGAAGATGGATTCAAAGAAAAATTTAGAGAACATCAAGAAAAATCAAGAACTGCTTCTAAGGGAAAATTTAAAGGTGGTCTTTCTGGCAATAGTGTGATTGAAACCAAATATCATACGGCAACTCATTTATTAAATGCCGCTTTAAAAAGAGTAGTTGGTCCTTCTGTTCATCAATTAGGTAGCAATATCACTGAAGAACGGTTACGTTTTGATTTTCCTTGTGATCATAAATTAACCGATGAAGAAAAAACAAAAGTAGAAGATTTGGTTAATGAATGGATTAAAGAAGATATGCCAGTTATTTGCACCGAGATGAGTAAAGAAGAAGCAATTGCTTCAGGGGCGGAATGCATGTTTGTTGACAAATATCCTGAAAGAGTAACAGTTTATTCTATTGGCGATGTATCAAAAGAATTATGTGGCGGGCCACACGTTTCTCATACGGGTGAAATAGGACATTTTAAAATAAAAAAAGAAGAATCTTCTAGTGCCGGTGTAAGACGAATTAAAGCAGTTATTCTATAAAATTGACCGTAAATTATCGTTGTTATTCTTATGATAAAATGCTATAATTTTATCATAGGAGGAAGAGTAAAATGAAAGAATTGAAAGGGAAAGAAAAATCCAAAGAAAAATCCAAAAATGTAGCGATTGAACTATGGCGATTTATTATTGCTGTGGCTATCATAGGCTTCCATGTTGGCTTTATTATTGCAAGAACTTGTAATGGTACTAATGGTTATTACATGATTCCAGAAGCTAAATGGTTCTTCGGTTCAAGTGAAGTTTTATTAATTTTCACCTTAACTGCAGGATACTTTATGGTAGCTCATCATGAAAAAAGAAAAGATAATCCTGAATATGCTTCCCAAAGTCCTTCAAGAAGAGCTTGGGACTATACATGGGCACGGGTAAAAACACTTTTACCAACTCTTGTATTAGGTTATTTGCTAGGGGTTATTTTCTGTACTAAATTCTATTATCCAGATTACACTTTGCAACAAGTTTTTACAATGATTGTCAATAGTGCATGGGAATTTTTAGGCTTTCATGCGGCTGGACTTAGAAGTACAGGTAATGAATTTTTCAATCTAAATGGACCACTTTGGTTTATTTCAGCCATTATTATTGTCGGGTATTTTCTATACTATCTTCTTTGCAAAAACAAAGATTTATTAATGGGCTTTATTGCACCATTTGGTACTATTTTCTTTGCAGGTTGGTGGTGTTTTACAGGTACAAGAGCTGCCCAAACAGCATGGAGTACTTTTGGCTTACAAACGGCTTCTACCAATGGTATGGGTGGTGCAGCAACCAGTCAGACAGCTACTTTAGGATTTAACAATGGCTTAATTTTTGTAATGATTGGTTTATTAGGTGGTATTATTATTTACAATCTTGTAAACGAACTAAAAAAACATAAATTTACAAAAATAGAGCAAATTGCTATGACAATGCTAAATGCTTTTTGTAGTGTTTTACTTATATGGTATACCATCTATCAACCAACTTTCTTTAATCTTGAAAGATGGACAGTTGCACTTTTAATCTTTGTTGTCATCACGTTAAGCTTATTAAGCAAAGATTTCTTAACGAACCTACTTAACAATAAATATACCAATAAAGTATTTGCTTATCTTGGCTCAATATCACTAGAAATTTATATGCTTCATTATCCAATTGCCATTTTTGTTATACGCATGCTTGGTAAAAATAGTGAAACAAATCCATATACATTCTGGCAAATATTTATTCCAACTGTTGTATTAACTATTATCTTTAGTGCCATTTTGAGTATTATAAGAAAAACTATCAAAATGTATGAAACAAAATAGGACATAGAGATATGTCCTTTTTTTTAGAAAGGAAGTATTATATGAAAAAAATATTTGTAATTAACTTAGGTACTACGTCTACTAAAATTGCTTATTATGAAGATGATAAATGTATCTATAAAGAAAATTTAAAGCATAATGCCGACGAGATTAAAAAATTCAATACGGTTTGGGAACAATTTTCTTTACGTAAAAATGCGATTGATGAATTTATGAAAGAACATAATATTGTCGTCAGTGAGTTAGATGCGATTGTTTCAAGAGGAGGTCATACTAAACCTCTAACAAGTGGCGTCTATAAAATTAATGAAGAAATGTTAGAAGAGTCTCGTAGTATGAAATATGGTAACCATGTTTCCGATTTAGGACTTAGACTTGCTTATGAATATGCCAAAGAAGGACCTCTTCCTTTTACGGTTGACACGGCTTGTACAGATGAATTTGAACCTTTAGCGCGTTATTCGGGATTAAAAGAAATAGAAAGATTATCTCGCTTTCATGTTTTAAATCATAAAGCTGTCGCTAAAAAATATGCAAAAGATATCGGTAAAAAATATGAAGATTTAAATCTTGTTGTTTGTCATATGGGTGGGGGAACATCCGTTGCGATTCATCATCATGGTAAAATGATTGATGGAAATAATGGTTTAGATGGTGATGGACCTTTTTCAACGGACCGTTCTTGTGGACTTCCTGTTGGTCAATTAATTGACATGTGTTATAGTGGTAAGTATTCTTATCAGGAAATGCGCCGGAAGATAAAAGGCTTAGGCGGCCTTATGAGTTATGTTGGTGAAACAGATGTCGTAAAAATTCAACAAAGAGCCTTAGAACAAAATGATGAAAAAGCCAAAGAAGCTTTACTGGCTATGTGCTATCAAACATCTAAAGAAATCGGGGCTATGTCTACTGTTGTGGGTGGCAAAATAGACGCGATTTTAATAACAGGTGGTATTGTTTATTCTGACTTTTTGATGAATGAAATAAAAAAACGAGTAGAGTTTATTGCACCTGTTCATCTTTATCCAGGTGAATTTGAAATGGAATCATTAGGTGTTAATGTTTATAAGGCCCTTATTGGGGAAGAACCTATTAAAGAACTTTAGGAGGAATCATGTTTAGAAATTTTTTAGAAATTGAAAATTATGTCTTAGAACATAATATGAAAAAAGTCGTTGCCCTTGCCAATGCCGAGGATGAATATGCTTTAAAAGCTCTTGTTTTGGCTCATCAAAAAAATATTGTTGATGCTATCTTAATTGGCAATGTTCCTAAAATAAAAGAATTGTTAAGTGAGTTTGGCGAAAAAGAAGAAGATTATACTTTCATTGAATCTTATGATGAACAAAATTCGGCTCGTATCGCCGTATCATTAGTTAAAGAAAAAAAGGCTGATATTCCTATGAAAGGATTAATGATGACTTCATCTTTTATGAGAGCAATCCTAAATAAAGAAAGTGGTCTTATTAGTGAGGGTAGTCTTTTAAGTCAAGCTTCTGTTGTAGAAAATAAAGAAGAAAACCGTTTTATGATTTTTACCGATTGTGCAGTTAATATTGCTCCAGGTGTTAAAGAAAAAATCAAAATTACCGAAAATGCTATTTCCTTAGTTCATAAACTCGGTATTACTCATCCTAAAATTGCTGTTTTATCGGCTCTTGAAAAAGTAAATCCTAAAATTATTAGTACTGTAGAAGCCAGTGAAGTGGCAAGTTTTGATGGATATCAAAAACCTTATTCTATTATTGGACCAGTTGCTATGGATCTTGCTTTATCTAAAGAAGCCGCTCATCATAAAAATGTGACAAGTGATGTTTGTGGGGCTGCAGATATATTAGTTATGCCAGATTTAGCAAGTGGTAATATTTGCACAAAAGCCCTTGTTTTTCTAGGTCATATTAAAATGGCCGGTGTTCTTACTGGTACGAAAAGCCCTGTAATTATGACAAGTAGAACCGATAGTATTGAAGATAAATATTTATCAATTTTAATGGCAGTTTATGGCATTTAATGTCAAACTGTCTTTTTTAAAATAAAAATTAGCACTTACTATTGACAAGTGCTAAAAAAGGAGTATAATGATAATTGTTGAAAGGAAATGGTGATATTATGAAATTAGTACCAAGAAATTATTATTTAGATGATTTATTAGATAGTTTTTTATCTACGGAGGACGACAATAAAATGAAATGTGATATTTATGAAAAAGATGGTAAATATCATATTGAAATGGATGTACCAGGCTTTCAAAAAAATGAAATTAAAATTGAATGTAATAAAGGAAACATTGTTATAACAGCTGAAAAAACGGCTGAAGAAAAAGACGAACATAAAAAATATATTCGTAAAGAAAGAACATATGGTAAATATCAAAGAAGCTTCTATTTAGGCGATGTTAAAGAAGACGAGATTGAAGCTAAATTTGAAAATGGTATTTTAAATATTGTAGTACCAAAAGTTGATAAAGAAGCTACTAAAAAATATATCGAGGTTAAATAGTAGTTATTCTAAGAAAAAGTGGAGAAGTTCTTCGCTTTTTTTATGCTTTCCTTTTGATAGAGGACTAGTATCCAAGATATTTTTTTGGTATAATGAAGTCCGTGAAGGAGTGTTTACAATGAGTTTTATTAAAATCCCTACTAAAGGAATGCGCGATATTATGCCTGAAGATATGGCCTTAAGAGAATATGTTTTGAAAGTTATGAAAGATACTTATGAGAATTTCGGCTTTGAACTTATTCAAACACCATGTGTAGAACACATTGAAAATTTAACAAATAAACAAGGTGGAGATAACGAAAAGTTGATTTTTAAGATTTTAAAAAGAGGCGAAAAATTAGATTTAGAAAACATTACTAATGTGGATAACTTAGTAGATTCTGGATTACGTTATGATTTAACTGTCCCTTTAACACGTTTTTATGCCGGTAATATGAATGAACTTCAAAGTCCTTTTAGAGCTTTTCAAATTGGTAATGTCTATCGTGCTGATCGTCCTCAAAGAGGAAGATATCGTGAATTTATGCAATGTGATTTAGATATTTTTGGGGAAAAAACAAACTTAGGAGAAATTGAATTAATAAGTGCTGTTACTAGTTTTTTGAAAAAACTTAACTTTGAGGGCTTTCAAATTAAAATTAATGATCGTCGTATTTTAACTTCGATGGCTTTAAGTGCTGGTTTTGAAGAAGAAGATTTAGAAAGTATCTTAATATCTTTAGACAAATTAGACAAAATTGGGTTTGATGGTGTTTTAGAAGAACTTATTAGTCATGGTTATGACGAAAATATTGTAAACCGTTATTTAAACTATTTTAAACAAGAATTATCTTATGAAGATTTTTGTGCTCAATTTACCATTGATGGGGCTATTGTTAAAAATTTAAAAGAAATTATGGAAGTTTCTTCAGCTGTCACAAAAGCCAATGTTATTTTTGACCCAACTCTAGTAAGAGGTATGGGATATTACACAGGACCTATTTTTGAAATTGGTGTTGAAGATTTAAATAGTAGTATTGGTGGCGGTGGCAGATACGATAATATGGTAGCCAACTATACAAGTATTTCTGTTCCTGCTGTTGGTTTCTCTGTGGGCTTTGAAAGATTAGTTCTTCTTTTAAAAGAAAGAGGCTTTGAAATTCCAAGCAATAAAAAGGAAATCGCTTTTGTGATTAACGAAAAAACAGAAGATGTCTTTTTACAAGCCGAAAATTTAAGATTAAATGGCAATATTGTAAAAATTGTTATGCGCAGTAAAAACTTTAAACATCAAAAAGAAACTCTTTTAGAAAAAGGTTACGAAATCATTGAAATGTAATAAAGAAAAGTTGGTAGTAATTGCCAATTTTTTTTATGGGAAAAAGTTCAAAATAATAACGGTGAAGTATATGAAAAAATATTTTTTTGTAATAACCATTTTAATCATTTTTATTTTAATAACTTTTATTCCTTATAGTTATGGTTATGAAGATAAAGTAACAACCATTAATTTAGCTAATTATTTAGAAAAAAATAATATTACTAATGTTAAAAAGATTTGTAGTGATGAGTTTTGTGATTATTTAAGAAGTGTCAATTTAACAAAAGGTATTTCTATTTATGAAGAAAAATGTGAAAAATATTGGCAAGAAAAAATAGGCTTTCAAAAAGCCTATGAAATGAAGATTAAAGGATTTCCTATTACTGATATTGTATTAATGGACGAGTGAATCTCCTTGATAAATATCTCTTTTTTTCATTTCCTTATCGATATCATTTAAAACACAGAATTTTTTTAAAAGCCATTCGGGGGCAATTAAGTCTTCCTTAGTCGGGTCACCCGTGATTCTTTCAATAACAATTTTAGGATCAAGTTCTTTTAACTGGTCACAGACAATATCAATATATTCCTCCTTGGTTAAAACATGAAAGTTTGTTTGATAATAGTAATCGGCTAAAGGAGTATTTTTTAAAATATGTAACATATGAATTTTAATCGCATCAATTTTTAAATCATTTAAATATTTTACTGTTTCTATCATCATTTCTTTTGTTTCAAAAGGAAGACCATTGATAATATGAACGACAGTGAAAATATTTCTTTTTTTAAGTTCTTTAACACAATTTTCAAAGTTTTCTAAAGAATGCCCGCGATTAATTAATTTTAAGGTTTTTTCATGAATAGTTTGTAGACCAATTTCTACCATTAAAAAAGTTCGGTTATTTAATTCACTTAAATAGTCATAAGTCTCTTTGCTAATCGCATCACTTCGAGTGGCAATAGCAAGTCCTTTTACATTAGGAATTTTTAAGACCGTTTCAAAGTTCTTTTTTAAAGTTTCAAGGGGAGCATAAGTATTTGTACCCGCTTGAAAGTAAGCAATATAAGATGCGACTGGCCATTTTTTACTGAGAACATTTTTAACATTTTCAAATTGAGTTTCTAAATCATCTTTCACATCACCAGCAAAGTCCCCACTTTTATGAGAGCAAAAAATACAACCATGCCCATTTTTTATATTAGGGCAGCCCATGCCAGCATTTAAACTTACTTTAAAAACTTTTTGGTGAAACTTATTTCTAAAAAAATAATTTAAAGTATGATATCTTTTATTGTCATCACTGTATAAAAACATAATTTTTCCTTTCCAAATTTCCTTAATGTTAAACCTTTCTTTTTCATGTGTCAATTAAAAATGTAAATTTCTTTTAAATATAAGATGTGTTATAATTTATAAATAGTGAAAAGGGGTTATAAAAATGAATTACATGGACACTTGTTTTAAACCTGATTATAATAAAGCAAAAAGTAAAAGTGAAACTATATTTGAAGGAGTTAATTACCGTATTACTATTCTTTCTGAACGTTTAGTAAGACTAGAATATAATAAAGATGGCCAATTTTTTGACGATTTAACAGAGTTGGTTCGGAATCGTGATTTTGATATTCCTGAATTTAAAGTAAATCAAGATGATAAATATTTAGAAATAACCACTAAATATTTTATGCTTAAATATGTGAAAGAAAAGCCTTTTGAGGGGTTAAATATAGAAATTTATCTTTTGAATACGGATAAGATATGGAACGTTAAAAGTAAAGAAGTTCGCAATTTTAATACTTCGGGACAAGGTTTTATTTTGGATAAAGCTGATTATCAAAAAGGACTTTATTCGGTAGATGGTTTTGTTACTCTTGATGATAATGCTTCTATGATTATTAACGAAGATGGCTTTTTAACACCAAATGTTGAAAATCGTTTTGATAAATATGTTTTTATGTATCGGCGTGATTTTGGAATGTGCCTAAAAGATTATTTTAACTTGACGGGCTACCCACCATTAATTCCTCGATATGCACTTGGAAACTGGTGGAATAAAAGTGAGATTTATAACTTTATGGATGTTAGTAATCTGTTAAGTAAATTTAATAGAGAAGATATCCCTCTAGCGGTTGTTTTATTAGATGAATTTTGGCACTTAAAAGACGCTAGGGACTTAGATAAATATAAAACTGGTTTTACTTTTAATCGTAACTTATTTTCAGATCCAGTTTATTTTACAAACTTTTTACATGAAAGAGGTGTCAAATTAGGGTTAAATATTAATCCTACCGAAGGCATTATGCCTCATGAAGATGCCTATGATATGATTGCAAGTCAACTTGGACTAAACGATAAAAGTATCATTCCTTTTAATGCTTTTGATAAAAATATTTTACAAATTTATTTACATCAACTTATTGAACCTTTAGAACAAAAAGGGGTTGATTTCTTTTGGGTTTCCTATGATAACGCGAAAGACATATTAACGAAAAGAGCCTTATCTTACTATCATTATTATTACGCTAATCGTTTTGATAATAAAAGAGGGTTTATCTTATCTTCTAATGGGAATGTTAATGCCCATCAATATACTGCTTTAGATGGAGGAAGAACTCTTGTTTCTTGGGATGTTTTAAATGAAATACCTTTCTTTGATAGCGCGGCAGCTAATAAAGGACTTTTATGGTGGAGTCATGATATTGGAGGATACATGGGGGGCGTTGAAGATGCGGAACTTTATATGCGTTATGTGCAAATGGGAGTTTATAGTCCTTTACTTCGTCTTTCTTCTAAAAGAGGCAAATATTATAAAAGAGAGCCTTGGAAGTGGGATGTTAAAACTTTAAAAATCGTCAAAGATTATTTACAAATGCGGCATAGATTAATACCTTATTTATACACTGAAGGATATAAGTATCACCAAACAGGTAAACCATTAATTGAACCTTTATATTATCAAAATCCGGAAATATATGATGAACCTAAATATAAAAATGAATATTATTTTGGCTCTGAATTACTTGTTTGCCCTATTACCAAACAAAAAGACATGGTTATGAATCGAACCGTTAAAGATGTTTTTTTACCAGAAGGAGTTTGGTATGATTTTAAAACTGGCAAGAAATTCTTAGGAGATAAAAGATATGTCGTTTTTTATAAAGATGAAGATTATCCTGTTTTTGCTAAATCAGGTTCTATCGTGCCTCTTGGTAATTTCTATGAAAATATAAATGATACAAGATCACCAGAGAGTATGGAAATTCATATTTTTCCAGGTAAAAGTAATATTTATAATCTTTATGAAGATGATGGCGAATCTAAACTTTACGAAAAGGGTTATTATTTAATAAGTTCTATCGATTATAACTATTTACAAAATAACTTTACGGTGATTATCCGACCTATTGAAGGTAAAAGTGGTATTATTCCTGAGTATCGAGATTATAAAATACGTTTTAGAAACACAAGAAAAGCAGAACAAGTCGTCGCGTATCAAGATAATGAAATATTTCCATCCGCGTCTTATGTTTTAGATAACGATTTTGTAGTTGAAATAAAACATGTTAAAACAAGTTCTCAACTTTCTATTAATTGTAAAGGAAAAGATATAGAAATTGATGCCGTTCGTTTAATTAATGAAGATATTGATTCTATTATTAATGATTTACAGATTAAAACAAATTTAAAAGAAATGCTTGCTAATATCATCTTTAGTGATATGGATATTAAGAAAAAGAGAATTGAAATTCGCAAATTAAAACGAGTAGGACTGGATAAAAAGTTTATTTCTATGTTTATGAAATTAATGGAATATGCTTCTCAAATCTAATTTGGTATTTAAGTTATTCTAAGAAAAATCATTTAAAAGAGAGAGGCTTTTCTAAGTCTCTTTTTTAAATGAAAGTATAAAAATAAGAAATGAGGTCAACATGAAAGTATTATCAATAAAAGAACCTTTTGCTACTTTAGTAAAAGATGGTGTAAAAAGGTATGAAACACGTAGTTGGAAAACAAATTATCGTGGTGAAATCTATATTCATGCTAGTTTAGGTTTAAGTACGGCTTTAAATAAGGAAAAAGCAATGTCTTATTTAAAAAGTGATATTAAACCCGGTTATATTTTATGCCGTTGTAATTTAGTGGATTGTATTTTAATGGATGAAGATTTTATTAGTTATATAGAAACTAAAACGAATGAAAAAGATTATGGAGATTATCGTTTAGGAAGATACGCATGGGAGTTAGAAATTATAGAAGTATTAGAGATGCCAATTTCAGTTAAAGGAAGATTAGGTATTTGGAATTATGAAGATAATTAAAAAATGATTTTATGCTACGAGTAAACTTTTTGTTTGTAATCTTCTTATATATGCGGTATATTATTTAAGGTGAAAAAGAGGTTATATATGAAAGAGTTACGAATACGAAAAAGTGGATTGTTTTACGAAACTTTCGACGAAGACGCCCTTATTATGCATTATCTTTTTAATTATAAACTTATTGATGAACGGGTAGCCTTTCCTGCTAAATCATTAACTAAAATTATCAATATATTGAATGAACAAGAGATAGATTATCTTGTTATTGGCGGTTCCGAAAGGATAAAAAATGAATTTGGCGAAAGTAACAGTTATTTAAAAATTTTACAAAAGGCTGAAAATAAAAGAGAGGCTGAGGATAGACTAAATGAACTACTTCCTAAATTAGAAATATTAGACAAAGTAACTTTGGATAGTGTATTAACAGAATTTGAAACGAAAGTAGCTAATTTTTAGATTTTCTTCTTTTAAAAGAAAAAATAAAGGCTAAATATAAGAATGAAACAATCGTCGAAGAACCTCCGTAACTTACAAATGGTAAAGGTATTCCTATGATAGGAAATAAACCTAAATTCATACTGATATTAATAAATTCATTAACAATGAAACAGCATAGAAAGGAAGAGGCAAATATTTTTTGCTCTTTTTTTATGATTTTTTGATTATAAGAATGAAGATAGGAATCTAATATAAAAAAGCATAAGATGATGATAAGTTCACCACTAATTCCAAAGACATTAGCACAAAGTGAAAAAGCAAAATCTGTTGGTGCTTCAGGTATATATATTCCTGCCTCTGTTAAATTGAAACGAAAGAAAGGGGCACTTCCAATCGCAATTAAAGCATTTTCAATCTGCATGCCATTGCCAATAGATAATAATCTATCAATACGATAGAAAATGGTTGAACCAAGTAAAACTAATAAAACTTCTTTTTTTAAAAGATAAAGATAAGTAAAAATACCCCCGCAACTTAATAATAATATACTTAAAATAATGAGCCATCTTTTACGAATGTTAGAAAAAAATAAGGAAACAATAGTAATAATGGCTAAAAATACGATAGCCCCTGTATCAGGTTCTAGAAAAATAAGTAGGGATGGAATTAAAAATAAGATAAAAACTTTAACGAGCAACCACAGTTCTTGAAACCGTTTTTGGGGTTTTTGTTTTGCTAAATAATGGGCCAAAAAAAGGGTATAACTTAGTTTCATAAACTCACTAGGTTGAAAACTAAAATATTTTAAGGAAAGCCATGCTTTGGCTCCATTGGTGCTTTCTCCTATAAATAAAACAAGAATCAATAAGATAATATTAATGATATATAAGATAAAACTATATTTAAATAATTTATCTAATGGTAAAAAATGCGCAACGAACAAAATAATAAATCCCATGGTAAACCATAAAATTTGCCTTTCAAAATGATTAGCAAAAATATCTGCAATGAACTTTGAATGGTACATTAAAACTAAACTGATGCTTATCAGAATAAGAAAAGGAAAATAAAAAAATAATATTTTATAAATCGTTTCTTTTTTCATACTTTTATTATGTTTCATAAATGAAAGTTTTAATCATAAAATAAAGTAAGAGGTGATTTTTTTGAAAGATTTACCAAAGGTTTTTCAAAGTCCAATGGAGAAAAAAATTGATAATAATAAAGAGTTATTTTATAGTCATCTAAAGGAAATGAAACAAGATAAAAATATTCCACGTAAAATTGATACTATTTTTCATGATCGTAGTTTTGTTTATAAAAAAGAAGTTGAAATAACGGTTAACAATCAGACAGAAGTTAAAACAATTGTTGGTAAAAGTGGCAATTATTTACTTACTTTAGAAGGAGATAAAATAAAAATATCAGATATTAAAGATATTAAAATTATTTAAAAGTTGGTGAAAGCCAATTTTTTTTGACAAGTTTTGTCGAATTGGTTGCAATTAAATTTTTAATATGTAGAATAAGGCCTACTTTTGTACAAAAGAACATTTTTAAAGAGAGGACGAATTATGAAAACGAAAGAAAAAATAAAATTTCCCTTACTTAAAGATAAAGTAGCCAAAAAGTTATTTACAGAAAAACAGGTAGGTTTAGAATACTTAAGAAAAATCATCAGTTTAGCCATAGGTATTCCTATGGATATGATTGATAAAGATATTAAACTAATCCATCCAAGTATTGGAATAAATAAAAACATTGTAAATTCAGAGGCTGATGTTGTTTTAGAAAATGGTGAGTTTTATGTTAATCTAGAAATCAACTATTATAATAATGAAACGAGTGATATAAAAAATGGTTTGTATTTATGTCATTTACTTTTAAGACAAGTAAAAAAAGCCAAAGAATATGAAAATCTAAAGAAAGTTTATCAAATTAACTTAAATAGTTATGATGCGTTAGGAAAAGAAGAATTTATTTATCATAGTAAATTATATGAAAAGAAATATCATATTGAAAGAAGTGATTTTATTGAAATCATTGATATCAATCTAGAAAAGTTAAGACAAATCGATTATAATACTCTTGTAAAGAGCGATGATATGACATTAGAAAAAGCCTTATATCTATTCGTATGTGATGACATAGAAAAGTTAAATGCTATTTATGAGGGTGATAAATTAATGAAAAAGTTAATGAAAGAAAATGAAGATTTACTAAAAAACTTTGATGAAATGCTTTATTATGATCGAGATAAAATGTTTGAGAATGCTTGTTATGATAAAGGATATGACAAAGGATATGACAAGGGTAAACAAGAAGCAATTATTGCTACTCGAAAACAGCTTGCTAAAGATATGTTAATAGCAAACGAGCCTATTGAAAAAATTGCACAATTTTCAAAATTATCCAAAGAAGAAATATTAAATTTAAAAGATGAATAAAAAATAAGAGACTATCGAGAAAATTAATTACTTAACTTCTCGGTAGCCCTTTTTTTATAATAGTTCATCAATATATCTTTTTAATTGTTTCGCATCTTTGCCAAAAATTATTTTTAATTGATTATCAATTTCCACAATTCCCTTAGCCCCTAATTTGGTGATTCCTTCTTTATCTACTTTGGAAACATCTTTTAAAACTACTTTAAATCGTGATAAATTACACTCGGCATTAATAATATTATCTTTTCCACCTAAATAGCCTAAAAGTTTGTTGGCTTCTAAATGGAAATCTTTTTTCATTAATTTAATAACAACTAAAGAAATAAATAATAGAACTAAAAGAATAATGCCATATACTAAATAATCGTTCATCTTATCAACTCCTCTAAAAATTATACACTATAAAGGAAAAAAATGCACTAAAAATAAAATTTGACATAAATTAATAGTGAGAATAGAGGAAAGGGGAATTTATATGAGTAATACTTCATCAAATTGCATTGCCGAAATACTAAATGTGATATTAGTCCTACAACAAAATGCTTGTCCAGACTCTTGCTTAGATTCATGTGATAGACCAGTTTTAGGCGGAGGACCTAATTGTCTAATCTGTAATACTAGACCAATCGAACTTTATACATGTGGTTCAAATGGTACACCATTTGCAATGC
Organism: uncultured Bacilli bacterium; assembly: GCA_934085675.1. Lineage (GTDB taxonomy): Bacteria > Bacillota_I > Bacilli_A > RF39 > UBA660 > Ventrenecus. Next base: position 27,171 of record CAKOHH010000007.1, on the reverse strand, counting down.
CAACAAGTAAAGATCCTGTTGCCGGTGGAACAACTTCAACTGTTTTCAGAGTTGAAAAAGTTGATAATAATTGTTGTACTTGTCGTGTTTTAGACACTAACCCAGATACAACAAGTTTAAATCCTTATATTGCAACAAATTCATTTTTTACCATGGACTTATCTTGCTGCTGTGCCATTCGTTGTTTATCTGATACCTATGTAGAATGTGTTTAACAAGACTGTTGATTTTTCAACAGTTTTTGTGTGCCAAAAATATACTTTTTTTAAAGTCTTTTAAAAAAATCTCATTTATGCTATAATTTTTTCAGAATAGGTAAGGGATTGTATGAATACTTTTAATGAAAAATATAATGAATTTGTCAAAATATGTCAAGATGAGGAATTAACAGAAAAAAAATTAGCGCATCTTATGAATTTGTTTAATGAATTTCCAACACCTAATTTTGAAAAAAAATTAGTTTTTGAAATGCTTAAAAATGTTTTTCAAGAATTAGAAATTTCTTATGACGGACATGATTTAAAGGAATATCAAAAATTACTAAATGCCATTATTACTTTTAATGTTCATTATGAAAATATCATCAATGGTCAATTTGATATTTCTGAAAAGAAAACTGTGGCAAAAGATGTGTTTAATTCTTTAAACAATGTTTTAGATAATTTAAACCATTATTATCAAAAATTGTTTCAAACTACAACAGAATTAACGAAAGAAAAATTACCTGTTTTAAAAGATTACGAAGATAATCTAACTAAAGAGGAATATGTTTCTTATATTAGAGGTTTAATGACGCCTTCTTATAATATTCTAGAAAATCCTTCTAAGAAAGATGATATCTTTAAAGAAATGTCCTTTGCCGATGCTATTTCTTCTTATGCAATTAATAAAGAAAAAGTTAAGGAAAAAGAAGAACCAGAAAATATTAATAACAATCTTTTAGCAGAACCACCTAAAGTAATTGCTTTAGAAACTAAAGAAGAAAGAATCAATAGAGAAATAAAAGATGAACGGCAAATAAACTTTGAGACTTATATTTTAAAACTTTACGAAGGCATTGATGATAATCGTAAAAAAATTGGCAAATTAAAATATAAAGTTTTGCAAGAAGAAATGATTATTAGCAGTGAAGTTGATTACTATAACGAATGTGTAAAAAAAATAAAATGCTTTACTAAAGAAGCGACAAGATTAGAAAAAATATCCCCTAAGAATTTAAATGACATTTATGAAAACTTGAATATTCCAAATAGAGATATGTCTATTGAAGAAATTTATGACTATCTTTCTCATGATGAAAAATATGCTTTTACAGATATGAAAGAAATAAGAAAACCTATTTTATCCATAGGATATGATGCCTCTTTAAATGAAAAGCAAGATAACCCAAAAAAGAAGGAACAAATTAAGGTGATACAACAATCTCAGTTTGTTCCATCTATTAATAGTACATTTAGAACTAGATTGAACACAAAAATGTATACGGATTATACATTTGAAGAAGAGGCTCGTCCATTGTTTGTGACTGAAGGACCATGTTCTATTAAAGAAATTGATTTTAAAGATTCGGAAGGAAAAATTTATACTGCTTTATCACAATCAGATTCTTTGAAATATCAAAATAAAGGCTATAAGGCATTTGCTATTTCTAAAAATCCTTATGAATATTATCGCTTAGAAGATATTTATTAAAAAAAGAAAGTAGGTTGTTACTTTCTAATTGTTATAGAGACGATATAAATTTATTTCTGGAATATTATTAAATCTAGCGTTAATTTTTTGCGTTCCAATTCCACCATTTACAATTAGGGTGGAATTTTTTTGCTTGTAAATTCCTTTTTGATAATTTCCTGTATTTTCTTGAGAATATATTTCATGTACAAAGGGGAGTCTAATTAAACCGCCCAGACTATGTCCTGCCAAAACAATATCTGCTTCGTTTTGAACTTCATCAAAGATAACGGGTTCATGAACTAAGAAAATTTGTAAGCTGTTAGTATTTTCTTTTTTAAAAGCCTTGGTTAAATCATATTTATTTTTGGTAATAGATGAAATACCACTTATATAAATAGGGATGTCACTTTCATAATAAATGGGCAAATTTTCACTTTCTAAAATTTTAAAATTAGCTTTGGTAAAAATATCGGTAAAACTATTTTCGTCCAAGTAATCTTCATCACCTTTGACAGCTAATTTAATAATATTAGCATTTAATTTACTTAAAGTATTCGTTAAATACTCTCTATTAGCGGAGGTTAAGTTAATGGAACCATCAAATAAATCACCTGTGAATACTAAGATATCTGGTTTTAAATAATTAATTTTTTCAATTACTTGATTCATTTCTTTTTCACCAGTAGATACACCAAAATGAATATCGGAAAATTGGACAATTTTAAGACCGTTAAAAGATTCTGGTAATTTTTCGTTAACAAGAGCATATTCAGTAACTTTTAGTAGTTTAGGTTCTACTTTAAAAGCGTATAAAAAGAATATACTAATTAAAAGGATAATGCCAATAATAATTTTTAATAAAATTCTCGGCTTTTTAGCAGTTTCATTCAATTCATTAGATACCATACATTGCTCCTAATATGGCTGCCAAAACAGCAAAACTATTATTAAACATATGCATTAATGTACTTGTGAAAATTGAGTCAGTATCGGTGTAAGATTTGGCTAGAAAATAACCCATGATGCTATAAGGGATAACAAAAAGGGTATTAATGCTAAAAAATGAGGAAGCAAAATTAGTTAAAGAAGAAAAATCAAGTGAAATTAAAATATGTGCACTACCAAAGATAAGCGCCGAAATAATTAAAAAATAATTTTTATTATTAAAGGCTTTTCTCATACTTTTGCGGAACACCATTTCTTCAAGAAAAGGACCTATGAAGACCATTGTTAAGATAGAAAAAAGGGGGTAAAGAGTAATAAGACTTCTGTTGGCACTTTCATTTTGAGCAATGTCACCAGCTAAACTAATAAGCAAAAGATTGCATAGGGTTGAGAAAAGCAAAGATTTTCCATAATTTATTAGGGCTATTTTAAAACAATTTTTAAAGTTGTTTTTGAAATTATTAAAATCATTTTTTAATGTTTTTCGGTGATAGAACACTAAAAATGCTAAGGCAACTAAGTAAATTGTTAGATTAGCAAGTAAATAAAAACTTGTTTTAGCAAGGTCAAAATTTAAAATTTGAAACATTGCAGAGATAAAAAAAGGTAAAATAATGAGGTAACCTATAATGATAAGTAATCCTTTAACTAATTCTTTAAAATTTATTTTTTGCATATGATCATCTTTCTTTCTAATAAAAATATAACATAATAAAAATAATAATTCAATTTTGAAATCAATGCTTTACAACGAAAAGAATTTTTTTTAAAATCATTTTGTGATGCAAAATGAATGAAGAAGTAATATCAAAACTTTTGATGTGGTTTAATGAAAGTAAAAGAGATTTGCCATGGCGTCATACCAGTGATGCATATAAAATTTGGATTAGTGAGGTTATGCTTCAGCAAACAGGAGTCATAACTGTAAGGGATTATTATACGAGATTTATTAAAGAATATCCCGATATCGAAAGTCTTTCTAAAGCACCTTTAGAAAAGGTTTTAAAATTGTGGGAAGGTCTGGGATATTATTCTCGAGCCAAAAATTTATATAAGTGTGCCGAAGAAGTAATAAAATTAGGATATGATAATTTGCCTCAGGATAAAAAAGTCCTTCAATCACTTCCTGGCTTAGGGCCTTATACGGTAGGAGCTATTTTGTCTATTGCCTATAATAAAAAAGAACCAGCAATTGATGGTAACGTTAAAAGAGTTTTATCAAGAGTTTATGAAGAAAAAGAAGATATTTCAAAGCCAAAAGTTTTAAAAGATTACCAAGAAAAATTAACTCTTCTAATGCCTGATAATAAAACAAGAGAATTCACTGAGGCTTTTATTGAATTAGGGGCATTAATATGTACTTTTCATGCAACTCCTAAATGTGAAAAATGTCCACTAAAATCATGTTGTAAGGCTTATCTTCATAATACGGTAGCGTGTTATCCAGTTACTAAAATAAAAAAAGATAAAAAAGAAGTTAAGAAAACAGTTTATCTTTTGGAATATGAAAAAACTTTTTCACTTTATAAAAATGAAGAAGGATTATTAAATGGTCTTTATGTCTTTCCTAATAAAGAAGAATGGTTAGATAAAGAAAAGTTAAAGGAAATACTACCATATAAAATAGATACAATTATTGAAAAAGGTATTGTAAAGCATACTTTTTCTCATGTGGTTTGGAATATGCAAATTTATTTAGTGAAATTAAAAGAAAAAACTTCTGATTATCTTTTTGCTTCTGAAAGTGAAATAGAGTCGACATATTCTTTACCCACGGCCTATAAAAAAGTCTTTACGAAACTTCTAAAATAGTGTATTCTTTTAGAAGAAAAAGGAGAATAGTTATGAATTATTTGATTAATGGTATACGTGGTTTTTGTATGGCTCTTGCCGATAGTGTCCCTGGTGTTAGTGGAGGAACTATCGCATTTATTTTAGGGTTTTATGATCAATTTATAAATTCTTTAAACAACTTGGTTTTTGGAAGTAAAAAAGAGAAAAAAGAAGCCCTTTTCTTTCTTTTAAAATTAGGTATTGGTTGGGTTATAGGCATGGTTTTAGCAGTTTTGGCATTGACTAGCTTATTTGCAAATCATATCTATGAAGTTAGTTCTGTTTTTATCGGTTTCATTCTTTTTTCTTTACCACTTATTATTTCTGAAGAAAAAGGCGTTTTAAAAGGAAAGTATAAAAATTTATTATTTTTAATTTTAGGTATTGTAATTGTTTCTTTAATTACATATTTTAATCCAATGAATGGTAGTGAAAATGTTGTGGATATTACAAACTTATCATTTGGCTTGATTTTATATGTTTTTGTGGCGGCGATGATTGCAATATCTGCTATGGTTTTACCTGGTATTAGTGGTTCAACTTTATTACTTATTTTTGGCCTTTATATTCCAATTACGACAGCTATTAAAGAATTTTTACATTTAAATTTTGGCTATTTTCCTATTTTAGTTATTTTTGGTTTAGGCGTGTTAACAGGTATTGCCGTTGTTATTAAAGGAATAAAAACTGCTTTAAGTAAATATCGTAGCCAAACAGTTTATTTAATTTTGGGTTTAATGCTTGGTTCTTTATATGCAATTGTTATGGGACCAACTACATTAGAGGTTTACCATGAGCCAATGACTTTTCAAACATTTTCAATTGCTTTCTTTATTTTAGGAGGTCTTATCATTGGCCTACTTCAATGGCTAAAAGGTTTTCTTGCCAAAAAAAATAAATAAAAATTTTTAAATTCATCTTCCAATTTAAGATGAGTTTTTTTATGGACTTAAATTGGAGAATTTGATAGAATTAAAAAGAGAAACGGTGGTGCAGTTATGGATGAAGAAAATGAAAATTTAGAAGAATTGGAAAATGAATCGACACCAAATAACGAAAATATTCCAGGAGAAATCGAGGCTGAACCACCTAAAAATCAACTTTTGGCAATAGGTGAAAAAAAAGTTATTAATTCACTTTTAAAGATAAATCCTTGGTGGTGGGTTTTTCTTGGTGGTTTTTTGGCTATTATTATTTTTATTATCTTAATAGTTTCTATTAATCAGACATCTGGAGGAAATGATTTGTATTACAAAGAGGGGGCTTGTACAACAGTAACGGTTAAATATGAGCCTTATAAAGAAGATGAATCTTCTAGTTCACTACAAATGGATATGGAAACTTATGTTCAAAGTGCAGCTGTAGAATATATGAAAGATTTAATAGAACACGAAGATGAAACTGCTGTTATTCAAGTGTATTATGCTTTAACCATTGCTCTTCGTACGGAAGCAGTATCTAATAACTGTACGGTTACTTACCATGATAAACAGTTATCTAAAAATCCAAGTACGAATGCTTATTTAGATGTTGTTTTAAAAGAGTCTAAGGGAGTTATTTTAGGTGATAGCAATCATAATGTAGTTTCTAGTGCTCATGTGTCTGATTTTTGTTGGTATAACGTCAATGAAAATCAAAATGAATATAAAATTTATCCAAAAGACACTTTAGAAATCACAAATGATTTTGTGGATAACTATGTTGATAATGAAATATATAAAAAATGCCCTTGTAATGACCCTCAGGGAAGTTATGATGACCCTACGTGGGGGGAATGCTGGGTTACATGGAAAGATAAGGATAAAAAAGGGAATTTGATTACAAAATCAGCCTGGCTTCATCAAGATGAAGAAACAGGGTTCAGCGTTGTTGGAGCCTATAATTTAATGAGGACACATGATTATGACTATAATCTAATTCTAAAATATTTTTATGGTCAAAATATTACTTACATGACCATGAATAAAGAAAATGTAAAAAATAAGTTGCCAGACCAAAAATGTTCTAGTGATTCATTACCGTATGATAGCACCCCTTTAAGTAGAGACGAATTCATTAATGCTGTGACAAATTTCCTTTCTTCTGGTAATTATGCCAGTTGGGCACAATATTTTATTGATAATGCCGGGGCTATATATGATATGGGGCAAGAAAAAAATATTAATCCTGAACTTATTTATATTTTTGCACGAAAAGAAACATCGTTTAAAACCAATGACATTAATACAGAACATTACAATTACTATGGATATGCAGTTTATAACGGTGAAAAAGTAGGTAAATTATTTTCGAGTTTTATGGAGGGAGTTGAAACCCTTTATGATTGGTTTGTTAATGCTGGAAGTATGCATGGTATTGTTCAAAGTTATTCTTTTTTAGGAAAGTTTTTGGCCAATCCTGGAAGTAGTAATGATGGTGGATGTTACTATTTGAAAATTATTTATGGTGAAAATTATTCAAGATGTGCCTCTTCTTACAAATGTTCTAGCGTTAATGGTGGTCCTGGTTGTGTGTTGACCACTGAAGAAGAAAGAAATGCTTATTTGGATTGGCAGGCTGAAAAATATTTAGTTCATCGTAAAGATATCTTTAACTTGAGTGGAACAGTATGTAAAGGTTCAAGCATTCAAACAGATGCAAATTTAGACATACCTAAAAATATGATGAAAGAACCATTAAGTAGTTATTTGGATAGTCAAGGATTATCTATTCAAGACTTAAACGATACTATTTACAATAATATTGTTGATAAAGGAGTAGGAACGCGTGCTGGCGTGGCAACGGCAGCTACAACTTTAATTAATTACATGCAACAATTTGATGTAAGAATACCATATACATTAAGTGGCGGACATACTTCTATTAATGGAGTTGGTCGGTCAACAGCTAATTTATTTGGGGTAGATCCAGCCTGGGGAACTCCGATAGGAGCTTTCTATTACGAGAAGGCTGGTCCATATACTCATTACGGACCTGATTGTTCTGCCTTCGTTTATTGGGTACTTCATAACGGTGGATTAAAGGTTTCATTCAACACATCTATCAGAATGAAAGATTATGGACCATCATATCCTGGAGACGGCTCTTATATTGGACAAGTGGGTGATATTTTAGTGCATTATTCTTCTAATGGAGAAGGCCATGTATCTATAATTGTTGGCACGAATCAAGAAGAAAGTTACTACATTATTGCTGAATCAAATGGTTTAGGAGCTGCCTATCGTCCAGATACAAAGGGAATTAGTTATCAAAAAATAAACTTTGCAAATAATTATTACGATGTTGTAGATATGTCTAGTTATTATAACGATGCTTCAAAACATTACTCCACTGAAGAGTATGCAACTGCATTTGAAAATGGAAGGTTAGGATGATGATATGAAAAAATTATTTTTAGGATTAGTCTTAGTTTTTCTATTAAGTGGATGTACGGCTGAATATAATCTAACAATTGATGATATTAATAACATGACGTATGATGAAAATTTTGAAATTAAAAGTTCTAATTATCAAGAAGTTTCGTCTATATATAATAGCAAAATTCCTGTTAATGCCTATGATGATGAATTTTTTGATAGTGAATCAACCGATAAGATAGAGGGGGTATCTTATTACGATGTAAAGTCTTTTCGAAAAAACGATGCTTATTTAGTCGATTTTCATTTTACGTTTCCAAGTAATCGCTTTAATCATGCTGCTGGCTTAAAAACAGGATTCTATGATTTTACAAAAACGTATAATGAGGATGATAAAACGATAACATTGGATACGGGATACTTCGATGCATCAAAATTTCCTGATTTAGAAAAATTAACTATTAATGTAAAAGTTTTAAATGAGGTTGTTTCTCATAATGCTAATCAAGTTATTGGTAATACTTATCAATGGACAATTACGGATTTTGAAAATGCTCGTCTTGTTTTAACTTATAAAGAAACAGAAAAAAATAAAGCAAAAAATCAAAGTGTTATTATTATCACTGTATTAGTTTGTATGGCTGTTCTAGTTATATTTATTGTTGTTATAAAAAAAATTCAGGCTAGAAAATATACGTAGATTTTTCTATGAATAAATAAAATTCTATTGTATAATAGTTTAGTCAAGGAGAGGTTTCTATGAAATTTAGAGTTTCACAAAAAGATTTTATTATATTTGTTGTTTTTTGTATCTTTTTGCTTTATTTGTGTGCAATAGCTGTGCTTAATTTTTCATCTTTTGCCAGTGATGGGTCTTTTTACGGACTTAATCCGTTTCCAGCGTTTACAAAAGACTATATTGGCTTAACAATTTTCATGTTTATTATTGCTTTAATTATTATTTTTTCGAGTGTGTCTTCATATATTTTCGATAAAGATAAAAGTGGTAAAAAATTCCTAAATATTGGGGATAAAGAAGAAAAAGGTTATTCAAGATGGGCTAAGGAAAAAGAGATTAAAGAAGCTAAAGATGTTGTTCATGTAAAAGCAGTTGACCAACATGTTGATGGTGCTGGTATTCCTTTAATTAATAATGGGACAGATATTTGGGTTGATAATGGCGATTATCATACTATGATTATTGGTTCTACTGGTTCAGGTAAAACAGTATGTCTTGTTAAACCACAAGTAAATTTACTTGCTAAAAAAGGCGAAAGTATGATTATTAATGACCCTAAAGGAGAATTATATAAATACTGTGGTGATTATTTAAAAGAACAAGGTTATAATATTGTTGTTTTAAATTTCCGTAATCCTGAAGAAGGAAACTCATGGAATCCCTTAGCCACTCCTTATTATTACTTTAAAAATGGTAATACTGATAAAGCAATTGAACTTTTGGAAGATATTGCCAATAATATTTTAGTAGACCCTAAAAACCAAGATTCAGCCTTCTGGGAAAAATCTGGTGCTGACTATTTTTCTGCTTTAGCCCTAGGTTTATTTAGAGATGGTAAAGAAGATGAAATTAATTTAAATTCAATCAATTTGATGAGCTCTGTTGGTGAAGAAAGATTGGGAGCTAAAACTTATATTCAAGAATACTTTAATATGAAAGGGGAAAGCTCTCCAGAATATATTTTTGGTTCAACAACATTCAATGCCCCATCTGATACAAAAGGTGGTATCCTATCTACTTTCCGCCAAAAAATCCGTATTTTTGCTTCTCGTGAAAAATTATCAGAAATGTTATCTTATAGTGATTTTGATATGCGGAGTATTGGTGAGAAAAAAACAGCTGTATTCTTAATTATTCATGATGAAAAAACAACTTATCATAGTCTTTTAACAGTTTTCTTAAAACAATGTTACGAAACTTTAATTGAAGTGGCTCAATCAAGAGGTGGTAAACTTGCCTACAGAACTAATTTCATTTTAGATGAGTTTGCCAATATGCCCCCTTTATCTGATGTAGATGCCATGGTTTCAGCGGCAAGAAGTAGAGATATTAGATTTACATTTATCATCCAAAACTTCTCCCAATTAAATGATGTTTATGGCAAAGAAGTGGCAGAAACATTAAAAGGAAACTGTGGTAATTTAATATATTTGATTTCTACAGAAATGGCAGCCTTAGAAGAAATTAGTAAAATGTGCGGTGAGGTAAAAAGTAAAGATAAAGATAAAACAGCTTCTACACCACTTGTTACCGTTACCGATTTACAAAAAATGAAATTGTTTCAAGCCATTATTAAACGTTTACGTATGAACCCTTTTAAAACCCAATATGAACCAGACTTTAAAATTAACTGGGGTATTGAAAGAAAGGAACTTGCTTTTCCAAAAAGAGAACCAAGACCAGTTGCTACTTTTGATTTAAAAACGTTTGTTTCTGAAGCAAAACAAAAGAAAATGATGGAACAAATGGGAAATAATAAAGAAAATAACTTTAATCCGTTTACACCAAGTCCTTCTCCATTTGGTAATGTTCCTTCTAATGGCAATCCATTTATGTTTGATCATTCGCCATTAAATGATCCTTTAATGAATAAGCCGATGTCTTCTCTTACGAATGATGAGATTGACAAAATGATTGCCGACATTGATAAAAAATTAAAGGAATTAGATGAAGAAGAGAAAAAGGAGAAAGAAAAACAACAAACTAAAAATACAGAATCTTCTTTTGAACTTCCTAAACTAGATGATCCTAAATTGGAAGACAATAAAAAGGTTCCAAAAGAACAAAAGAATGATAAACCTAAGATAAATGTTGATGCTGATTCTATCGTTATGAATGATAATGTTATAACAGATGATGAATTCTTTGATGATTTCTTTCATGAAGAATAGTTGTCAAAACAATGTCAAATCACAATAAATTTAAAAAAAATAATTGCAATTTTTTTCAGAAATTGTTATAGTTTAATTACTTAATAGAGAGAGTTTAAATTCGGAATGGTTTAGGATTATTCTTGATTTAAACGGTTACTTCAAAATGTTGTTTTTGAAATTAGCCAAAAGAATGCCTTGGTTGGCCTTATCACTATTAAGAATATCGATATAAAGAAAGAAAACTTTAAGGTAAGCGTACTTTTATAAAAGACAATGTGAAAGTATGATTCAAACTAGAGGTAGCGACTTGTCATCGTTATCTTTTTTTGTGTTAAAATATTGAAAATGATTAACTAGTATGTTAGAATAAAAAAGAGAAAGAGGAGGCAAAAGTATGGATAAAATTTGTCAAAAAATACTTGTCTTTTTATGCTTATTTATAGTGGGGGTAACAAATGCTTCTGCAGCGTCAACCTGTGATTATGAAACACAAGTAAAATTGAATTCTGAAGCAGCTAATATTAAAGCATCTTATGAAGTGAAAGAAATTAAAACAGGAAAAAAAATAGAGGCTGATTTGGGTGATGAAGAATATATAGATGAAACTTATCAAGGGGTTGAAGTTTCCATTTATAATATGACAGAAAATCTTTATTTAACTGTAATGAATACATCAACAAATGAAACAAAAACATATCATTATGAAGATACAGATAATGGCAGTATAAAACTTGTTCGTGGTGAAGATGGTCTAGAAGATATTGTAACTTATCAAATTACAATTTATTCCAATCATAATGATTGTAAGGATGAAGAATTAAAAAAGATTAATTTAGTTACACCAAAATACAATTCATTTTCAGCAGATGCTTTGTGTGAAGGTTCAAGTAAATATTATTGTCAAGAATATGTTACGGAAGACCTTAATATGACATATGATGATTTTTTAAAGCAAGCTGCAAATAACAATAAAAATGATGGTAATGGAGATACGGATACAGTAAAAGATAATGATTTCCTCAAAAAATATGGAATTTATATTGTAGGTGGCATCCTTGTTATTTTATTAGGGGTTATGACTACTGTGATTGTGAGAAAAAAACAAAGGAGTAGTGTAAAATGAAAAAGAAAAAGATAACATTAATTAGTTTATTTTTATTAAGTTTTTTGTTTATTCAAAATGTATCGGCAGCATCTTATAAAGTTTGGAGACCAGAGGAAACAACAAGAATATACAGTTTGAAAACTTCAACTACTAATTTACCTGTATATTTAAACTTGTATAAGTCATCTGTTGATGGCGTGATTGCTGATACTTATTGCGTTGATCCAGGTAAATCTTATGCTGGTGATAGTTCTTTTATTTTAGATAGATATATTGATCCATCTAATAATAATCCTTTAGATCTTGCTATTGCAGGTGGCTTAAAGGAAATTAACAATCTTCGTTCTACTGGAATAGGTGGAGATGATCTTCAATTAATAGGCATTGTTGCAATGCGTTGGATTTTTATGCAATATGGTGGCAGTAAATTATCAAGTGCAAGTGGTCCTGAATTGACAAGAGATTATAATGCCTTTAGAAATAGTGATACAGCGATATCTGTTAATGGTAATGTAGCAATTGTTCAATATGCTAGACAAGTTTTTGTAGCAGGTATAAATGCTGCCAACACAGGTAGTTATGACCAAGCCGTTTCTCAAGGCTACGTTTATTCTCCAGATTTAAAAGCAGTTAATTATACTCTTAAATCTGTTGTAGGAAATAAAAGAACAATTACTTTTGAAATTCAACCTGGAGATGCTACTAAAACACCATCTCAATTATATATTGATTCTTTCCAAGCAGGATGTACCAATACATCAGTTACTTGTACGGTTAATACCAAATCCGCTAAATATGAACCAGCTGGTCTTCTTATTGAAATGACCATTGATACGACCAATTGGAATAATCAAGATTTTGGCATTTATGTTGACCCTGCTTATTGTGATAAAAACGATGCAGGAATGCAAATTTTACTTTTAAGAAAATCTTCTAACGCTTATCAAAGAATGTTGGCTGTTTTACCAGGAAACTGTCCTGCAACACCAACGAGAAGACCACCAAGACGTCGTATTCCAGTAGAAAGCAATAACTGTGAATGTAATTATACAAACGGAACGACTTGGGACGGAACATATACTGTTACAGAAAAAACAAATGGTTCTACTAATAAATTTACAATTAAAGAAACTGAAAAAGATAAAGTAAATCAATATAGTTGTCCATCACCTGATACTTGTCGTAAAAGGGAAAACTTTACTTGTCAAAAACCAAGCGAAAGCAAAGATGGAAAATATCATTGTCCATCATCATCTAATCCAGATGGTAGCTGTTCTGAAAAAGAATATAAAGAGCAATGTACTCACAACTGTGATCCAGACGGTGAATCAGATGAGCCTGATGAGGCTAAACATAATAGTACTAATACATTCTACTGCAAAGAATCAAGTCCAGGAGCTGGCGATGGTAAAGTATGTAGTGAAGCAGAACACAATGCTCAATGTCATAAAAATTATGTAGATTGTAGTCCAGTCGTATCTCTTCCTGGTACATGTAGTAATATCAGTGACGGTTCTAAAATAGAGGGAACAACAACAGGTGTTATTAGTGATATAAATGAAGGTGATGCTTCTTGTTCTTCAAAAAGTTCAAAGCCTAATCAAATTAAAAAATGCGTTTTAGGAAAGACTGATTCAACAAGTGCTTCTTATGAGGCTACTAATGAAATAAGTGGAAACTCTTATTGTAAAGTCTATTGTAAAGAAAAATATAATTTTGTCTTACCTACTGCTAAGATGACAACATCTGGTGGATACTTTAAATTAAATACAACTGTTACGGGTACAAGAGATTGTTATGTAGCGAGTGCTTCTAACTCTCAATTACCAATTGATGAAACTAAATTTAATAATGATTTAGTAGCAGCACAACATTCTTTAATTGATGCATGGAATGAATATAATCATTGGAAAGTAGCGGCTTCAATAAGCTCTAAAGCTGAACAAACTCATGATGTTCATAGTGCCCATAGTTACGATTGCAATTGTAGTACAACATGTGGCCCAACTGGTTGCTCTGAATCTTGTTCTACTTGTCATTGTGATGGCGTTGAAAGAAGTACAACAATTTATTCTAAAGAATGGTCTTATACAGTATATGATTATAATGGTAATACTTCAACGAGAAGCGATAGCTATACATCTGGTACAAAAGCAGAATGCCAACATAATTCTTGTACTGGAGAAAATGGTACAAATAAAGATTCAGAACACAAAAGTAACCGTGATAGTGCTTTAAGAACTTTGAAACAAAAAGCTAAAGAATTAAATGATATCATTGCTATGTACAATAGTTGTACAGGTGTTATTGGTAACACAAATTACGCTTCATCATTAACAGATGCTACGACATCATCTACTGCTCAATCAACATGGAATAATGACATGCAATTTAATCCAGTTGTCGAATTCTGGTATAATCAAGACTATTTACAAAATGTTAATGATTTAAGTAGTGGATGGGCTAAATTCACAAATTTAACAGATGAAAGTGATACATCTAAAAATACTTATTGTACAGGTGATATTAATGATAGTTACGAATGTACAACAGGTACAAGTTCAAAAGAACCTACTAAATCAGTTCAAGCACTAACATGTGCTGAAAATAATTGCTCATGGAAATCTTATAACGTTAGTAGTGCTAAATGGATTACAAAATCCAAAACAAAATCAGGTACTTACCAAACAAGTCAAAACTTCTCAACTTATACACCTTATGGAACCATTAAAACAGATAGTAATGGTAATAAATACTTATATACCACTTTACCAGAAGGTTCTTGGCCAATTTCTTTGGTAACTAAAACAGGTGTTTTCCCATTCAAGTTTAGATTCAGTGACATTGGTCAATCCAATAGTTCTACTGATTTAGGAAGACTTTCTGATTCTAATGAAAGTGGTAAAAATACAGTTGTTCATGCTTATAATAACTTGCCATCAGGTTTAAAATGTGGTGGAGAATCTAATGCATATACAGACGGTGGTTATGTATGTAACTACTTAAATAACTGTACGGATAACTGTGATTTCTCTTGTGATCCTAATGATCCTACTCATTGTACATTCAATACGTGTGATAATGGTAAATGTGTTGTAACATGTACTAATTGTATCTTTGATGGAAATAAAACAACTTATGGCTATCGTACGGTATCTTTAAATAATTTATTCCCTAATGGAATTAGTGGTAGAGGTTATAACTGGAGTGGTGAAGGAATCAGTAATCAAAAATCTAGTGATACGAAAAAAGAAATTGAAGAAGCTGGTGATTCTATTTACGAAACGCCACAATATTCTTATACTTTAACACCAAGTAACATGAAAAATATTCGTGATTACAATGATGATGCTGGTTCATTTACAAATAGTACGGTTCCATCTAAATATTCTGTAAAATCAAATATCAATGATTCATCAGTTTATTGTGAAAGTGTATCTTATAATGGTATTACTTATAACGTTAATTGTAAAAGTAGTTTCCTTGATTTAATTGAAACTACTGGTAAGAAATTTGCCACTCAAAATGAGCGTATTACCACAGATAATGATGCCTTCGTTCTATATACTTCAACAAATAGTTGTTTAGAGGGAAGTTGTCTTAAAAATGGTATTGGTCCATCATGGAAATTGAAAGGAAGTAGTAAACAATGAGAGAATCATATTGGGGTTATTGGATTATCCTCTTAGGTGTATTTGTAATCGTTATTATGATGCTTGTCTCAAATGTAACTACCACAAATACACAAGATTATTACATAATAAAAGAAGTAACCGAGCAGTCAATGGTTGATGCCGTTGACCTCGCTTACTATCGTACAAGTGGTGAACTTAAAATTAATGCTGATAAATTTGTTGAAAGTTTTTTAAGAAGATTTTCTGAGAATGTTGCTTTAAGTACTTATCAAATTGATTTTTATGGTATTTATGAAACGCCTCCAAAAGTCAGTGTGAAAGTAACAACGAAAAGTTCGACTTATCGTATAGGTTCTAGTGAAGATACTTTTGACATCGTAAACCGTGTAGATGCTATTTTGGAAAATGATGGAGCGTCTTACGGAGATGAAGAATAGGAGGATTAAAAATGGGGAATTTACTTGTTAAATTAAAAAGATTTATCAGTAATAAAAATACAGTTACAATTTTGTGTGTACTAGCAGGTATTTTAGTTATATATATTGGCTATAACTGGCGTGTTAATAAAGATACCAGTCCAACCAGTGTACCTTATGCCAATAAAACTTTGTCAAGTGGCACGGTGATAACTAAAGAAGATATTAGTTATGTTGAAGTATCAAGTTCTGTACTTAGCAAAGCCAAAAACATGGTAACCAATGCCAATAGTATTATTGGTAAATCGGTTAGTTATGGAGATACGATTCAGGCTAATGGTTTCTTTTTCAAAGATGATTTAAAAGATCCTAAAGATAACAGTTATTATCCACTAGCAAGTATGGCGGAAGATGAAGAAGCAGTTACTTTAACTGTTAATTTACACACAACCTTTGGTAATGCTATTTATCCTGGTAATTATATAGATTTATGGTTTAAGGGATATGATAACAATCGTAAACTAATGTATGGTAAATTTATTCGTAGTATTAAAGTTTTAGATGTTATTGATTCTGATGGTCGAAGTGTTTTTGAAACAGGTGCTGAAAGTAGAACACCGGCCTCTTTACTATTTGCTGTAAAGAAAGAAGAAACACATGGCCTTTCTGCAGCTGATATGAAACTTTTAATTGACGCCGCTCAAAATAGAAATATTGGTACTTTAATTCCCGTGCCAAGAAATAAAAGTTATACTGAAAATCCTGGTGAAACAGAAATAGCAAGCACTTATATTTATAATTATATTCTTTCTCAAGTTTCTATTGTTCCAAGTGATGATGGAAATACGACAGTAGAGGAGGAAAATACAAATGAATAGTTTAATAATTAAATTAAAAAGGTATATGGGTAATAAAAAGACCGTAACTATATTATGTGTTGTTGCTGGTCTTCTTGTTTTAATCGTTGGTTACAACTGGCGTGTTAAACAAGCTATTAATCCGGTTACAATTCCATATGCTAAAAAAGCATTAGAAGCCCGTCATGTCATTACGGCTGATGATATTGGCATGATGGAAGTAAATAGTACTGCCCTTAAAAAAGCAACAAATGTTATTCGTGATCGTAATAGTATTCTTGGTAAAGAAGTTACTTATGGTAATATCGTTAGAGAAGGAAGTTTATTTTATACAGGTGATTTAACTGACCCTGAACTTTCTCCTGATTATGTTTTACAAGATATTGCTGATGGTTATACGGCCTTTTCTTTATCTGTTAAAGAAAATTATACTTATGATAATTATATTACAATAGGAAGTTATATTGATTTATGGTTTAAAGGAACAGACGATTATGGTAAATACATTTTTTCTAGCTTTGTAAAAAGTATTAGGGTATTAGATGTTAGAGATAGCAAAGGTGTTTCTTTAAGAAATGCAAATGCGGGTGCTCCGGCAGAGTTTTTATTCTCTGTACCAGATGAATTATATTCTCTTTTAGTAAAAGCTGTTGAAATTGGTGATTTAGAACCGGCTCCTAAAGGGGCAAGTTATACAGCCAATCCAGGCGAAACAAAAGTTAATAGCGAATATGTTCGAAACTTTATTAATACAAAATCAGCCATAATACCTGATGAAGATGTCAGTGGAAACTAGGTGAGATAATGAATGATGCTGTTTTTTCCCAATTAGATTTTGGACCATTAAGTGAATTTTTAAAAGACGACAACGTCACCGATATCTCTTATACCAATGGTGGACAAGTTTGGTTAAAAACTCTGGATAAAGGTGTTTATCAAGTAGACCGTCCAGAAATTAATAATGCTTTAATGGAAAAATTAGCCTTTCAATGTGCTAATGTTATGGGTAAAACCTTTAATATGGCGCATCCTATGCTAGATGCTGAAAGTGCTGAACTTCGTCTTAACTTTATTCATGACTCCATTGCAACAAATGGTATTGCTTGTGTAATAAGAAAAACGCCAGCTAAGATTCGTTTGAATAAAGAAAAACTATTAAATGAAAAATATGTGACGGCTTCTATCCATGAATTTTTAATGAAGTGTGTCGAAGGTCACGCTAATATTATTGTAAGTGGTGAAACCGGTTCAGGTAAAACCGAACTTGTTAAATACTTAGCGAGTCACATTAAAGAAAATGAAAAAATTATTACGATAGAAGATACTTTGGAACTACACTTGGACCGTATTTTTCCTCATCGGGATATTGTTGCTTTAAAAACAAATAACATTGCTAGTTATTCGGACATACTAGTAGCTTGTATGAGACAAAACCCAATTTGGATATTACTTTCCGAGGTTCGTTCGGCGGAAGCCGTTATGGCCGTTCGTAATAGTATTTCATCTGGACACCATATTTTATCAACTATCCACTCAGACAAAGCAAGTTTAATTCCTATGCGTATGTTTTCCCTTATCGAAAGTAATATTGATGTTGAACAATTTGTAACAACAATTCATCGTTATGTTCAAATTGGTATTTACGTTAAAGGTTACATGAGTAAAGAATTAAATCGTTTTCAAAGAGAGATTTTAGAGGTTTGTGAGTTCTATGTAGATGAACATAATAAACCACAGGTAAATATAATTTATAAAAAAACTTTAACAGGGGAAATTACAATGAACAATCCAACAAAGAATTTACGAGATTATTTAAGCATTAGTGGTGTTGTTTTACCAGAAGATATTTTTCAATTAGATGAACAAAACAATCAAACTGTAGAATTACCTAAACAAACGGTAGAAACATTATAAAGAAGGTGGGGTTAACTAATGATAGAACTAATATTATTACTGGGACTAGCTGCATTTTGTTTATCTTATCGTTTTAATAATGGTGAGAATGTTTATAAATTTTTTGTGACACAAGTTTCTACGGCCTATGAAAAATATGCACCTTATAGTTTTAAAGAGGTAAGAGCCAAAACAAAAGAACTTGGACAAGAATACACGCCAAGACAATACTTAACCCAAGTTATCATCTTTGCCGTAGTAGCAGGTGGCATTAGTTATCTTTACTTCTACAACTTAATTATTGCTCTTTTATATGCCGCTGTTGCCATTGCTTTTATTCCATACTTGGCTTATCTAAGATGCCAAAAAGTGTATAGTGAATTTATTTTTGAACAAATTCAAATTTATACAACAAACGTTATTATGGAATTTAATACAACACAAAGTTTTGTCAAATCTTTAGAGGGTGTAAGAGACTCTGGTATTTTAGAAAATCCCGTTTTGGAAGATGTAAGGACTATGATTGATATGTCTTATCAAAACGGTACCATCGATGAATCGATTGAATATTTCAACCATAAATATCCTTATTACATGGTTAAAAATATGAATCAATTATTCTTACAAATTACTAAAGAAGGTGCCAAAGATTCAGGACAAGCTCTAGAAAATATGAGTATGGATATCGATACCTTAGTCGAAGGCGTTTATCGTGACCAGATTGACCGTAAAGAATTCCATCGCCGTTTTGTAACTTTTGGTTTAGCCTTATTTTTACTTGTTATGGCAATGCAATTTTTACTTGGTACAGATTCTTATATTGAACTACTTAATAATTGGTATGTCCAACTTATTCTCCATGCGATTATTATCATCAATTCTTTCTTCTTGATAAGTGGCGAGAAGTTTTATTATGAAGATGTGGGGGTGGAATAATGTATTGGGAAATTGTTATTTTAGCAGTTATTTTGCTTTTTGGAATGAATTATACTGGAAAAATTAGTGGCAACCGTTTTGTAGCCGATAATGAGGTTTACTTTCGAAAATTAAAAGAAAGCGATTGGGATTTCTATGTGAAAGCAAGATATGGTGATACGGTTAACCCTGACTTTCTTTTCAACAATCGTGTCAAAAAGGGGTTAATTACCATCATTATTATGTTATTTTTCTTTATTTCTAATTTAAGTTATATTACCGTCTTATTTGCTGTTTTGGCAGGTTATTTAGTTTTTAGAATGGATTATAGTAATTTAAAAAATTATTATAAAAAGCACTTAACAGAAATAGATTCAATGTTACCACATTATCTTAAAAGTTTAGAAATTTTAATTCAACATTATACTGTACCCGTAGCCTTAGGAAAAAGTATTGAGGATGCCCCTCAAATATTTAAAGAAGGCTTACAAGAACTTATTAACCAAATCAATGATGGGGATGATACCATTAATCCTTATATGGATTTTGCCAAAACTTATCCCGTTCGAGATTCTATGCGAATGATGCGTCTTTTATATCGTTTATCTTTAGGAAGACAAGAGCATAAGCAAGAACAACTTTTAACATTTTCTAAAACGATTTCTAATTTACAACAAAAAGCTCGAGAATTAAAATATAAAAACCGTTTGGAAAAGATGGAAGGCAAAACAATGAAAATGCTTATTACCACTGGTTTGGGTGTTATGATTTTACTAGTTTTTGCTGTTTTACAAATGATGAATATGTAGCAATTTGCTACCTTTTCTTTGGCAAAGAAAACAGATTGATATTTTAATAAAAAAAAGTTATAATAATTTTATGATATAAAGGAGGAGATTTAGGAATATGAAAGAAGCAACAGGAGAACTAAATATGACAGTTGTAACGGTAGTAGCTATTGCCGCAGTTGCAGCATTTTTCTACGCGTTTATTTGGCCTGGTATTAAAAATACTATTAAAGCTAACACATATTGTGCTATGGCAACATGTAATGCAGATCGTAGTGAATGTACTTATGTAGATGAAAACGGTGATTTAGATACCGTAGATTGTTCAAAATATGACTACAATACAGATGCTAGTAATGGACAATAGGAGGTAAGATATGAAAGAGGCGACTGGTGAATTAAATACTACGGTTATTGTTGTTATTATCGTGGCTATGCTGGCCGCTTTTTTCTATACCGGCATTTGGCCAATGATAAGAAACAATATGAATGTGACAACCAAATGTAGTAAGGCTATTTGTGCTACCGAGCCTAATAGTGATAACCAAACAGTAAATTGTTATATTTGTGAAGGACAACAGGCTGATGGCTCTTGTGATAAATCAGAGACATTTACATGTGCATGGAAGGGGTAATTTATTTTGAGAGAAGCAATAGGTGGAACATGGATATTCCAAGTAGTCATTGTTTTTATATTATTTTTTACTGGTTTCATGTGTTTAAATATTAACCGTTCCAAAGCTTTTAGTGTGAAAGACCAAATTTTGCAAACTATTCAAAGCTATAACGGCATTGATTTAAATAGCAGTTATGAAGAGGATGACACAGGAGCCTTAGCAGATATTGTTAGCTACATTTCTAACAATTCTTATCGTACCACAGGAGTTATGCCAACTGATGCAGTACCAGAAGGTGGCATTAGACAATGCTACACAAGAGATGGTAAGCAAACTGAAACAAGTCCCGTATTTTGTCTTACAAAAGTACCTGTAACCAGTGGGGCTAATTTAGAATTTAATGAAGAACTTCCTGAAATGTATTATTATCAAGTTGTCGTGTTTTATCAACTTGATTTGCCAGTTTTTCATGAATGGTTTAATTTTAGGGTGGTAGGTAATACCAAAGTTCTTTACGGGGGTGAACTTAAATGAGACAGGCTATTGGAAGTACTTGGCTTATGCAATTAGTTATTATTTTCATGCTTATTTTTGTAGCCTTTTTAGCCTTATCTATCAATTATACAAAGGCTTTTAAAACAAAAAATGAACTTGTTAATATGATAGAAGAAAGAGAAGGCATAGGTAGTGGTGAAGATAAAGGAGCCTTAATGCTCATTAATAATTATTTAAATTATAATAATTATAGTAAAAAAGGTCACTGTGAAGCCGATGAATACGGGGTAAGTAATTTAAATGGGACTAATTTAGAAGCCGTTGAAGAAGGTAATAAATATTATTATTGTGTAAAAAAAATACCTACGAGCACGGATACCTTACCAGATCGAGCTCGTTATCAAATAAGAATCTTTTTTAATTTTAGCTTACCTGTGATGGGGGATATTTTTACGTTTTCTGTAGAAGGAACCACCATAGATATTAATCATGCACTAAAAGATATTGAGTAGGAGGAATGAATGTATGAATGTTAAAATAGCCAATAAATATGCTTTACTGCTTGCTAATTTAGATGTTGATTTTATTAAAAGTGTTGAAGGAGAATTTACTCCCGAAGAAATCATCATGCAATTTTCTAATTTCTTCTTTAATAAAATGGTTTTAGATATCACTGCTATTAAAGATTACCAAGATATTACTAAAATTCAAGAACTATCTGTTAATATGGATATGAGCAAAGTAATTTTACTTTTAGATGATTCTGAGGTTACTAATAGTCCTCGTTATTTATCACAACTTGTATCCATGGGTATTTATAATTTTACGAGAAATGTCGATGCGATTAAATTTTTGATTGATAATCCAAATAGCTATAAAGATGTTGCTCAATATCATCAATTAAACACGGTGATGACATATGATGCTCCTTCAGAATTTAATAATAATAATGGTAATGAAACAGTTGCCCAAGAATATATTGAAAGACCACAAGTAAGAGTAATCGGTATTAAAAATGTGACTGAACATGCGGGTAGCACAACATTAACATATTTACTAAAAAAACAATTAGAGAAAAAATATCAAGTTGTGGCTGTTGAAGTGGATGAACATGATTTTGTTTACTTAAATGATAAGAGTTTAAAACATACCACTCATATGGATTTACCAAGTTTTATAGCCACTAATTATGCCGCGGATGTTATTTTAGTAGATTTAAATAGTCAAGGTTCAGAAAATAGTTGTACTGAGGTTTTATATCTCATTGAACCCGGACTTATTAAACTTAATAAACTAATTCGTAAAGATAAATCTGCTTTTGATAAATTACGTGGTAAAAAGATTATTTTAAATCGTAGTGTTTTAAACAACAGTGATGTAGCCGATTTTGAATATGAATCACGTAGTAAGGTTTACTATAATGTTCCTTATTTAGATGATAAATTAGAAAATCATCAAGTTTTAGTCGATATGCTAATTAAATTAGGTTTCGCTCGTTTAGATGTTGATAATGGCGAAAAAGGCGGCAAACTTTTCAGTATTTTCAAGTAACTTTACAATCAAAAAGAAATATGATATAGTATGGACATATTAAATGAAGTTTAGTTCATTTGATATAAGTGAGATGTTCATATTTCAAAAAAGTTGGAATACCCTTGCCATAGTAGGGAATTAAAAAAGTTGGAATACCCTTGCCATAGTAGGGAGTTAAAAAAGTTGGAATACCCTTGCCATAGTAGGGAATTAAAAAAGTTGGAATACCCTTGCCATAGTAGGGAGTTAAAAAAGTTGGACTGGGTTTATTTGCCTAGTCTTTTTTGAAAGAATGAGATGAAAATATGCTAAAAACTTTAAAAATTTATTATTTAGATGAGGATTATATTAATTATCTTCGTAAATTTGATTTAAAAGTGGCTTATAATAAAAAAGCAACGCGACCATATGTTGGGGTTGTCTATACTTATAATGGCCTTAATTATTTTGCACCTTTATCTTCACCAAAGCCAAAGCATTTAAAAATGAGTGAAAAGGCAATTGATGTTTTTAAAATAGATAAGGGCAATCTCGGTGTTGTTAATTTAAATAACATGATTCCAACACCTTCATTTTGCCTTACCGAGGTTTTACCGACGCTGAAGGATATTAAATATAAAACTTTAATTGAAAATCAAACAACTTTTTTAAATAATCATAAAAATAAATTATTTTCTAAAGTTAAACTATTTTGGAAACAGTTTGACAATGGTTTTTTACCACTAAATGTTAAAGAAAGATGTTGCAATTTTAAACTTTTAGAGTCTAAATGCAAAGAATATGAAAACATCACCATAAATGTATAATTTTTATCTAAAATAAAATTTAAATATTGGTCTAAACGCAAATTTCCTTCATATAGTGTTTTAGGTGATGATATGAATAAGAAAGAATTACTTGAGTCAATTGCCAAACGGGGAAATGGTGAGATTTACTTAGGTGTCGTAGGCGCTGTAAGAACCGGCAAAAGTACATTTATTAAAAGAGTTATTGAAAACTTGGTTGTACCTAATATTACAGATGAATACGAAAAGAAAAAATGTTTAGATGAGATTCCTCAAAGTGCTAAAGGTAAAACTATAATGACGACTGAGCCAAAGTTTGTACCTTCTAGTGGTGCTAAATTAAAAATTGATGATTTTGAAGCCTCAGTCAAATTAGTTGATTGTGTTGGTTTTGTTATTCCTAATGCATTAGGTTATACAGACGAAGATGGCAATCCAAGAATGATAAAAACACCTTGGTTTTCCGAATCTGTACCTTTTGTTGAAGCAGCAGAAATAGGTACTGAGAAAGTAATCAAAGATCATTCGACCATTGGCATTGTGGTTACTACAGATGGTTCTTTTGGAGAATTAAAAAGAGAAGATTATTTAGATGCCGAAGAAAAAGTAATAGGCGAACTTATAAGTATTGGCAAACCTTTTATTATCGTTTTAAATACAACTCATCCAGATAATCCTGAAACAAGAAGTATTAAAGATAACTTACAATCTACCTATAATGTACCAGTTTTACCAATCAATGTCGAAAATATGGAAGAACCAGAAATCTTAAATATTTTAAAAGAAGCCTTATATGAGTTTCCAGTCTTAGATATCGCGGTAGATATTCCTAAATGGGTTAATGTTTTACCAAATACGCATGATATTAAAAAGCATTATTTAGATAAGATAAGAGAAAGTGTTGTTGGTATTAATAAAGTTCGTGATGTAGAAGACATTTTATCTCACTTTGCATCTTCAGAATATATTTCAAAAGCATACATTAGTAACCTTGATACTTCTAATGGTATTGTTAGTATCCGTTTAGAAAGTGATGATAGTTTATACCAAAGTGTTTTAAAAAGTTTAGTTGGGGATGCAGCCACTTCTAAAGCCGGTCTATTAAAAGTATTTACTACTTATGCCGAAGGTAAAGAAGAATTAGATGCGATTAAAGATGCTTTAAAACAAACAAAAACAACTGGTTATGGTATTGTTTATCCGACTCTTAATGATATGAAATTACAAACACCAGAGATTATTAAACAAGGTAATCGTTATGGGGTAAAACTTCATGCCGTTGCAAGTTCTATTCACATGATGAAAGTAGATGTAGAAAGTACTTTTGAACCGATTATTGGTTCAGAATTACAAAGTAAAGAACTTATTAACTACTTAATGAAAGATTATCAAACAGATCCATCTAGTATTTGGAAAAGTGAGATTTTTGGACGTAGTTTAGATGTGATTGTTAAAGAAGGAATTCAAGCCAAACTCTCTATTATGCCAGAAAATACTCGTTATAAGTTAAGTCAAACAGTGACAAAAATTGTAAATAAAGGGTCAAGTAATTTAATTGCCTTTGTTATATAATGAAAAAAATGCCTAAAAATGGCATTTTTTCTTGATTTTAAGGGCAAAGTTTGATAATTTTAATATGTAAGGGTAAGCCCTTATTAGAATTTGAAAGGATGGACAATTATTATGTCAAGACAAGATTTAATCGATTATGTAGCAGAAGATACACAAATTAGTAAAGCAGAAGCTGGTCGTGTATTAGATTCTATTTTAAAAGGAATTGAAAAAGGACTTATTGAATCAAAAGAAGTAACTTTTGTAGGTTTTGGTAAATTCTCTGTAAAAACTCGTGAAGCAAGAGAAGGAATCAATCCATCAACAAAAGAAAAAATCCAAATTCCTGCTAAAAATGCTGTTACATTTAAAGCTGGTAAAAAATTAAAAGATTCTGTTCAATAATAATTGGATGAGAATAAATAAAAAAGACTATTAGAAAATAAATTCTAATGGTCTTTTTTAGTGATTAAACAATTTCTTTAAAAGAAGTATTGTAAAAACATTTCATCATTTTATATAGGGTTTCATAATCTTTAAAAGAACACACTTCTAAAGAAGAATGCATAGCAAGTTCTCCGATACCGACATCAATAGAATTCACACTTACTTGTCTAAGACTTAAACTGCTTAAAGTAGAACCACCAGTCAAATCATTTTTTAAAGTAGCATTTTGATACGCTATTTTCTTTTTTTCACATAAATTTTTTAAAAGAGAAGAGAAACTGGCATCGGTTGTTGAACTTACTTCTTTTATGATGGCAAAGCCTTTATTAAGATAAACATTGCCTGTTTTATCTTTGTATTCTGTATGGTTTGGGTGAACCGCGTGAGTATTATCTGAACTAATAATAAAACTTTTTGCTAAAGAACTGGCGATGTCCATATTAAGAGATGCACAAATTCTTTTTAAAGTATCAATTAAAAAATCACTTTCAGCTCCTTCTTTAGTAAGACTACCTATTTCTTCATGATTAAAGGTACAAAAAAGATTAATGTGTTCTAAAGAAGTAGCATTTAAAAAAGCATAAAAAGAGGCTGATACACTAGTAATATTGTCAATTCTTGGTGAAAGAAGAAGTTCATCATTCATTCCTAAAAAAGAAGGTTTTTCATTATTATATAAAAATAAGTCATAATCAATTAGTTTTTCTTCTTGAGATAAATTTAATTTTTCTTTTAAAAACTTTTCGAAATCTAGAACTTTTTCAGAAATACCTAAGATGGGTTGTAAATCTGTTTGCATGTTAAGGTCCAGATTAGAATTGGCTTTATCATTTAAGTGAATCGCAACACTTGGTACTACCGCTACTGTTTCATTTAAATCGATAATTTTTTTCTTTATTTTGTTATTTTTTTTAATATAAACTCTTCCGGCTAATGATAAAGGGTGATCAAGCCAACCATAGTTTAAAAGTCCTCCATAAGGCATGATGTTGACACTTAAATAGTTTTCACTAATGTTTTCTCCTTTTGGTTTTAAAAGAAGACTAGGAGTATCATTATGGGTTGTTATTATTTGAAAATGAGTGCTTTTTTTAGGAATTGTAAAAGCAATTAGGCTGGCATCATTTCGTGTCACAAAATATTTTCCTTCTTTTAAGTGCCAAATTTCTGTTTCTTTAACTTCTTTAAAATTTTCTTTTAAAAGAATATTTTTTAAATAGTTTGTACAAGTGAAGGTACAAGTAGCGTTTAAAAGTAATTCTAAAAGATCTTTCTTTTTCATAATCATCACGTATTTATTATGGGGAAAGTCTTGATTTTTATACATGATTATAGTAAAATCATTTTTGTTTAAAAAAAAGACATCTGGTAATATGTCAAGATAAAAATTATGGAAGTTTTTAAATAATTTCTCCCTTACCAAACAAATTATTC
>CAKOHH010000006.1 GCA_934085675.1 uncultured Bacilli bacterium | reverse complement strand
ATAGCACAAACCTCCGCTTCCGGCTACCTTAACCCACCGTCTAAAGCCAGTGGGATTGCGGTAGCCCTATTTCAAAAGTACCCGTGTCAAATCAAGTATAGCCATCCCCTAGTAATCTAGGTTTCAATTTATTTTGTTTTAAATATAATTCATTTAAACTCGTTATTTCCAGTTCTCCTCTTTTACTTGGACTAACCATCTTAGCTAAAGAAGAAACCCCTTTAGGATAAAAATATAATCCTGTAATTGCATAGTCACTTTTAGGATGTAATGGTTTTTCTTCAACGGATAAAACATTGTTATATTCATCTATTTCCATAATGCCAAATCTTTCTGGGTCTTTTACTTTATAACCAAAGATAGTGGCATCACCTAATATAGCGTTATTAATAGCTTTAGAAAGTTCTTTTTCTAAACCATTACCAAAATAAATGTTATCTCCTAAAATCATAGCACACGGAGAATCACCAATAAATTCTTCCCCTAAAATAAAGGCTTCCGCAAGCCCGTTTGGTTTAGGTTGCACCATATAAGATAAATTAATACCAAACTGGGTACCATTTCCTAAAAGTCTTTTAAAGTTTTCTTGGTCTTCTTTAGTAGTAATAATTAGAATATCTTTGATATTAGCTTCCATTAAAACACTTAACGGATAAAAAATCATAGGTTTATCATAAACTGGCACTAACTGTTTACTAGTAGCCTCTGTTATCGGATAAAGCCTTGTACCGGTGCCACCTGCTAAAATAATACCTTTAATTTCTTGCTTTTTAGAAGAACTAATATAATCTTCTAAATCAATATTATATAATTTTTCAAATTGACCGAGTTCACTCGCACTAACTTTTCTTTTACCTGATTCAATTCTTACAATCGCATTTCGGCCAAGACTAAGTTTACTAGCTACTTCATCCTGTATTAAATTTTTACTTTTTCTTATCTTTTTTAATATTTTTGCAACATTTTCTTCTTTCATATCCTCACCATAGTTTAAATAATGTATTATTTTGTTTAAAAATGCAACATTTTATTTAAATTTAAGATATATAATAAGTAATAACTGTATAATTAAAATAACGGGTATACCCACAGTAAAACTTTTCTTTAAAGTTTTATGTCTAAAAGTATACATACCTATTAAACCACCTAAAGAACCACCTAAAAAGCAAAAAAGGAATAACGTTTTCTCTTCTATTCTCCATTTATGTTTCTTAGCCCTTCTTTTGTCTAATCCAAAAAGTAAAAATGTTAAAAGATTAATAATAATTAAATAATCCCCAATACAATATGTCACTAATTTTCCTTCTTTCAAGCAAAAAACATCAATACAACACTTGTACTGGTGCCTTATTATTTCTTAATTGTCCTCTAAACAT
This sequence comes from uncultured Bacilli bacterium, assembly GCA_934085675.1. GTDB lineage: Bacteria > Bacillota_I > Bacilli_A > RF39 > UBA660 > Ventrenecus. Next base: position 56,197 of record CAKOHH010000006.1, on the reverse strand, counting down.
AAATCAATATCTCTTTGGCCCCGAATTGACCAGAAAGATATTTTTTTTCGTAAAGCCATTCTTCAGTAATTTTATCTCTATTAAGCAAAAAGCCATATCGATACTCATTGTCATTTAAACAAATAGGTAGTAATAACAGAAAGTATATTATTCTCATTTACCTCGAATATTGATCCCATATGTCTTTTTTCTTGGGTTGCCATTAAATCTAATACTGTTTCATCATAAAAACATTTATGATTTTTGAATTTAAACTAAGAAAATTCTTTAATAATCTTAATAATATCATTCCCATGAATTTTAACTTTAATTGGTGGTAATATTTCCCTTAATTTTTCAATAGTAACTGGTTTTAAAGTAATTATTTTATCAAGTTCTTCATCGTTAAAGATATAATAAGCAGGAACATTCATTTTTTTAGCTTTTTCTTTACGAAAGTCTTTTAACTTATTTAAAATACTTTGATTATATTTATTAGCTAAACTACAATAATCATTCGTATTATTTTCTAAAAAATTATTAGCAATCTTTAACATATTATTAGCATTTGTTAATAAATCTTTATCATAATGTGAAAGATCATTTTTTATATAATTAATTAACTGGTCTATTCTAATAGTATTTTTTCTTATCTCTAAAGGAGCCCTTTTAATATCCAAAATAGACTTTGAGTTAGCTAAAACAACTAAAGGCTTAAACCATAAATTATCAAAATTTTTTTCATATAAACTCGTTAATAAAGAACTATTTTTAGATAACCATCTTTTCTTTAAAATATCTTTATGTCTCATAGCCTGCGTATAAGGAGAATAAATAGCTTCCCTTATCTTTTTTCCCCCTAGGTCATATTCTCGTTGAAACTCTCCTTTATTATCAACATATATATTACCTATTAAATTTTTACATTCAATGAGATATGTAAAACCTTTAGAAACAACCACAAAATCTATTTGAGCTTTTAAATCTTCATAAGAAAGCGTAATATCTCTTAAAACATATAATCCTAAATTAGCACATTTTAACTCATAAGCAATCGCCTCTTCACCCTTAATACCCCACTCTAAAAGTTTGATATCTTTAGCCAAAGATAAACTATTATTACTCTTTTGTAATTCTTTTAACTCATTTAATTGCTTTTCTAAATTACTATCTTCTTTTAAAAAGACAGTATCTTTAAAAGGCTTAAATATATTATCTAATATACCCATCATAAGACACTTCCTTCTTCTATTTAAATTATACATTACTTAAGCCAAAAACACATCAGATTTTTTATTAAAAGTTTAGTTAACATTAATACAACTACGCTTACCAAAAGTTCTTGTAATCCTCTTAAAGTATAATAAAAGAAGACTATTTCTAATCCTCTTCTATTGATTCACATTACATTATCCTGTATTCTCACACAACTACATGACAGTTATCAATTTTAATGAAATGGTATAAACCTTCTTATTTTTTTATATTTTATCTTGGAATAAAAATAATAATCTCTAAATTATTTCTAATTCTTCTTATCACACAATATATTATTAAATTCTATATTTATTTTCAATTAAATTTATGAGTAAAACATAGCACCCAATATTACCTCGCATCATTTTTTATAATCGAGACAGTATTTTTTAAGCCTTCTTCAATAGAATAATAAGGTTCCCAACCTAAATTTTTTAGTTTGTTTGTATTCAAAATTGCCTTTGTTGCAGTAGAATATCCTCTCTTTTCAATTTCATCAGGCAATTCAAAAACAACTTTTTTTCCACTATAATTAGCCAGAATTGCTGCTAAATCCCTCAATTTAATATTCGATTTAATATCTCCAATATTATATGCTTCTCCAGTTTTTCCATCAAATAAAATTTTTAAAATTGCTGACACTGCATCAACTACATATATATATGAATAGAATTGATTACCATCGCTTTTTAAAACAATATCCTCATTATTTACAGCATTTCTTATAAACTGTGATAGAGCCTTTGTATCCTCTTTTAAAAGTGTTGGCCCATATACACGACTTAATCTGCCAATTACAATATTTTGATTATATTGTGAAATATATGCCTGACACAATGATTCACATAGCCTTTTACTTTCTGGATAACCTGCTCTTAATGTATTACAATTTATATAGCCTAGGTAATCTTCTTGAAAAGCTTCTGTATCTCCTCTATTTTCACCATATATTTCCACCGAAGACATCATAAATATTCTTTTAACCGGATGATTTATTGAATAATTTAATAAATTGTATAATCCTATAACATTCGTTGTAATTGTGTCAACTGGATTAGTAGAATATAATTTAGGATGTGTATTACTTGCCCCGTGAATAATATAATCAAAATCAATATTTACATTTAATGGTTTACATACATCTTGCAAAATATAAAAAAGCTTCCCTTCATTAGTTGATAACGAATAGTCTTCTATGGTGTTATTTTTGAATCTATTTATTAATCTTTCTTTATTTCTGCACAACATATAAATACTAATATTATCATTAAATTTTTCATTTCTGTATATTAATACATCTATCAAAAAAGAACATATCAATCCCGTTGCACCTGTTATAAGTATTTTTGAATTTTTTAAATATTCAAATGAAAGATTTTTATCGTTTGCAACCATAGAGACATCTTTCATATATAATTTATTATTATACAAATTCATTTTTTCCTCCAAACTTTAATTATTAATAATATAATCATCTATTTCAAGCATAGCCTTAAATATTTGTAAATTATCTTGCGTTGTTAGTTTTATATTTTTATCACTTCCAGCTGCAAAATATAATCTATGTCCTAATTGTACCATCATGGTATTAGCATATGACGATTCACTTATACCTATATTCTTCTCAAAAGCCTCTTTATACGCACTATATATCAAATTAAATTTATACGCTTGAGGTGTAACCATTCTTCTTAATGTTTCTCTTGGAATGAATTGTGAGGTAGATATGTCATCATCTTTTATGAAAATTTGCTCATTATATGGCATAGAAGAAATACCATTTCCATATATATTGCATTTGGCTATTACATCTAAAATTATTTCTTCATCAAGCATTGGTCTTACTGCATCATGAATGATAATATTATCATCATTTTCAATTTTGTCCTTCAAATTAAAAATTCCATTTCTAATTGATTCCTGACCTGTATTTCCGCCTTCAACAATCCACTTCACCTTACTTATATTATATTTTTCAATATAATCTCTTAAAGTATCTTCCCAACCTTTAATACAAACAATTTCGATTGCATCAATTTGTGGTAATTTTTCAAATGCTTCCAAAGTATAAATAATAACAGGCTTTCCTTTTACATTAATAAATTGTTTAGGAACATCTAAACCCATTCTTTTTCCAGAACCGCCGGCTATTATTAAAGCTATATTTTTCACAATATTTTTCCTCCTCGTATAATAGTTTTTTGTAAGTGATTTATCATTGACATTTTGCTTACAAAAGCTATTCTTTCTTATATATTTATTTTTATAAGTAAAAATAATAAAAACTGTGGATTATTTATACCCTTGTGTTATTATATTTCTCGAAATGTAATAACAAGATTCTATTCTGATTCCTCCTGTAATCCCTTCAGGTGTTTACTATGAAAGAATGTTTCTCTTCTTATTAGTTATTATCCTTCTTTTATTTAGGTTCCTTCAATAATTTTGATATAGATATAAAACATATTAACGTATTTAATATAAAATAAATGATTGTAAAAACATCCATCACTTTTAACACTATTGATATAAACATAAATACTTGTACGAGTCCAGAAACAGATATTAAATTTAAGCCTATAATCTTCACAAAATTATATTTTGACTTATCTTTAAATTCTAACGAATTTTCATCTTCCGGAATACTTGTCATTCTTTTATGCATAATTAGTCTTGGAAAAATAACGAAACACGCAGAGATACCACCTAGTGCAATCATTAAAGCTTGATCAATATCTAAAACAGTAAAGTTGCCATAATAACAACCAATTCCCATTGATAAAAATGTAAAAATCATAGCAAAATAACCGCTTGTGGCATCCCATAACGGACCAGTTTTAGAGAACTGCTTTGTGTATCGTGCTATATTACCATCAACACCATCCAATAAATTCCATAAAAAGAAACAGCTCCATCCAATTAATTTAAGAAGTAAAGTTTTTCCAAATCCCAATAACATTAATCCAATAATTGTTGGAATAATAGATATAAAAGAAACCGTATTAGGTTTAACTTTTAATTTTAAGAAAGGAACCGTTAGCACATATGAAATTGGTCTTCCAATGTAAAATGCAAAATAATCATTTTTTGCTTGCTCTTTTTTCTCCTTTGTCATAGTTTGATTTTTTAAATCTTTAATTATATTCATAATATTTTCTTGTATGATATATATACAGCCAATTGCAAAGAGAGATATTTACATTTAATGCTGACTAATATATTATCATATTCCTCCTTTTGAAATTCTCTCAAATTTTACATTTTTAGATATAAAATATTTAAAATAACCGTGAAACTACATTCGTAATCTAAATATTTTATTGCAAAATGTTTTTATGCTTTATGTTGATGTCGGCAAAATTGACCACAATGCAACAATTGCAAATGATTCAACCTTTGAAGTTAATAAAAGGCTTTTTTAATTATCAACAACAAACAAGTTTTAGACTGATTTATACATTATTAAAACACTTAATAAGGATAGTATTGTAATCAGTTTAAAATTTACTACGCAATTTCATCTTTTATTTTTATAAATTTTATTATTTATTTACTATGTCATATTCATTTAGATATTTGGATGCACGTAAATTTGTGGTCAAATAAGGGGTGCTGCAGTAAAATTAATTTTCTAATTTTGTAAAATTCAAAAGTTTTCTTTATTTGTGTAACTTTAATATTTTTTTTAGAATTATCAATTTTACTAAGCATATTTATTTAGCATGATAACCCTTTTTTAAAATTTTATCAAAAATTTTAGATTTTACATATTTATATTCACTAGAATTATGATAAAGAACCCAATAAACTGAGTTAACAATTAATACACACAATAGCAATTTTAAAATTAAAGATATATAAATATTAAAATGAATAAGACTACACATAATATACATTGTAAAAGATAAACATAATGTTATCATTAATCTTTTTGCATATTCCTTAAAATAATTTTTGATATTTTTGCCAAAACAATATTTATATAAAACAAATGGTTCAACCCACAAACAGGTGGTTATAGAACTGATTAATGTACCTATAAATATTCCAATAGCACCATAATTCATGGCAAGTAATATAGAAACAACTAAATTTATTGTAGCCTCTATAACCGATTTCCATCTATCTTGATAAAATAGTCCAGCTGCATCTTTAAACATCAAAATTGTTTTTCTCATCCCATTCACATAAAAATTAATAATAATTATAATAACTATATTGTATGAAAAAACATATTCTTTGCCGACCCAAATTTCTATAAAATCATTAAATAAACACAATAAACATATTGATGAAAAAGAATAAATCCAGAAGTTTAAAAAATTTATTTTTTGGAAAACATCATACTGTTTATCCCTACTTTCACTAGCAATTAAATTACCTACACTAGCTGTTAGAGAATTAAAAAGTTGGCCAAATACTAAATTAAGTGCATTAATAATCAAATAATAATTAGAATAAATACCTACAACTGATAATCCTACTAAAGCAGAAAGTAATAGATTATCAGTTGAGTTTACCACTACACTGCCAATTCTATGCATTATCATTGCTTTAGTATTCTTTACTATTTCCATTTTACTTTTATTATCTAATTTCATTTTATTTTTACTTTTTAAATAAGGATACATCTTATCTGCCTTAATAGATATACATAAATTTTCTATTATAGTAAAAATAATTTGCAAAATCAAAAACAAAAAATAGTTGTGATTTATTAATAAAAATATAATTTGTACCATATTAAGCATAAAATAAAATAAATAACGATAGAAAGTTGCTATGTATCTATTTTGATCAGCTATTATAAGGTTCCTTTTATATGAAAAAAAATATGAAACAGAAGTATTTATTACAAACAAAATATATATAATATTAATATGCTCTATATTTGGCATATCCTTTATTAAAAATGGTAGCAATGGTGTAATAGAAACTCCTACAATTAAAATTATTAAGCCGATAATTATATATGTTTTTTTATAAAACTGCATTAACATAGCACAATTTAACTTATTATCTTCTGCTAATGGTTTATATAAACTAAATGTAATGGCTTCTCCAATTCCTAATTCAGCTAGAGATAAAACTGTTAAAATATTAGAAAACAGTCCATTTAACCCAAGGTATTCCGATCCTAATATTTTTATAAAAACAATTCGTGATATAAAGCTAATTATCAAACCAACCGATTGACCAACTAAAGCATATGCAAAATTTTTTGCACTTTTTTTACTTCTAGACATCTTCATTCACCTCTTTTTTTTCAAATATAGTTGCACATAAAAGCAAAAAAATATTTGACGAAACATACAAAGCATTTTTTTCAGTTAATCCCATTAATAAAAAGGTTACAAAAATTATTAAAAGTTCAATTTTTTTCTTTTTAATTAAATCATCTAACAATTTAAATATCATAAAGAAAATAATTAAATAAGAGACTATACCATTTTGCAGTAAAAAATTTATATATGAAATATCTATTGTTTGTGCATAGCCTATATAATTATCATATTTTATGATATTATTTCCAAAAAATTTTATATCATATATTTGCAAATATTGGCTTGCACAATAAAGTCTGGTAGTTAAAATATCATTTATTTTTATAAATAGAGGATTATTCTTTTCAAATAAGTGAACTGAAATAAAACTTAAAATTGTTAAAACAAATGGTAAATATTTTGTAAATCTGTTACATATAAGTTTACCAATATTCTTGTTTTTGGTTAAAAACATTAATATGGAAAACATTAATAATATTATTTCACATGTTCTTGAACAAAAATATATATCTATAATGTAAATTATTAGCAAAATAAGTACAAAATGAGTTATTTTATACCTTTTTAAAAGATAAACTATTTCTATTATTACTGAACTTAAAAAAGAGGGAAAAGTATTTGGACTATAAAAACCTAATGTATATCTAGAAAAGCCGTTTTTAAAAAAAGTTTGATTATCAATTATTCCGAACTTTATTAACAAAATATTAAGTATTAAAAGCAATATTTTAGCCTTAATATCAAATCTAACAATATTATCAAAATCTTCATTTCTAAACGCAATGACAAGCATAAATATCAATAAGGCTTCATAATTCTTGGATACAACAGTTGAAATTACTAATAAGCATCCTATAATTAAAAATTTAATAAATTGTATTTTATTATATTTTTTTAACAAAATACAAATAAAAAGTAAAATAATTTGTATAAGTGTAAATATTTCTGCGTTAGGTATTGCTCTGTATATTTTAGGGTTAATTAATCTAAATAATCCAATTATCCACGCAACGTAATACAAAAAACTATCTAATTTTATTTTATTATCTTTTATCATAAAAGATTTACCACACATTCCTTTCTGCTTTTTTTCTTTATTTTAAATGCCAAATATATTAAAAGATAACGCTTTTTTTTACATAACTTACAAAAAAATTTATTTTTTAAATTTTTACATTTTATTCCATTATTTACATATTCATTAAATGGATAATTTAATAAAAACTCCATTTTAGTTCTACTTTCAAAATAATTAAAATTGTTTGAAATTCTATTTATAATTACTTTTAAGCCTCTTATTTGAAAATATTCTATTATACTAGCATTATCAGCAAAAACTTCCTCAATTTTTTCAGTTAAAATTTTAGTTGACTCTATTAGTCTAGTAATGTTTTTATTTTTACATTGTCCAATAAACATTCTATAATAATAAATTGATATATTAATTATAGAATATTTTGTACAATTAATTAATGCATAAATATTAAATAACATATCCTCTCCGTTGGATATATTTGCCTCAAAGAAAATTTTTTTCTCAATCAAAAATTTTCTTTTAAACATTTTGGAATATGGTCCAGCCATCACAATTTTTTCAGCATTATTTCCGATAATATAGTTAATTAATTCATTTTTATCAGTCTTTGAATCTATCAATGTAGTACAATAATATATATCGTCATCGTTTAAATAATCAACGATTCTATCCCAATCCCTCGATAAATAGTCATCAGAATCAACGAACATAATATACTCGCCTTTTGCTATTTTAATTCCATAATTTCTTGTATCCGATACTCCACTATTTTTTTTATCAATAACAATTATACGGCTGTCTCTTTTTTGATATTTTTTTATTATTTCAAAAGAATTATCTGTAGAACCATCATTAATAATTATTATTTCAATATTTTTTCTTTTACTTGCAATAATGGAATCAATACAATCGCACAAATATTTTTCAGTATTATATATTGGAATTATAATTGATAATTTTACTTTACTCATAACATTTCCTCACTCATCCATGAATTTTTTGTAAAAATTCATTCTTTTGTCATCTAATAATTCCTTTTTATAATTTTTTGCGTGTTCATAATTTTTTGTAGCCTGATTTTTAAGTGCTTCTTTATTTATATCTGAAAGAATTTTTAAAAGGCTATTAACATTGCCCTTTTGAAAAATAAACTTTTCATCAATCAACTCAACATTACCACCAGCATTTGAAACAACGCAAGGACAAGCTTGACTCATCGCCTCTACAATTGCCCTACATAAACCTTCTTGATAACTCGGTTGAATATAAATATCCAATTGTCTAAGCCATTCAAAAACTTCTTCATGTTTTTTTGTTCCTAATATTTTCACTTGATTGCCTAAATCATATTTATTTATAAGTTTATTTAAATATTCTGGTGAACCTGCGCCTATTAATTCATATCTAAAATTTGTTATGCCTTTTTTCTTTAACAAATATAAGGCTTTGAGAACATCCTGAATGCCTTTCCATTTTACATTTAAAAAAGCTGCAGTTCCCATTTTATAAATTCCATCATTTTTATCAATTCTTTTTAATTTTTCTTCCAAAACGCTTAAATTCATATCAATCAATTCAACATCTGAACACCCCAAACTATTGCCTCTACAAGGATATCTTTTTTGTAAAGATTTTTCTGTCACATAAACTGCATATGGGGCATTTTTAGCGGCATTTTTTAATTTTAATTCCCTAGGAATAGCAAATATTTTCCCTAAAAAACTATGGTACCACAACCCTTCAAATGCAAATCCTGTAAATTCGATTAAATATTTCTTTTTATATTTTTTGCAGTATTTTAAGGCAGTATTAGTATAAAAATTTCCTATTGATCTTATAATAACTCTATCAGCTGTTACAATTTCCTGTTTTATTAATTTTCTTATTTCTAACCTTTTTTTTATATTAAAAAAATTTCTTTTCGGTTTGTATATATCATCTACCAATTTTAAATTCACAATATTTGTATCAATTTTGTTTAATTTATTCATTAATTTTTTTTCTTCATACATCCCTGAATTTTTTCTTAATATAACATTCACTTTATCATTTGCATAACCGCTATATCTAAGCCAGATATTATTATTAAAATTACCATCAACATAAAACGAACCATTGTTACTTACGCTAACCCTTGATCCACCTTGAATAAATAATAATTTCATATTACTCCTCTTCTCTTTATAATATATATTTTCTAGTTTTTCAGCCTCTTTTTTTATATCGTAGATACAATTTTTTCGTATAAATTTAAATCTTTTGATGTCATAATTTTTCAACCATATATCGATTGAATCATTCAAATTATAAAATTGAACATTATTAGATATATCAGCAATTTTAGGTACTTCTGTTGAAGCTATACATGGTAATCCATTTGCTTGTGCTTCAATTAATACCATACCTAAGCCCTCATATAAAGATGGAAATAAAAATAAATCCATTGCATTATACAATTCAGAAACATCTTCTCTTTGGCCTAAAAATTTTACTGAGTCTGATATACCAAGTGAATCAACTTTTTCTTTCATTTCTTCCATTAAAGGACCTTGACCTATTAATAATAAAATAGAATTTTTATTTTTCTTATGTACCTCATTAAATATATCAATTAAAAATCTATGATTTTTCTGCTCAACAAATCTTCCAACATGACCAATAACTAATGTATCTTCTTTAATATTTAATTCTTTTCTTTTTTCTTTTCTTAATTTTTCATCATACTTAAATTTATCTAAATCAATAGCATTGTTTAAAAGATAAACATTACCATTGTCATATTCTTTATTACCAAATAACCATCTACCAGCATGTTCAGTACATGCCATATAATCTGTTGCAAATACTTTGCTAAATGGTCTTAATACTTGTTTCACCAAATTTTTCTTTTTCTCTTGTTTGTTAGTTGTACTATGACTATGAGCTATTCTTACTGGAACTCCAGCACACTTTGCTGCAAATAAACTAAAAACTGATAACGTGTTAATATGAGAATGAACTATTTTATAATTTCCTTCTTTTAAAATTTTCTTTAACTCTTTATGATATTTAAATATTTTTTGATAAGGTGGTATTAGTATAACTTTACCACCTAATTTTTCTATCTCTTCATAAGGAATATTTGTAGAATCTTCATCACATATAAAATCAAATTGTATTTTACTTCTATCAATATGTCTATAATAATTCATAACAACAGATTCTACTCCACCGCCAAGCCACTTACCAATAATCTGAGCAACTCTAATAGGTTCTTGCTTTTTCACTATATAGCCCCCTTATGTTTAAATACAGCCCCAAAAGTTTTAAAAAATATCTTTACATCCAATCTAAATCCATAACCATTAGAGTATTCTTGTTCAATTTTCAAACGTTCTTCAAACGTTGTATTGCTTCTCCCACTGACTTGCCACAACCCTGTAAGACCTGGTTTTGTTTTAACAATATCATTGTAATAAATTCCCATATCTTCTTTTTCTCTTGGTAAATATGGGCGGTTTCCAATAACCGACATATCGTTTTTTATAATATTCAAAACCTGAGGCAGTTCATCGAGAGAGGTTTTTCTAAGGATATTTCCCATTTTAGTGACTCTTGGATCATGTTCTAATTTTTTATTTATTTTATATTCTCTTGCCAATTTTTTATCATTTTTTAACAATTCTTTTAATACTTTATCAGCATTAGGAATCATACTTCTAAATTTATAAAAATCAAACTCTTCACCATTTTTACCTATTCTTTTTTGTTTATAAAAAATACTGTCAAAATCACCTGTTAACATATAAGAAACTTTAACAATTAGTGCGATTGGTATCATAGCAATAATTCCTATAATAGCCATTAAAATATCAAATAATCTTTTAATAAAAAAATACATTGTTCTACTTAAAGAAGAAGTTAGTGTTTTATTTCCATTTAAATCTATTATATCTGCTTGATTATTCATTCTACCACACCTTACTACATACACGTTTTTAAGCCGAAAACATCATATCATATATTCTTATTTATTGACAAGATATAAATCCAAAACTGTAATAATATTGTACCATATAAATATCATAATGACATCCAAAAAAAATGAACTTATTAAAAGTCCATCTAAACAACTAATTAAAAGGTAACCAATCATTATCATCTAAAATATCAAAACTTTTTAATTTTCGCCATCTCATATCATCTGGTTCAATTTTTTTCATAATATTTTCAATTTCTTTTGGAATACCTATATATAATTCTTTATCTTTTTCATAAAGATAAAGATAACCATTTAAAAGTAATTGTAAATTAATATCACTTTTATACTTTTTATCTTTTTTATTTAAAACAATTAAAACATCAGAATAATTATAAAAATATTCATAAATAGCTTCTTTAAAAGAATCTTCAAGTTTATCTTTTAATTTATTTAAATCTTTAACACCATTCAAATATAATAACTTTTCATAAGCATCTTTAGGTAAATCTTGTAAATAAGAATCTAAAGTATCTTTAATAGGCTTTTCTTTTAAAACAAAATTTAAAGCAAAGGCTTCATCTTCCGTTCTACCACCTAAAGAAAAATATCTTAAATCTTTATAAAATAAGTTTAATACTTCAACTAATTTTTTGTTTTCCTTTTTCGTTAACTTAAACTCTTTAGTTAAATCATCAGTTAATGTATTTATAGAATTAGGTTTAAGTAATAATTTAAACATTAAAGACATTGTTACTACTTCCCCTATTTTAGGTGATACCATACTAAGAGAAGAAAAAAAGTTTATCCATTTTATATAATAACTTTCTAATTTACCTAAAGTTAAAATAACAGGATTTAAATCTTTTAAAAAAGATAAATCATCAGGTCTTTCTAAAGAAGAATCATTATAATAGTTTTTATTGTTATATTCTAACAAATATTCTTTTCCATAATGTTCTTTTATAAATTTAATAAGATTCTTTTCAGATATTTTAATACAATAAAAATCATCTAAATAATATTTTAAAATATCTAAAGAAAGAAAACCATAAACTAAACTTAATAAAGTAATAATCTCTTCTATACTATTTTTTTCAATCTCTTTTTTCTTCTTTAAAGAAACATCTTTTTTAAACAGTTTTATAATCTCCGTAGGGGCAGTTACTTTTAAACCATTTTCTTCATAAACAAATATAATACCTTGATTTAAAATATCTAACTCTAATTTATCAGAATAACCTTTTTCCTCTATTTCATTAAATATATATAATTGAGTAGAACTCATTTCTAGAAAACACTCATGAGCCTTTTCTAAAACTTTATCTGTTAAACTTTTAACAGTTTTATTATTACCTCTTAAACAATAATTACTAAATAAATCTTTTTGATTATCTTTTGTTAAACAATCAAACATATCCTTAAAAGTTCCTTCAGGCTTTTTTACTGTCAAAAATTCTTTTGTAGCCTTATCTTTAAACTCATCACTATCAAAATCTTCTAATAACATTCCTAAATCATCTAAGTTAAAATTCATTCATAGCACCATCTTTCATAAATAAAAATAACATAAAACAATCTAATCATCAAATAAAAGAGATATTTTAAATTACTTATTTCAATTCAATTATTTATAGGTTACAATTCTTAAGTATTTTGAATTCCTTTTTTTAGCAATTTAAAGATTACAAAACACATTTAAAAAAGCGGGAAGAAAATCTCGCTTTTTATATTGTTCAATTAAATATTCATTTTCCTACTAAAATATGGAGAGTCTCTATCATTCACACTATCCAATTTCGTATGGACTTTCAAGAGTACCATCACCACTTAAAATCTTTGTAGAAGATACTAGATAAATCGATGGCCTAATTGCATTTGCAAAGAATGCATTTTGATAATTTAAAGTAACACGACCAGTAGATTCGATATAGTATGGCATATTGGAATTAGACGAAGTTGTACCCAATGTCCATTGACTTCTACCATAATAGCGATCAAATTCTTTATAAGTATAAAAAAGCCAATCATTATTGTAACAATCACTTGCACCATCCCAGCTGTATAACGCTGTGGCTAAACAACTGGCTCTATTCGTACTAGTACTACCACTGGTTGCAAAGCCATAGTCACTTGGATACATTAAACCAACCTTACCATGCCACTCTGTTGAATTTCCAGCATATACTTTTGTACCTCTTTCCCAAGTATACCAATAGGATGTTAAATCATTATCATTAGTGTCTGATTCACCGCCTAATTTCCATGTTATTGTATCTATTTGATTTTTGGCAGTTTCGGTTAAGCCATTACTTGTAAAATCTAACGTAATCGCTGTAGCTTTTATGCCATCAGATTCATAATACTGTCCAGTTGTTCTGTTATAATAAGCCCCACTATTCAAAAAAACTTGTAATGTGCTGGTTGACCAGTCATTTTTAGAATCTCTTGCTGGGTCGTAATCCCAAACCAAGTTACCTATGGAATCAGCCCGAATTAATTTTAATCTTTGTCCCTCTGGAGTACTTAATACACCTATAATTCTCCATCCGGCCTTTTCACCATTAAAGGTTACATAATTACAAGGATTAGCTCCAACATATCTTAAATTGTTATCACTTGTGCCATCATAGGCTAAAGTATAAGTACAACTATCACTTGTTTTATTTGGAACAGTATAAACATCTGTTGAAGTTTTATCTGCTTTACTGGCTAAAGCTGCTATTTTTTCAGCTGCTGTTGGTTCTACTGTTGTGGCATTAGCAAGGACATTTACACTGGCTACAAATTTCTTACCTTGTACTTCATTTCCTGCTGTTTGATCAACCCATAAATAAAGATTAAAGGTTGCAGTATCATTTTCATTTTTTAAAGTACCTTTTTGAAGGATAATAGATTCATTTAAAGTATTTCCTAAAACATTAGCAGTTTGTAAATAAGCTAAATCGGTATTTATATTAGAGGCTACGGAAGCATAAGTTCCTAAGTTTACACCACTGGTTGGAACATTGGTTCCGGTTGTAAAAGCAAATTTAATCTTACTTTTATCTATTGTGGCGGTCTTTAAAGTGTTTAAAGTAATAACATAATCTGCTGATGTATTACAAGTATTTTTTATTGTAAATTTATATGGTGTTTGGGTTAACCCTTTTTGATCACTCATTGGATAAGTATTATTTAAAGAAATTGGCTTTGAAAGTTCTTCTAAGGCAACATCAAAACAACCAACACTTAAAATGTTTTCTTGTCCTTCATATGTTGTTAACCATAAAGCATAACTTTGAACTAAGTACAAACTCGCTATGATTAAAAAAGCTACTACCACCAAGCTTATCTTATATCTTAATTTCATATTCTTCCCTCGTATTCTACTCTATTAAAATTATATATGTTTTACTTAGGTAAATCAAGGATAATTTTGAAACCATTAAAATTTTCGTTAATTTTTATTTGAATGTCCGGGTTAATAAAAAAACGGAATTAAGTATGATTATAGTATAATATTATCCGAGTTTCTTTGTAGATATGAGGAGGAATGAAAAAATGAAAACATGGAAACATTTAAGTGAAGATAATAGAAAGACTATTTGTTCATGTATCTCACACAATAAAAAGTTAATAGAAATAAGTAAAATTATAAATTATGATCCAAGGGCTATTTCCAAAGAAGTTAAAAGAAATAGAAAACCTGTCGACTACACAGATCAAACAGAAAGTAAGTGTCCAAAACTTAATCGTTGGCCTTATGTTTGTACCAATTGTAAAAACAGATATAAAGATTGTCCCTTTGTCAAATTTATATATGATTCAAAAGTAGCTCAAAGCAAAGCAAATGCTAATCTTGTGAATTCTAGAAAAGGCATTGATTTAACCTCTGATGAATTTAATAAATTGGATGAAATTATAAAAAAGGGAACAGATGAAAACAAATCGATTTATCAAATAAAAATAGAAAACAAAGATAATATTAATAAATCAGTTACTACTTTATACAGATACGTTAATAATGGTTATTTAAAAACGAAAAGAATTGATTTACCTTGTGCTGTCAAATATAAGAAAAGAAAACACAATAAAAAGTATGAATACACTAACAACAAAATTGATAGAAGTAATCATACTTATCTTGACTATTTGTCATACATTCACAAAAACCCAAACTGTAATGTATGGCAACTAGATTTCTTGGGCACTATCAAATCAGATAGCAAAAATATTTTATCATTTATTTTACCTAATGTACATTTCACCTTATTAGATATTATAAATAATCCGAATTCTAAAAAAGTTGTTGAATTCTTTGATAAGTTAGAAACAACAATTGGAATAGATGCCTTTAAAGATTTAATCCCCGTTATTTTAACAGATAGAGATCCTTGCTTTAATGATATAGAAGGTATTTGTTTTTCTAAAATAACCGGTGAAGAAAGATGTAAATTATTTTTCTGCGATCCATATGTTTCTAACCAAAAACCACATGTAGAAAACATCAACAAACAAATTAGAAAATTTTTTCCAAAGGGTAAATCGATTGATAATCTTACCAAAACAAACGTAAAAGAAAAAAATATAACGTTATTAAACACTCCCATTAAATCTTTAGATGGTCATACTCCTAAAGACGCTTTTATTGCTGTTTACGGGGAAGATTTATATAATAAAATCTTTGATATTGTCAATGACGAACGTTAGTGAGTTCATCTTGATCATTGACAATATTACTATTTAAAATATTTAAACAAATAAAGTTTGCCTTTATTTGTTATCTACTATTATAAATACTACAAAGAAACGGAAATAAGTTTAAAAAACGGAAATAACCTCCGTATTTTCGTCATGCAATAATTTAGATAATTATTAATTGAATTCACAATTTTTATCAAGTTTATTTCCGTTTAATGACTTAAATCCGGCAATAAATCTGAAAAAGAAAAAAGTTGGCAAAAATGCGAACTTTAGTCTAAAAATTTACGAACCATTAAAATTTTTTAAAATGAAAAAAAGGCTTTTTGAGCCTTTAACGCATTTTTCTTTTCACATCATCCATCATCATATTCGCGTTATCCATTGCTTTATTAAGCATTTTGTTAGTTTTTCTAGAAACAGATGGATTAGAAAGACAATAGGCAGATACACCCATACCAGCCGTCATACCTATTAATACGCCTGTTAACATATTTTTCATTTTCTTCACCTCAAGTTTAATATGGTTTTAAACTTTGAAATTATACACTAATTTTTCTTTTAAGCCTGTTTTACGATTGGTAGCATAATCATTATAAACACCCATCATGAAAGCTTCTTTTTCTCCGATGATAACTAAACTTTTTTTGGCTCTGGATACGCCTGTATAAATTAATTTATTATAAAGCATTTTATAATAATTTTTCGTAACAGGTAATATAACATGAGGAAATTCACTTCCTTGACTTTTATGAATTGTCATCGCGTAAGCATGTTTAATACTTTGTAAATCTTCTTTATTATAAACGACTTGATTACCATCAAAATCAATAACAATTTCAAAATGCTTATAAGGAAGTTCTTCTTCTATAATAGAAGTTATATAACCAATATCACCATTATAAACATTACAATCAGGGTTATTGACAAGTTGTAAAACTTTATCTTTTTCTCTATAAATAACATCAAAATATTTAAGTTCCTTTTTTTTCTTACTACGAGGATTAAATAGTTCTTGCAATAAAACATTTAAATTATCAATGCCATTTTCGCCCTTATACATGGGTGCAAGTATTTGCACGTCTTCTACTTTTAATCCTTTACTTTGACTTTTTAAAATAATCTGTCTTATCATTTCTTTTAAATTTTTACTGTCACAAGCAAGAAAATTATAATCATCTTTCTTTTCTAAAAAAGATTCACTTAAATTTTTATCTTTTATTTCTTTAGCTAAAACAGGAATATAAGAGTTTTCACTTTGCCGATAAATCATATCTAAGGAAGTATAAGGAAAAAGGTTAGATGTAACAATATCATTTAAAATTAGCCCTGCCCCGACACTTGGAAGTTGTGAGTTATCGCCAACTAAAACAATTTGACTTGTTTCAGGAATACCTTTTAATAAAGAAACAAATAAATATTCATCAATCATACTTGTTTCATCAACAATAATAAGTTTTTGATGATTTTTATTATTTTCATTTATTTGAAAATCATTGGTATCTTTGTTCCATTTCAAAAAACGATGAATTGTAGAAGATGGTAAATGCGTACTTAAAGAAAGTTTTTTAGCAGCCCGTCCTGTCGGCGCTAAAAGGGCTATTTGACTAGAAATTTCTATAGGAGAAAGTTTATAACTTTCAATAAACAGTTTTGTAATGGCATTAACAATGGTTGTTTTACCAGTTCCTGGTCCTCCTGAGATAATTGAAACAGGATTTTGTAAAGCTGTCATAATAGCTGTTTCTTGATTTTTATTATATTTAACTTCTAAAGTATCTTCTAAATACGTTAACTTTTCTTTTAAACCTTTTATATTTTTTTGAGGATTAGAACTCATTCTTTTTAAAATACGAGCTATATCATTTTCCATATCATAATATTTTTTTAGATAAATATTATCATTTTCAAGATAAACATCTTGCTGTTTTTTTAATGCTTCTAAATATGTTTTTAATGTTTCTTCATCTAAAATAATTTGAAATTCTTTTTTTAATTTTTCTTCTATTTCACTTAAATAGTAGTAAACATCCCCACTTTCTTTACTTTGTCTTTCCATGGCTTCTTTTAAACATTCTTTAATTCGTAAAGAATCTTCTATTTCATGATTTTTTAAATAAATGTTATCTAATTTATTAAAAGGAATAAAGTCCTTAAAAAGATAGAGATTTTGTTCTACGAAAGTCATTGTTTTATCTTGATAAAGTTTAATAAGTTTTGTGGCTTCATTCATGGAAAAACCTAAGTTTTTAAGACTAATAATCGTATCATCTACTTCTGAATACTCTAAAACACTTAAATAAATTGTTTCACATTTTTTAGGTGTCATCCCGGGAACTAAAAGTAAATTATCTTTATTTTCTTTAATAAGTTTTAAAGCGTTTTCGCCTAAAGTAGCCACTATTTGTTCAGAAGTTTTAATACCGCATCCTTTAATTAAAGGACTTGCTAAAAAATCAATTACACTATCTTTACCTTCAGGTAATTTCTTTTCATAATTATAAAATGAAAACTGCATACCATATCTTTCATGTCTGATATAATTACCTTCTAAAAGATAAGTATCTTCAGTATTATTTTTAAGCATCAAACCAGTTATAGTAATACTTTTACCTTCTAACTCCTTTAAGGATTTATCATAGGCTTTTTTTACTTTAAAAATAGCAACTAAAAATCCTGTTTCACTACTAAAAATAACAGTCCGAATCTTACCTTCTATCTTTCCCATAAAACTTCACCTTTCTTACTTACTTTTATAAAAAAAGCCACTATCCAAGGATAATGACTCATATAAACTTGAAATCATCAAGTTACTATCTTTTTGGTAGCGGGAGAGAGACTTGAACTCCCGACCTACCGGGTATGAACCGGTCGCTCTAGCCAGCTGAGCTATCCCGCCAAAAGAACAAGATGATTATAACAAAATATTTCCTGTCATGCAAGTTTTATTTTGTTTTTTTCTTGTCATAGTATTTTTTATTTAAATATTTAACTTTTACGCCTTTTTCTAAAGCGAACATTTTTCTAATACCATCTGGTAAATTTTTCTTGTAAACTTTCATATGCTACCTCCGACAAATGTGATTATACCAAAATTTATTTTAAGAAACAAGTCTAAATCCACCGTGCAATAGATATTCTGCGGGTAGAATTTTCTAAGTAATTATCAAAAATATGTAAAATGCTATAAACAATAGCTTTTAAACTTTCAAAAAAAGATAAACCTTTTTTAATTTTAACATGAACAATCTCACAACGTAGTTCTCTTCTAAATTGATAATCGTCAATATATCTTCCTAGAACATAATCAATTTCAGTGACACTTTTAACTTCACTTTCATCTTCTAAATTGATTTTAAATATATAGTCACGGTAAACCGTTATTAGTTTTGCAGTAATTTGGTCGTCTTTCGCATAATCAAAATTAACAATCCGATTAAAATTAGGACACTTTGCAAGGACTTCTTTTCCCTTTTCGCTCATTATACCACCTATCCTTTACTACTCTTAAGTAAATGTTACAACAAATGATGGAAAATAGCAAGGAAAATTGCTATAATGATGCTAGAAATGAGGCTTTAATATGAAAAAGAAAAAACGATTGAAATTAAAGAAAAAAGTTTATTATTTTGGAGCCTTTGTTGTCTTTTTAACCGTGGCTATTCTTCTTGGTATTAACTATTATAACGATTATCAATATAAACAAACCAATGAATATAAACTTTTAGAAAAAGGCTATAGCCTAGAAGATACCAAAACTATTTTTGCCAAACTTAGTGAAACAGAACAACAAAAACTGATTAATAATGATAAAGATGATAAGATTATTAGTCTTTTAGAGCAAAAATACTTTTTAGAAAAAAATTTAGAAGACTATCAAGAATATATAAGAAAAAATAATGAAGATGATTATGCTAAAGTAATTTCAATAGTAAATGTTCACGCGAATCATAAATGGTACCAATTAGATCTTAATACCCAGGAAGATTTAGGTATGCTTATGAATGTTAATAAATTTTACACTTTAAGTGAAACATATGTACCTGAAAATTTAAGAAACATTGAACTATCTTATGCTTATGGTGAGGAAGGCGAAAATAAACTAATTGATTATGCTTATGATAAATTTTTAGAATTATGGCAAGCGGCAAATGAACAAGGTTTTTATCTTATGGTAACTTCTAGTTATCGTGATTATGAAAGTCAAAAAGAAATATATGACTACCGTGTATCTACACAGGGTGAAAGAAAAGCTGATGAAACAGCCGCCCGTCCAGGACACTCTGAACATCAAACAGGCTTAGTTATTGATATGACTAGTAAAACTGAACCTTTAGCCGATAGTTTTTCTAACAGTGAGGCGTATAAATGGTTAAAAGAAAATGCTTATAAATATGGTTTTATTGAAAGATATCCAGAAGGAAAAACTTATTTAACAGGCTATAGTCCTGAATCATGGCATTGGCGTTATGTTGGAGAAGAAGCGGCCAAATTGATACATGATGAGGATATTACTTTTGATGAATATTATGCTTTTTATATTGAAAAATAATTAAGTTTTAAACTTTCCAAACTATTGTAAAAAACTACTAATGTGAACAGTACTAAAGTTAGAGTTATCCATGATATGATTTAAAACTTCAACCGTATCATCAATCATTACGAAGTATTTATCTTCTAAGTTGGGATTTAATTTTTTAATTTTGTTAATAACATCTAACTTTTCATCATTATGATAAACAAGGTAAACATGGTCTTTTAAAATACCATAATGTTTTTCTAAAAAAGAAATCTTTTGTTGGTATTCTAATTCATTATACACTTTTGTAGCCACATAAATACGTTCTTTATTTCTTTTTTGAATAAAGTCTTGCATACTAATAATTGGCCGCATTTCATCATAAAAATTATGGCTTTGTAAAGCCTTTTCCCACATCTCATCATTGTAAAAATAATGATTATATTCTCCAAGTTCTAATCTGGCTAAAACACCGTCAACATCAAATATATAAATTGTTTTAGCATCTTCAAATAAATCTTTTATTTTGCTTTCTTTCATTACTATCACCTTTTTAATATTAACAATTATTTTCTAAAATTACTAGTAAAAATAAAAAAAGCACTCTTTTTAGAATGCTTTATAACCATACACCATATGTAATCGCTGCCATGGCAAGGATTAAGCCAACAACATAGAAAGCTTTTACAATATCAGTTTCACTATAGCCAAGTTGTTCAAAATGGTGATGTAAAGGAGCCATTTTAAATACTTTCCGGTGGAATTTACGAATGGCAATAATTTGAATCATTGAAGATAATGTTTCAACAACAAAGACACCACCAATTAAGGCTAAGGAAAGTTCATGTCTTGTAATAATAGCAACTGTTGCCATGGCTGCTCCTAAAGAAAGACTACCTAAATCACCCATGAATACTTTAGCAGGATTAGAATTAAAGAGTAAAAAGCCTAGTAATGCTCCGACTAAGACAAAGCAGAAAATGGCTACTTCTTGATATCCTTCCATCCATGTTGTATTCCAAGTAATAATACCAAAGGCAACAAAGGCAATCATGGATAAACCGCCACATAGACCATCTAAACCATCTGTGATATTAACCGCGTTGCTTGTTCCAACCAGTAAAAATAAAATAAACAAACCAAACGTCCAACCCATTGGTAAGACAAGATTTAAAGACGAAATTTTTAGAACAGGTTCACCCCCATTTTTCATAAAAATATAAAAGAAGATAAGAGCAATAACCATTTGAATTAAAAATTTAGTTGAGATACGTAACCCTTGATTATTATGATATTTCACTTTTAACCAATCATCAATAAAACCTAAGAAAGCATACGCTAGAAAAACGAAT
This sequence comes from uncultured Bacilli bacterium, assembly GCA_934085675.1. GTDB lineage: Bacteria > Bacillota_I > Bacilli_A > RF39 > UBA660 > Ventrenecus. The sequence goes on along the minus strand of CAKOHH010000006.1, from coordinate 34,128 downwards.
AATAAAATAATTAAATTATGATTCAGTTCAATACTACCTCTTAAGTAAAGAAGAAAAAGGGTTATTAAGACAGGAACAATAAAGATAATTCCTCCCATGGTGGGAGTTCCTTCTTTTTTTAAATGTCTTTCGCCAATTACTTGACTAACATGTTGGCGACAATTAATCTTTTTTAACAAAGGAATTGCTATAATTCCTGTTATAATTGCAAAGATAAAACCTAACATCATTGCTAAGGCTGTTTTAGCCAGAATAAGCATATAAAATCACCTACCTAACCGTATTATACACTAAAATTATAAAAGTCGTTTTTTTTTACAATTGGCTTTACACAATTAGACACTTAACCAAGCATTAAAAAAACCGTACCATTTTCTTTAACATAAGAATTGCCCTTAGGACTTTGATATAAAACTTGTTCTCCTGCGCCCGAATATTCTATTTGAAAACCTTGTAAACTTTTTCTAGCTTCTTCTTTTGTTTGCCCTGTAACATCAGGAATTTTATAATATTTTGTATCATTCCAATGATATTCTCTTGGCATTACTTCGGTCGAACTATCAATATTTAGAACCGAGATAGCAGTTTCCAAAATAGATTTGGCAATAGGTGCGGCAACAACACCACCATACTGAGTGACACCTTTGGGATTATCAATGGCCACATAAACGACTATCTTAGGATTATCTGCTGGCATAAAGCCCACAAAAGATAAAATATAGTTGCCATCTAAATAATGGCCATTCTCGACTTTTTGGGCTGTTCCGGTTTTTCCTCCTACCCGGTAGTTTTCAATGTAAGCATTACGTCCTGAGCCATTAGCAACAACACTTTCAAGAGCAAAACGAGCAAGTTTACTACTTTCTTCACTAATGACTCTTCGTCTTAAAACAGGTTCATTTAATTTAATAATAGATTTAGTTTCTGGTTCTTCTAAACTTTTTACAATGTATGGTTGATATAAATAGCCATTATTAATAACGGCTGAAACAGCCGTGACCTGTTGTATGGGTGTGACACTGATACCTTGGCCAAAACTAGTGGTAGCAAGTTCAACTGGTCCCATACGATTAGGATTAAACAAAATACCACTTGATTCACCATTTAAATCAATACCTGTTTTTTCCCCAAAGCCAAACTTATTAATATAGGACATTAATTTATTAACCCCGAGCTTATTTCCAAGTGAGACAAAACCAGGATTACAGCTATTTTCAACGACGTTTAAATAAGTCTGGGCCCCATGTCCCCCGCTTTTCCAACAATGGATTGTTGCCCCATCTATTAAAATGGAGCCTGAATCATAATAAGTATCTTCAAACAAATTCACCGTCTTTTCTTCTAATGAAGACGCAAGGGTCATTATTTTGAAAGTAGAACCAGGTTCATAAGTCATCCAAATAGGCAAATTACGGTTAATCGTAGTTGTATCATAATTTTGATAATTATTAGCATCAAAATTAGGTCTTGAAGCCATAGCTAAAATTTCGCCTGTATTTGGATCCATCGCCAAAGCAATCGCATGTTCTGGCTGATATTTCAACACAGCATTGTCTAGTTCTCTTTCAGCCGCGAGTTGTAAATCAAGGTCAATTGTCAGTGTCAAGTTGACACCATTTTGAGGCTTTTCATAAACCTCAGATAATTCCAAACGGTTTCCCTTACCATCAGAAAAATACTTTATCGCGCCATTTTGACCAGTTAAATATTTATCATAGGTAAGTTCTAAGCCAGATAGTCCTTGATTATCAATTCCCACATAACCTAAAACATGAGACAGAACTGTTCCATACGGATAATATCTTTTACTTTCTTTAACTAAATAAACACCCTCTAAATGAAGTTGTTCAATTTGTGATGCAGTATCATAAGATAGTTGCCTTCCTTCAGGATGGACTCTTTCAATACTTGTCTTTTTTGTCACATGTGAAAGCATATCATCATAGTCACTTTTTAATATTTCACTTAGTTTTTGCGCAACTTCTTCCGGTTTTTTTATTTGATTAGGAATTAAGACTAAAGAAGTGGTTGTAAGATTTTTTGCTAAAACTCTTCCTTTACGGTCATAAATTTCCCCACGGTCAGCCCCGATAGGCAGTTTTCTACTCCATAAACTTTCGGCTAAAGCACTTAATTTTTCATAAGAAAAAACTTGAATATAAAAAACACGGCAAATAATAATAAATAACAAACAAAAAATCAATAAAAAGAAAAAGCGTATACGACTATGTATCTTATCAAAAAACATTCAGCTCACCTGTTAAAGTTTATGCTAAAATTTAATTTTTCTTTCTAAAATATTCTTCTATGCGCCATCTTGAAAAATATAATCGCACAAATTCTTATAACATCATCTTTCCCATGTATCTCTCTATTAATTAACAATATCACTGGCTCATCTTCACTTAGTCCATAGCAAAACACTTATTCATAATCTTTCTTGTTTATATAGTAAGGCCACTTTTGTATGAGATTCATTTACTTCATGTTCTTTTTCTAGGAAAAAGATAGCATTGTTCCTAAAAAATATCAATTTATTAAGTTATGTTTCTTACTTAAGTATTATTTTAATTTTAAAAGTAACAAATTAATAAAAAGAAAAAGCATATACGTCTATATATCTTATCAAAAAACATTCAACTCACCGGTTAAAGTTTATGCTAAAATTTAATTTTTCTTTCTAAAATCATACCTTTATTTTCTTGATATCCTTTTAAATATTGCTTTAAAAAATATATTTTATCCATTTCATCTTTAAAAACTAAATCACAAAATTCTAAAGCTTTACTTATATTAATATAACGATATAAGTAAATTTGGGAAGCAGAGATAGGATGATTTTTTAATTGATAAGCAAAATATTCTTTATCAAGATTATTATTTTTAGCTCCTATTTTTAAAGAATAGTCTTTTTTTATTTTCCAACCTTGTGAATCTATTTAATATTAGCGCCCTTTAAGTTCTAATTTCTTTCTTAGCTTTTTTTACTTCCTTCTACTTAGACCTCGACTGGTACAACGACTTCACTAATTACTTTTATAGCATTTATTGTGTCAACAAAATCTATATCTTTTGCATAATCATAGTTACTTTTATAACTATTCCATAGTGATTTTAATCTTGAATCATCACTAATTAATTCTATATATTTACCAGCATTATCTATATACTCTAAAGTTTTACGATTTTTAGCAGTGTTTATAATTGCTTTTCTTAAAGTATCTTTATTAATATCGGCCCACTTTAAATTAACAAACATGTATAAATCATAGTAATCTTTCATTCTAGTATTATCTATATTTCTACTAATTATTGATTCAAACTTTTCTGCTAGTATGGTTTCATAATTATAGGTCATAATATTAATGATTTCATTATCAAATAAAGTATTGTATTTAAACTCAACTTCTTTATAAGTAATAACATCTCCTGTAGTTATATCAATCATTAAATTGGTTTTCAAACCATCAAATTCTGCTTTTAAATTGATATTAAAACCTGAATATAATTCTTCTTCTCTAATATCTTTTATATTTTCTATTTCAAGTTTGATATTATCTCCTATTTCAATACTAATAATATCATTAATAACTTTAGTAATAGTTTCTCTATCTAGTGATAATCCTTTTATGGTAGTATCTAAATCCATAGTACTTCTTAAATTTACATCAAATATAGATGATAATAAGAGTCCACCTTTAATTATAAATTTATCTTTATACTTAGACTTTGATATTCTTTTTAATAAGGCTTAAAACATAAAGTTTTGAATTAAATATTTATTAGGAATATTAATTTTATTAGATAAATTAGATGCTTTTGCCTTTAAACTATCTCTATTTTTAATCATTGTAACACCTCAAAAGTATCTCTTACTTTATTATAAATACCCATCTTCTTAGCATATTCGTACAGTTTTAAAGTATTTTTCTTTTTACTATAAAAGTACTCTCTAATGGCCTTATTAAAAATTTCTGCATCTATTTTCTTTTTATTTTTGATAATATCACAGATAGTTTTATCTAAATCGTAAACTCTAATAATATTGCCAGAATCTAATTTATAATTAATTACTCCTAAATCTAATAATTCATTCTTTGTATAAAATAAATTAACATTATCCTCTTTTTGAAGTGAACCTTTGTACCCACTTTTAATTGTAATATCATATCTAATAGGAATTCTATTAGAAAATCCATGCAAATAAAGTGCTGTTGTATTAGAATAAATAGCATATTTACTTTTGTTTTGCAAAACCACAAATTCATCTACTAAAACATTCTTTTTAATATATACCCCACGGCTTACTCTTTCTATTTTATTTTCTTTAATAAGTTTAGTAAGATAAGTCCTAGGAATATTATTAGTAGTAACATTTCTAGTAGTCAGATAACCATTTCTAAATAAATTTAAAATTTTATTTTCGTATTCCATATTTTTTCCTTTCACACTTAAATTATATCATATTTAAGTGTATTTGAAAATATCTTTATATTTTTTTTAATTGTAAATACTCTAAATTTTAAACAAGAAAAAAATCAACTTATCATCGTTGACTTTTTCAGCAAATATACTCCCACTTACAAAATATGCATCTTTTATAAGCAAATGTTTACAATTTTATGAGTTTTGATATACTCACACTTATTGCTATAAATGCAGTGGCAAAATAATCTTAATACTTAATAATACGACATTAATTTATTAATCCAAGTGAAACAAAACCGTCCCGTACGGATTTTCTTTAACTAAATAAACTCCCTTCAAAATGAAGTTCTTCAATTTGGAAAGCTGCTTCATAAGACAGTTGTCTTCCCTCAGGATGGGCTCTTTCAATGCTTGGCTTTTTTGGCATAGGAAAAAACGTATACGACTATGTATCTTATCAAAAAACATTCAACTCACCGGTTAAAGTTTATGCTAAAATTTAATTTTTCTTTCTAAAATCGTATTTTTATTTTCCTGATAGCCTTTTAAATATTGCTTTAAAAAATATATTTTATCCATTTCATCTTTAAAAACTAAATCACAAAATTCTAAAGCTTTACTTATATTAATATAACGATATAAGTAAATTTGGGAAGCAGAGATAGGATGATTTTTTAATTGATAAGCTAAATATTCTTTATCAATATTATTATTTTTTGCGCCTAAAAGAAGCCAAACACCAGCATTGATATTATTTTGACATACCGTTTCATTTATCGTCCCATTCGGGGCTCTAAATTCAATAGTATTATATTCTTCATTCTTATTTAAACGTTGAAACACAACATTATTTAAAGATATTGCACTCTCGTGTGTATGAGGAAAAAAAGCCATAATATTTTCCACACGTGATAAAGACACAATTTTATCTACTGAAGCACTTAATAAAGGGGCTAAAGGTTGACTGAACCGTTTAAAGGTAATTCGTTCTTTTGTTCTTTCACCGTAGAAAAAATGAACTAAAATATCTTCATAGTAAGCATACATGAGTAAAAAATTTTGCCAAGAGGCCACATCATTTCCTAAAATTGGCGTGCCAAGATGAAAATGCGTTCCCGCATGACCATGAGAATTTACCTTTTCTTTTTGTAACTCTTGTAAAACTTCTTTTAAGGCTTGCCAATCTTTTTGTTGATTATACATAATAGGCGTATTAATTTCTAAACCGTTTTTTAAAGAATAATCCTTTTTTATTTTCCAACCTGGATAATTTTTCATAAAAGGCCAAATTAAATGCACATTTGCTTTTTCAAATTCTACTTCTACGCCCATAGAAATATTTTCAGGAAAGTTTAAAAGTTCCCGATATAAAAAAGGAAATTTTTCTACTTGCGTTAATAATTCTTTTAAATCATTTCCTTTTAATTGACTGAAATTGTTAATCATAATTTTCTTCTTTCTTTTTCCTCATCATTTTGTAATAACTGTAAATCATTCTTTTTGATTTCTAATAGAGATTTTAAAAGTTCATAATAATCTTTTTGATACTCTAAAGTATAAGATAATTCGTTATTTAAGTTTTCTAAGATGGCATCGCCATAATATGTTTTATAGAAAAAATTTAAGACGCCACCTAAAGAAACAACATGAAATAAGTAAAAACAGGTCCAAAAAGCATTTTCATTAGCCGATTCTTTTTCATTACTTATTTCATCATCTAAAGTAAATTCAAGACGTTCATCAATTAAAAATGGCGTAACTTTTAAAGCATATTGGCTAGAAAAAGAAATAACTGCCGCTAAAAAAAAAGGACATAATTTATTTAATTTTCGTAAAAATTTTATTGTTTTAAGACGATTATCCATTTTTAAATGCATATATTGGGGATGCTGTAAAGAAAATTCGATTTTTTTAATATCATGTCTTAATTCTTTTTGATATTTTTGATTTGTCATAAAAACTCCTTAAATAATTTGCAGGAATTATTATAAAACTTTTTTATGCATTAATCAATCAAGTTTCTTTTAAAACCAATTATAGTTAAATAAAGTAGGCTACCACTATAATCTAAGAGAACATCTAAAAAAGATGCCGTTCTATTTTCAATAAACAATTGATGAAATTCATCTGAAGAAGCATAGAAAAAGCAAAAAAACATCACAAGTATAAAGTCATAGGGAGAAACAACTTTATACTGTTTTACTAAATTAAGAGTTAAAAAGCTTAAAATAAAGTATTCACTAAAATGGGCAAGTTTTCTTAAAATACCAGCTAAAACAGCGAAGTTGGAAATTGCTAAATTATTTAAAATAGTTTTTAAGACATTGTTTGATAAATCACTACTAATACTTCCTGGTTGATTGGAAAAATAAAAAATTAAAATGAGCCAGGAAACAAATAAAAGCCACGCGATTACTTTCTTGTATTTCATAAATAAACTTCTTTCTAAAACATCAAAATTATATCTAAATTAAAAATGTAAAGTCAATCTTTTATAAAAGATTTTGCTCTAAAAAACTAAAATAAGTGTTTTTTCCGATAATAATATGATCTAATAAGGGTATAGAAAGAAGTTCTCCCGCCTCTTTTAACTTTTGGGTAAATTTCTTATCTTCCAGGCTAGGACTTACATTTCCACTTGGATGATTATGAACAATTATTATTTTAATCGCGTTATTTAAAATAGCTTCTTTAAAAATATCACGAGGATGAACAATACTTTGATTTGCTGTACCCATAAATATTATTTTTTCTTTTAATACTTCATTTTTACTGTTTAAAAAAAGGGCTAATAATTTTTCTTGTTCTTCAAATAAAAAAGAAGAACCATAATAAAAATAGACATCCTTTGTTTCATGAATTTTTTTTAAACTTATTATATTATTAACATTTATTCTTTTACCAAGTTCCACCGCAGCCATTAAAGAAATAGCCTTTGTTTTACCAATACCTTTTAAACGAGTTAAACTTGCTAAACGTAAATTTCTTAAACCTTCTGCACACCCTATTTCATTATATAATCTTACCCCTAAGTCTTTTGCTGATTCCTCTTTAGTCCCTGTTTTAATAATAATTGCCATGAGTTCTGGAATTGTTAAATTTTCAACTCCTTGCAAAATAGCCTTTTCCCTTGGCTTTTCTTCATCAGGTAAATCTTTAATTTTGAAGCTCACTTTTCACCACTTCTTTCAACACTTTATCATTTAAACTCTTAATCGTTTCCTCATCACTTGCCTTTTTTAATAACAAATTATATTTTTCTAAGTTATTCGGATAATAAGAAATTGGCATTTGCTTTTTATAATAAGAAATATTGTCAGTTTGCAAATATTTTTCTATTTTATAAAGACCAGTCTCTTCTTTAGAAAGACCTGCTAAAACATAATATAGTCCTTTATTTTGATAAATCATCGAACCTTTAACACTTTCTTTTTTTTCTAAAGCATTAGCATAATTTTTAAAAACACCTAACTGTAAAACATACATATTTTCTTTTTTTATATTTTCTTTAAAAGCCATGGATAAAGTAGGAAAAGCAAGTATTGCTCCAACAGCTATAGCTATTAATATTGTCAAAATTTTCTTTTTCATATTTGCCTCTTTTAAAGAGTAACATAAAAGGAACTGTTTTCTTGTCGAAGAAAAGAATATTTCTCAAACAAAATAAGTATATAAAAGATATATTAGGTAAGCAATAGTTATGTCAACATAAAAAAATTGCAATTTCTTGCAATTTAAATAACTAATTCACCATCTAAACTAAAGCTTTTAGCATCCGTAATTTTAACATCAATAATTTTACCAATCGTGTCTGTTGAAGCCTTAATATTTACAAGTTTCATGGTATCAGTATAACCATAGACTTTACTGCTATCTTTCTCACTTACGCCAAGGACAAGAACAGAAACGATTTTATCAAGTAGTTTTTCATTATTTTGTTTAGAATAATAATTTACTCTTTCATTTAGACGATACAATCTTTCTTCTTTTTCTTTTAAAGGTGTCTCATCTTTCATAAGACTAGCAGGCGTACCTTCTCTTGGACTAAAGATAAAGGTATAAGCCCCATCAAATTGACATTCTTCGACAATATCTAATGTATCTTTAAAATCGGCTTCTGTTTCACCAGGAAACCCAACAATAATATCTGTGGTAATGGCTACATTCGGAATTTGTTCTTTCATTTTATGGAAAAGTTCTAAGTATTGTTCTTTGGTGTATCTACGACCCATGAGTTTTAAAATTCTTGAAGAACCACTTTGAATAGGTAAATGAATATAAGGCATAATGTTATCATATTTACTAATTACTTCGATCATTTTATCTGTAAAATTCCACGGATGACTAGTGACAAAACGTATTCTTGGAATACCTGTTTTAGCAACAGCTTCAAGTAAATCAGAAAATAACACATTATCTTTTAAATCATGACCATAAGCATTAACATTTTGGCCAAGCAAAGTTACTTCTTGATAACCATCTTCTTTTAACTTTTCTACTTCCTTGATGATTTCTTCTAATTTTCTGGAACGTTCTTTACCTCTTGTATAAGGTACTATACAATAAGTACAAAATTTATCACAACCATAAATAATATTTACCCAAGCACTTATGTGACTAGCTCTTTTATAACGTATGTTTTCAATAACATCCCCTTGTTTACTAAAGACTTCAATATCCTGTTTAGATGAAGCACAATCCAAAAGATATTCCCCAAGTTCATGAATGTTATGTGTACCAAAAACAATATTGACATAAGGATGTCTTTCTTTTATTTCGGAAACAATTTTTTCTTCTTGACTCATACAGCCTCCGATAGCTAAGATAACATCTGGTCTTTCTTTTTTTAAGTGTTTAACTCGGCCTAAATAACCAAATACTTTATCATGGGCATTTTCTCTAATCGCACAAGTGTTTAAAATGATAACATCGGCCGTTTCCATTTCATCTGTAGAAGTCATTCCTAAATATTCTAAAATGCCTTCAATTTCTTCAGAATCATGCTCATTCATTTGACAACCATAAGTTCTTAAAAAATATTTTTTGCCTGCGAAAGCATTATTACCACTTAATTGTTGATTAATATATAAAACTTCTTTTTCATCCCTTTTTTTAGCCTCTTTTAAATTTGGTAAATTCATAACTAACCTCCTACTTCCTAAATCTCTCTAATTATACTAACATTTTAACCATTCCACAATGATTTATTATAAAGTGAGATGTTATATTCCAAGAAAAAACAAAATACTCGCTATTTTGTCTTCTCTTTTTCTTTTAATAAGACTTTTTTAATTCCTTCATAAGGAAGATAAGCACAGTGCTTACGATTGCCTTGCTTATAAATTTCTTGATAAACAAGACCTTCTTCTAAGATGCTTTCATCATATGGCTTTTCATTTAACATATTTTCAAAATTTTCAACATAATTTAAAGCTTCATCAATTGTTTTACCAATTAAATTACGAATCATAATAGAAGTAGATGATGTAGAAATAGCACAAGCCTCTCCTTCAAAACAAATATCATTTATTTTATCATCTTTAATTTGAACATAAATATCTAAATTATCAATACAAGAAGAATTATTGGTATTAACCATTTCATAAGAAGCATCATCCGTTTTATGTTTATGAAGTGGTTGCATATAATGTTCTAAAATTATTTCTCTTCTTGTTTCTTCATCCATTTAAATCATCTCTTTCTTAATCTTTGTAATATCCTCTAATAAATCACATAAATTGTCAATTTCTTCCTTCGTGTTATAAAAATAAAGACTCATTCTTAAACTATTTTTTACCCCAATTTCATTTTTTAAAATCTTAGCACAATGATTGCCGGCTCTTACACAAACTTTATATTTATTTAAATAGTAAGCGACATCTTGGCTAAAAATACCTTGGACATTAAAGGAAATAATACCCCCATCCGATTCGATATTTAAAATATCTAAATGAGGAATCTGAAGCATTTTATCTAAGGCATATTTACGTAATTCTTTTTCATAGGCACTGATTTTTTCCATACCAATACTTTCTAAGTAGTTAATAGCCGCCCCTAAACCAATCGCTGCTTCAATATGAGGTGTACCGGCTTCTAATCTTGTAGGTAATTCTTTTAAATAAATTTCACTTGGACTATCAAAAGATTCATTCATGCCTCCACCTAAGTTAATAGGTTCCATTTCTTCTAAAAGTTCTTTTTTACCATATAAAACACCAATACCCGTTGGGCCACACATTTTATGTCCTGAAAAGGCTAAGAAATCAATATCTGATAAAGTGACATCGGTTTTTTGATGTGGAACACTTTGGGCTCCATCTACGACGACGAAAATATTTCTTTCATGAGCAAGTTTAGTAATTTCCTTAATAGGTCTTTCATCACCAATAACATTTGTCATAGCCGCTAAAGAAACCACTTTTGTTTTAGGTGTTACAACTTTTAAAAAGTTATCCACTGTTACATAATGGTGATCATCTAACGGAATATATTTAACAACAACACCAAGTTCATTTTGTAAACGAAACCAAGGTAAAACATTAGAAGCATGTTCACTTTGGGTAATTAAAATTTCATCGCCAGGCTCTAAAAATTTTTTAAAAAAACCGGTGGCAATCATATTTAAACTTTCCGTTGAACCACTCGTAAAGATAATACTCTCTCTATCTTTAGCGTTAATGAATCTCCGAACAATTTCTCTTGCCTTTTCATATTCTTCATCAACTTTAAAAGAAATGTCATAGTCTCCACGATGAGCATTACCTGAATAATTTTGGTAATAATCAACCACTTTATCAATAACACACTTAGGTTTTAAAGTCGTTGCCCCATTATCTAAATAAATATAGTCATTTAATAACATTGGAAAATCGTTTCTATTCATAAGTTTCTCCCCTTACTTTTTTATACTGTTTATAAATCCCTCACGGTAAATATCTTGGGCTCTTTTTTTATTCAATCCTTTGCTTTCTAAATAAAATAATTCTTCTTCACTTATCTTACCGACACTCATATTATGGTTAGCTAAAACATCGTTTGAAAAAACATAAAGTTCTGGTAAGACTTCAATATAAGAGTCTTCTTCAAATAAATATTTGACATCTTCAATAAATATATTGTTTTGAGTGTCTTTTGGTAAATTACCACTTGTTTTCATGACCATTTTGCTATTAGTTTCCCCAATGATTCTAATTTTAACTTCACAATTACTGTCATTACCTAACATATCCGTTAAAATATCTAATTTATTTTGGCTAAAAGATTTAATACCTAGTCCAAAATAAACATTATTTTTATGATTAACTTCTAAGTGAATCGTTCCCGAAATATCTTTAACATCTAAAATACTTTTTAACGAAAACGAAGCATTGTCTGCGAAAATAAAAGATACATCAAAATCATTTACTTCTAAGATAAGTTCTTCAATTGTTACATCTTTTGTAATATAAATTTTAGAATTACTTTCTTTTAGAATAAGCTTTTCATAGTGGCCCCTTAACATTTCTTCCGTGTTACATATTATTTTATTCATTTTCTTTACCATCCGCCATCATAGATGCCCATGACAAAGAGGAAAAACCGTTATTTAAAGTAGCAAAAGCCAAATCTTTGTCACCTTCTAATAAGATTTTACCATCTTTCATCACATGAACATAATCAGGTTTAAGTTTTTCAATTAAAGATGGTTGATGCGTAATTACAAGTAAGCTAGCATTTGTTTCTTTTTGATATTCTTTTAAATTATCCGCAACAATTTTTATGGCATCTACATCTAAACCAGAATCTACTTCATCTAATAAAATTAAAGATGGTTTTAAAAGCCACATGCCAAAAAGTTCATTTTTCTTTCGCTCTCCCCCACTCATACCTTCATTAACGTTACGAGTTAAAAAGGAAGAATCCATTTTTAATTTTTCACAGATAGCATTACATTGCTTTTTAAAAGAAAAAATATCTACTTTTTCGCCCTGTGCCATCAAAGCAGTCCGGAATAATTCCATGTTTTTAATACCTTCTACTTCCACCGGCGTTTGATTAATATAATAAATACCACTTTGGGCAACTTCATCGGTTAAAGAATTAGTTAAATCTTTTCCTTGATAATTGATATGCCCAGAAGTTATCTTATAATGAGGATGATGTAAAATACTTTTGCAAACGGTACTTTTACCAGCCCCATTCGGTCCCATTAATATATGAGTTTCATTTTCATTTATCGTTAAATTAAAGCCTTTTAAAATTTCTTTATCATCGGCTTTAACGTGTAAATCAGAAATAGTAAACATAATAAAAACCTCCGTGATTATTTTACCACGGAAGGTTCTATTTGGATAGTTTTTTTCTTTTCTAAATATTTTTTCACCATTTCATAAATAACTTGTTTATGATCTAACGATAACATATTAAGCATCCGTTTATTTTGCTTCATCGTTCCAAGCCAGAAATGATCTTGCGAAAAAGTAAGTTTCGACCCAGTTACTTTAGACAACAACATACCCATATCTTCTAAAGCAAAAGGATGGTTAAAACTAACTTCTAAAAAAGTTTTCATTGTTTCATTATCTAAAATAGAAAAGGAAAAAGTTTTTTCAAAAACATCTAAATCAAAATAATATTCTCCTAATGAAAATAATTGGGTTAAAAAGGCCATTAAAAAATCTTCTGTTGTCATAACTAAGCAATAATCTTGACCCATCTGTTCTTCTATAGGAATGTTTTTTTCTATCAAAGTATTATTAGCTTTACCTGATAAAACATAATCTTCTAAATAATTTATATTAAATGAATCTATACTTTTTTTAACTTGTCTAACCATTTCATAATATTCTGGATGATTATTTTTATAGTTTTCATCAATCTTACAAGCCTCTTTAGTATGCATTATAATATAATAACTAATATCGTCTAGTTTTTTTAAATATCCAAAACGGAGAATTTTCTCTAAATAAGGTTCTATAGGATTTTCAAAAATTCCCACTTCATCTGTTACTTTTTTGTAAACACGAGGATTTTTCTTTTTAAGTTCTTCTAATAACTTTTGAAAATAAATAGGTTGAAAGAACAAAACTTTTTCTAATTTATAAAATGAAATTAAAAGACATAAAGTAGCTTCTATCTTAGAAAATTTGCTATTATATTTCATACTTTTTCCTCCTAATTAAATTTGTAAATTTTTCTAGCAATTTTATAACCAGGAACACTTAAGAAGCGTGGTAGTCTCGTTGCACCTGATAAAGATATTAAACAAGTTTTATAAAGTTTATGATTCTTTTCTTGCAAGTATTTCCATAAATCTTTTTTCTTTTCCATCGCTTCTTTAGTATTTTCTACTTGAAGTAAAATCGTTGAAACACTCATCATGATATCAATATAATGAATAAGATATTTAGCACATCTATTATTTGTATTCCAAAAATCATAAGGATTAAAAAAATCTATCATGGTTTTAGTAACATATATTTGTTGATCAATTCTTTTAATCATTACTTTTTCATTGACAGATTGATCTTCTCGACCAATAAAATAACGGTAAAAAGGAACATCTAAATAATACATAGTTTTAATATAAGGTAAAGGATAATAAACAAAAATGTTATCCACATAAAAAGTATGTTCTGGTAATTTTAAATTAATTTCTTTTAATAATTCGGTACGATAAATAACAGAATGCATAAGAAGATAAGCATCTTTTTTGAATTTTCCTACTTCATCCCACGTAAATATTTTACTTTCTGGAAGGGTTTTATGATAATTAATTTCTTTTTGACCATCTGCTCTTTCATAAACATAATTGACAACCATCATATCTACTAATTTTTTTTCTTTTTCTAAAGTTTTAATAGTTTCTAAAACTTTTTTTAAAGATTTTTCATCTACCCAGTCATCTGAATCAACAACCTTGTAATAAAGTCCTTTAGCAAGACTTAAACCTTTGTTGACACCTGAACCGTGTCCCCCATTTTCTTTATGAATAGCTTTGACTATCCCAGGATATTTTTTTTCATATTCCTTAGCAATTTTCAAAGTGTTATCAGAAGAGCCATCATCAATCACTAAAATTTCAACATCATCTTTAGCCGTTAAAATAGTTTCAATGGCATGGTGCATGTAACATGCGGAATTATAACACGGAATGGCAAATGTTATATATTTCATAAATACTCTCTTTTCTATTCTTTTTAATTATAATAAGAAATAATTGTTTGTGCAAGGTTTTCTCCGATTTCCCTCACGTGATTGACAACCCATAAGGCATCATGTTCTTCATCATGATAAGCAATTTCTATAAGGCTACCACACCTTACAAAATCATCGTTTGCCTCCCCTAAAGAACCTCTGGCATATTTAATACCTCTTTTATAATCTTTGTTATCTTTACCATCATAGATTTGCCAGAGGTTTTCATAAATATTAGAAGCAATGGCAAAAGAAGGAGAAGTTTCATCGTCAATAAACATCTCAATACCACGTACCTTGTGATGACCAGAAGCGTTTGAATGGATAGCAAAATGAAAATCAGCCTTCACATAATTTGAAGTAGCGGTCCAAGCATTAATATCAGTTTTGGGATTATTTCGATATACGATAAGACCATTTTGTTTTAAAACTTCTTCAACAACATCAGCAACTTTATTCATCATGTCCATTTCATTGGTATAACCCGTATTAGAAGCACCATAATTTTCATTCTGATTAGACGGACTTAAAAAGATAACAGGCGTTTTACTAGCCACATTAAATTGATAAGTTTCTATAGGTGAATCATACCTGTTACGGCTAGTTGCCAACACTTTAACTGTCATATTTTGATTAATTAAAAGACTATCTTTTAATATAGGACTGTTAATAGTTGGATTTTCTCCATTTGTTGTATAATGAATCGTTGCGTCTTCCGTGATTGTTTTAAAAGATACAAAAGTATTATTTTTAATATAATTTGGATTATGACTTACATAAACCGCGGATGTTGTTTCTTTCTTGCCCATATGAACATTAAAATCTAAAGCCTCACCAATTTCAAAGTAATCTTCATAAACAGCCTTAATCTGAATTAAATAATCTTTATTTTCTATAAAAAGAGTGGCCGGTAAAACAATTTTGTTATTAAACTTAGAAACTTCCACTGTATTAGAAAGAACTCCTTGTTCATAAAATAAAGCATAAAAATGATTAGCGTTTTCCCCACCAGAGACATCTAAGGTCACATCATCATAACGTGTTGTTATTTCAAGAGGACTCGTTGTTTTAAGTTTTCCGACAATAGGCGTATTTAAATAATAATTAGCTTCACTTAAAATGTGATTATCTTTTTTTAGATACACGGTAATCCTTCCCATGTAAGATGAGAAAACAGAAGATGAAATCTTAATATCTTTGTCAAGCACTTCTTGTTCATATATCTTTTCTTTGTCAGCATAAATTGCTAAAGATAAATTTTGCTTTTCTTGAAAGCCTAAAACTTCTAAAGATAAATCGTGACCAGAAAGTAAATAACGATTACTTGCCTTTTTTAAAGAAGGTAGTTTATTTTGATAGACAAATTGATTAGAATTCATTTTTTCTTTGGCATTTTTATCTTGTGCTACAACACTTACTTGATATTTTTCGTTATAATCAGGTTTAAAATTTTGTAAAGTAATATTCTCATTTTTACTTTTGGTTTCATAAATTTTTTCATTATTTTGATAAATGGACGCGGTATAACTAACGGCATTACTAGCTTTTGATAAGGATAATACTAAATTATCATTGTTATAAGCCAAATTTAAAATTTCAAAATCACCTAAAATAGGATGCAAATAAAAATAGTACCCTAATGCAAAAAAAAGTGTATTTATAAGAATGAGCAGAATAATTCCTGCTAAAATAAAACGTGTTTTATTTGTCATACCTTTACCTCTACTACTTTATAAGTATACTAAAAATTAAGCCAAAAGAAAAGAGCGTTTAGCTCTCCCAGTAGTTAGTATAAATTCCTTCTTTTTGATAGTAATCATCCATTTTAATAACATAAGATAAAAAGTAGGAATTTAAAAGTTCATTAAAAGTATATTCATGCATAACGAGTCCGTCATAATAAGTAGTTGATTCAAAAACGTAAATATGGTCTTTCGTAATACCCCCAATTAAGGCGGCATGCCATTCACTACCAATATAATCTCCCGCTTTTAAAGTACCACTTTCTAAAAGTTCTTTAGTAATCGGAATCTGCGTGCCAATGTCTCCTAGGCCATCGTGCCTTAAAGTATTAACACCAGCACCTGTGTCTTTCGGATCAAAACCGGCTTGAACTAATGCCCATGTCACAGCCCCACTACAATCAAGACCATTTGGGTATTTTGTAAAAGGTTTATATTTGCCATCTTCTTCCCAGTTCATTAAAGGACAGCCCCAGATAGCGGGTCCCCAACCATTAGATTTTTTATCAAGTAAATTAAATTTAGAAGTACTTAAATAAAGTCCTTCATGATAAAATCTACCTTCCGCATCGACATATCTTCCCCCAGTATTATTATTTAAACGACCATTTTCAAAAAAGTAATCAATTTTAAATGGAAATTCCAAAGTTAAAAAACGGAGGGCGGCAACAACTCCCCCACGGGTTTGATAGCCTGCTTCTTCTACCTTTGCTTTTAATATTTCATCTAACAAATTAGCTTGTTCACTCGTATAATAATTACAAGGTAAAGATTTTTTATTTTTAGTTAACGTTGGCTTAGTAATTAAACTAGTCACAATTACATTAAATTCTTCTTTTAAATCATTTAAAGTAATTTTAATCGTGGCTTCCCCATCTTTTAATCCTATTATTTTGTTATCTTCTACTTTGACAATTTCTTCATTAGAACTTTCTATCGTATATGCTAAATTAGGATTGCCAATTTGTTCTGTTTGTACTTTTACTTCTTTTTTTTCTCCCACAACTAAATACATGTTGCCACTGGAAACACTTAAAGATAAAACTTCATGGATATTGGGATTAATTGTAACTTCTTTAGTAATCCATTTAGATTTAATCGTTACCTTACCTTCTTCATTTAAAACTTCTAAGGTACAACTTTTATTTTCTATTAAAGCATAAGAATCTTGATAAGAACAAGAACCTTCCCTAGTATCTTTAAAATGAATCGTTGCATAAATTTTTTCATCATTAAAAGAATAATTAATATCACTTATTTTAATAGGCTTTAGATAGCTATAATAAAAAAACAAATTAATCATACATAAAACTAAAAGAATACCAATAATTATTAAATATTTTGTTTTTCTGGTCATAACTTCTCCCACTCTTCTTAAATCATTTTAATGTTATCATAGAAAAATTTATTTGACAACGAAAAGAAAGTAATTTTAAATGTATATTTCCATAAACAATTTTCCAGAGTTTAGTATAGACATCACAAAAAAAGTGTGAAACTTTTTTAATTAAAAATATCAAAAAAGTTTCACACTTTTAAAAATAAGTAGTATAATCTATTCAGAGGTGATTAGAATGGATAAACAAGTACAAATTCTAGAATTAATAAATCAAAAACAATTTGAGGAAGTAGAATTAAATAAACTTATTTATGGTTCTATCGAAATTAGAGAAAAAGATAATAGTAGATATATTTATACTCATACTAAAGAAGATGGTTTACAATCAACTAAATATATTGGTGAATATAGTGATGATTTATACAACCTTATTTTAAAAAATAATATAAAAGCAAAAGAAATAAAAAAAGCAATTAGATCAATAGAAAAAAAACTAAAAGAATTAAACTATATAGACGAACAATTACCTATAGAGGTTGCTAAAAACATTGATTTTGCAAAAAAGCACTTAGCTGATACCATATACAAACAAGCTATTTTAGAAGGAGTCGCAACTACTCTATCAGATACCGAAAGTATAATTGAAGGCGGAAAAGTAAATAATATGTCTTCTGAAGATATTATGAAGGTCATTAATTTAAAACACGCCTGGGAATTTATTCTTAATAAAAATGTTATAATGAGTAAATCTGATTATAATGTATTATGTACTATTAATAAGTTAGTGGAAGAAGGATTTTATTATTCAACTGGAGTATTAAGGACAACACCAGTAAAAATTGGCGGAACAAATTGGACCCCTGAAATACCAATTGAATCAAAAATAAAAGAAGAATTAAATGATATCTTAGAAACACCACAAGATGAAATAGAAAAAGCTATTCAATTACTCCTTTATACCGTAAAAAAACAAATGTTTCTTGATGGAAACAAAAGAACTTCTGTAATATATGCTAATCACTACTTAATTGGTAAAGCAAAAGGAATGATTGTAATTCCTGTTGAAAAAATTGCCCAATATAAAACGCTATTAATAAAATATTATGAAACAAATGATGAAACAGAAATAAAAAAATTCTTAATGAAAGAATGTTATATTAAAATCTAAAAAAATTGTTGATATCTTACAACCAACAACTAAAAATATAACTTTGAGGCTTAAAAAGCCTCTTTTTATTCGTTATTATCACTTTTTAATTTTACTAAAACTTCTCTTGGTTTAGAACCATTTTGAGGTCCAATAATACCTCTTTCTTCTAGTAAATCAATAACCCTGGCAGCTCGGTTATAGCCAAAACGGAATCTTCTTTGAATTAAAGATGCGCTAATTTTACCGGTTTGAATGGCAAAGTCAACGATTTCATTGTACATAGGATCATCATATTCTTCTTTTTCACTACCTTCGCCAGCCATATGCGTAGATTCAGCCGTAATATTATAACGTTCGTCATAACTTGCTTGTTGCTCTTTACATACAGCTTCAATAACTCTTCTTATTTCATCATCAGAAATAAAACATCCTTGAATACGGATTGGCGTATTTTCGCCCATTGGTAAGAATAACATATCTCCTTTACCAAGTAGTTTTTCTGCCCCACCAGTATCTAATATTGTTCTTGAGTCAATACTTGAAGCTACCGCAAAAGCAATACGTGATGGAATATTTGTTTTAATAACTCCTGTGATAACATCAGTACTTGGTCTTTGGGTGGCCACGATTAAATGAATACCAGCAGCACGGGCAAGTTGGGTAATACGCATAATACTATCTTCTACTTCTTTTCGAGCTGCAATCATTAAGTCAGCCATTTCATCTACTATTACCACAATGTATGGCATACGAGGTTTAGGGTCATTCGGATTAAGTTTATTTTCTTCATCAATCATCCGGTTATAATCATCAATTTTTTTAGCGCCTTTTTCGGCAAATGTATGATAACGTTGATCCATTTCTATACATATTTTTTGTAAAGTAGCGCTTGCCTTTTTAGGGTCTGTAACAACAGGACAAAGTAAATGCGGAACCCCATTATAATTTGATAACTCGACTTGTTTAGGATCTACTAAAACAAGTTTTACTTCATCAGGACGATAACGCATTAAAATAGAAGCAATAATACTATTTGAACAAACAGATTTACCAGAACCGGTAGAACCGGCAATTAAAAGATGGGGCATTTTAGTTAAATCGGTACATCTTGGCATACCCATAATATCTTTACCTAAGGCAACTTGAATGCCACCTGTTTTATTAAGCATTTCTTTACTGGCTAAAATTTCTTTTATCTTAACCGCCGAAATAGATTGATTAGGAATTTCAATACCAATGGTACTTTTTCCCGGAATAGGGGCTTCAATACGAACATCTTTCGCCGCAAGAGCAAGTGCAATTTCTTTATTAATTGAACTAATACGACTTACCTTAGTACCACTTGGCACGACTACTTCAAACTGAGTAACGGCAGGCCCCATATGAATATCAACAACTCGTCCTGGAATTTGAAAATCTTTTAAAACTCTTTCCAAGTTTTGTTTATTATTAATTAAAAATTGATTAGAATTGGTTTTCTTACCCTTTTCAGGATCATCTAAAATACGCATTTCAGGTAGTTTATAATTTGGATTACTCACATTATTAGGATTAGCAACTGGAATATCTAAAGGTAAAGAAGGCTCGGGGGTTTCAATTCGTTTTAATTCATCGACACTACTAACAATGATAGTTTTCTTTTCAGGAACTTCTTCTTCCACAGGGGTTGTAAGACGTTTTTCCAAAGCTTTTTCTTTTTTAGTAATCTCATCTTCTTCCTCTTCTTCTACGGACTCTTTTACCTTTTTAAATTTATGAATAAAGTTATTTAAAACATTGGATAAATTAACATTAAATAATAATATAATACCGAAAAGTAAGACAAAGCCAAGTACAATATAAGTTCCATTTAAGCCAAACAATGAGGCACTACAAAAGGAAAAACAGGCTCCTAAAATACCACCACCAATAACAATAGATACTTGTCCTGAACTAGATAAAGCATTACTTGAATTTATCGAAGCTACTCTTTCCATATAATTATTAACCGTCAAATTAAATATTTCACTGGCTTTATCAGCTTTTTCAATAAAAGTTAAATGAGATAAAACTAAAATGACTGCTAAAATAAGATACATACCAATATATTTTGCACTAAAAAAATTAGGTAATTTTCTTTTAATAAGCATATAAAAACCCATCACTAAAACAAATATTAAAATAAGAGGCCACCACTCACCCATTAAAAACATTGCAAACTTTTTAAGTAAGGAACCAACTGGACCAAAGCCAAAACCTATAAGACCTATAAGAATCATAATAAGGCCTGTTAATTCTACACTTATTCCATTATTTTTCTTTGTATCTCCCGAACTTTTTTTCTTCTTTGCCATAATTCTCACCATATTCATTATAAAGGATTTAAAAAAATAATGCAAACCACGTTTGCACTATTTCTCTTTTTTTTCCGTCTTTTTAATTTTTGTATTGATACTTCTTTTAATTTTTTTAATCATCTTTTCATGTTCTTGTTGTAAATCTTTTCTAAAAAATATTTTATATAAAGCAATCGGATGCATAATAAAATCAATAGAATCAGCTTTATCTACTAAAGTAATTAACCATGCTTCTTTACTTCTTGGAATTCTTTTGTTAACCGGAAACATATGAGTAATCATAATTTCTTCTACTTTAGGAGTTACAACATCCTCCCCAAAAATTCTTTTAGCATTAACTACGGCTTCTTTTGCATGGGTAAAAGCATGTTTTTGTAAAAAAGGCTTTTTTTCTTTATTTTCTTGCCAAGGGTGTTCATAAAAATCATGTAATAAACCCGCAATTGCTAAACTTTTATAGTCCATATGAAATCGTTTACCAATCCGGTAGCAATCATAACTTACTCTTAAAACGTGAGCATAAACTGATTCATTGATATGATGAGCATACGTCTTTCTTTTTTGCATTTCTGCTTCTAATAAAATAGGCTCTACAATTTGATAATATTCTAAATATTCATTACCGAAGTCTTTTTTTTTAGGCTTTTTAGTTTTCAAACCATAATATAAATAACTTAATAAAGTAATAATTTGTAAGAAGACTGTAATATGAATAAAAATGTCGACATTAAAGTGTGGAACTACTAACCCAACAAATCCTAGAATGATAGTAATAAATATTATCCACGTTTTAAATTTACCAACTAACAAAGAGGCAGCGATGCCTTTTTTGAAATAAAAATATAAATTAAGTAAACCAATAAGACATTCTAAAACAAGGACATAAAAGAAACTTGTCTTTTTAATAATTAAAATAATAAGCAAACCGATAGCCAAACTTTTATCAGCAATAGCATCTAATTTAGCCCCTAACTCCGAAGTTGCATCAAATTTGCGGGCTAAATATCCATCAACAGAATCTGTTAAAGCAGTTACTATAGCAAGACCTATTAAAACTTTATAATGATCCGTTAATCCTAAATAAATAATAATTGGTGTTAAAATAAGTCTTAAACTTGTTAGTATATTTGGAATGTATTTTTTTATGTTCATACTTCTCATTCCCTCCAATAAGATTTTAGCATACTTTATACATTTTAGAAACTATAAATCTCTTACAAAATAGTCACATAAAAATACCATGATTTATTCAAATGTGCAATTTTTAAGATTTTTATTGTGCATTTTTTAAGGTTTTTATTGTGCAATTTTTAAGAATTTCATTATACATTTTTTAAAAGTAAATAAAAAAAGAGGCCTTATTAACCTCTATAGTCCGCCACCAGCACCGAAAGAATCAAGTTCTTCTTGGGTAGCAATAACATTTATTCTCATTCGTCTATTACCACAAACAAATAAAGCTTCTCCTTGATTGTAATATTTAATACTATCTTTCTCACTGTCATTTAAATCAATTAATTTAGATAAATCATCAACAGCTTGTTTTTTCATTCCCATAATAAGATAATAAGAAGCATTATCAAATATAGCTTTACCATGCATTATAATACTTGGTGCTGCAAAGTCTGTTGGTTGTTGAGTAACAATGATTGTTCCAGTATTATATTTTCTACTACGTCTTTGAATTTGAGCTAAGAATTCGGCACCTAATTCATTTTTAGTAGATAATAACACGTGTGCTTCATCAACATACATAACCGTATTAACAGTAGGATCAAGACATAGACCCCAGGCATATTTTAAAACATTGAAGAATAACGCATTACGAACATTTTCATCGGCTGTCATTAATTCTTTAATATTAAAGACAATAAAATCACTATGAATATCTAGAGTAGTATGTCCTGTAAAATAATAACGAAGTTCTTTAACTAAAGGTCTAACTTTAAGTTCAAGTCTTTCCATAACATCTCTTTCATGAGTTTTCTCTGTCATGGATAAAAGTCTACCTTTAATTGTAGCATAGACATCATCAAACGTTGGATAATCTTCACTTGTAAATTTACTATAATCTGTATCATAATCAATTTGATAACGTTTGTAAGTATCTTGAACAACCTCACTAAACATAGTTAAAACATCTTCTTCAATATCAGGACTATAATATTTCATGAATGCCTTTAATTGTTGAATTGTTCTTGTTAAAACCGTATAACCAAGTCCTTGACTAATTTCTTCAGGGTCTGCGTCAATAACAATTTCAAGAGGATTAACCATACCGAATTCTCCACCTTTACCAAGGTCTAAGAAGTCTCCTCCCATATTAGTTGTCATTTCCCCAAGTTCTCCTTCAGGGTCAATACAAACAAGTTTATACTCATTACGAATATGACTTCTAAGTAAAAGTTTAGCAGCCGTTGATTTACCAGAACCAGAAGAACCTAAAATAATAATATTCGCATTATTACGGTTGTTCTCTTTTTTTATTTGATATAAAAATTGATTGAATAAAACAACACCACCCGAGAAATCTACTCCAAATAAAGTACTGTTTCCAGGATCTTTGATACTATCAAAAATAAATGGATACATGGCCGCAATGGTTGGAGATGGGATAGGCGTTCCAACCCGGTCTTCCACATCTTGTTTAGGAAATATAGGAATCATAGATTTTAAAACTTTTTCTTGTTCAAACATTAAAGAAATACCTCGCATACCTAAAGCATCTAAGTAATTTCTTACTTGCATCTTTTTATTTTCCATATCATCTTTAGTATCAGCAGAAATTAAGATATGAAGTTGAAAATCATAAATTCTTGATTGAGTAGATACTAACATAGAAATAAATTGTTCCAATGATTCATAATCTTGACGAATTCTTTCTTGAATTGTTTTATCACGTTCATTTTGATAACGCATCTTTAAATCCGCAATTTCTTTATTAATCATTCTTTGTAAAGTTGATAATTCAATTGGAATATGTTTGGCAACAATTTTAATACCACTTAAATTAGTTAAGTTAGCTAAATATCCTTGATCAATAAATTTAGGATAACTAACAATAGTTAAAATGGTACAATACTTACCACTCATCATAAATTCTGTTGGTTTAAATTCTACTCCTTTAGGAGCTATTTGTGCTTTTATGTTCATCGTACACCTACCATTCCACTAAAAGTCGTGGCTGCCCCGCCATTAAAGAAATTATCTAAAATAACTCTTAAATCATTATTACTTGTTTGTTGACTATTTAAGCCACAGTTAGCTAAATTACTTATTAAAGTATGTAATCTTTTTTGAATAACATCCATTTTCTTTTCTTTAAATAAAATGTAATATTCAGTATCCACGACATTATATTCTGCACTCATAAACATATTTGCTTTGTTAATATCTTCTTGAACAAGTTTACGAGTAATCGCATTATTTGCACGATTAAATTGAATTTGTAATTGAGATAGATAAACATTAATATCTACTGGACGATCTGCAACAACAAGCCAAAATTCAAAATTAATAGAATTATAAAAATTTCTTAATTGATAAATAACATTGTCTCTAGTTCCAGCATCCAAAATAAAGATATTTTTAGGAGCAATTTTAACTCCTGTTACATATTCCCCATTTTCAAGTTGAATCATACCATTCATGATATTTTTTAGAGGAACCCAATCTTCACTCCATTTACTTGCAATTTCTTCTTTTTTATTTTTCGCCATCTTTAATACACCAGCCTTTCCAATAATACCTTTTTCTTCCCAATGCAAATGTCACAATATTCGTAATAAGTTGTAGAACATTATGATAATTTGGTACCGGGATAACTAAAAATCCCGATATCAAAGCAGGCAATAATACAATGATAGCTGTTGTAAAATCCATGCCTTGGAAAATTAACAAAAGTAGTAATGTAATACCACAACCGGTACCAAATATTGCTAAATCAATCCAAGTAAAGAAGCCAAGAATAAGTTTTGACTTCTTTGTGTTGGCAGGTATTAAATATTGATTCATTTAAATTTACCCCTTTTCTATTATTTTTTATCATTAGGCTTGGATGGACCTTTATCCGTACCTGGTTTATTGTAGTTTTTAAATGCTTCTTCATAGGCAGCAACTTGTGTTTGAAACTCTCTTGTTTTTTTCTGCTTTTTGACATATTCTTCATCGCCACGGTCTTGAATATATTTTAAATCTTTCTGATATTGTTCCACTGCTGGATCAAAAGATTTATTATCACTATTTGCAAAGAATTCATTTGCCTTTTCTCTAGCTAAATCCGTATCAACATTATTGACATTACCCTTAGCAATTTTCAAATTATTTTCTGCATCTTTGTAAGCATTAGCATAGGAATTAAATTCATCAATTGCCTTTAAATATTCTTGAGCGTCATCATTTATTGCACCTTGTGCTTTCATTTTTCGTAATTCCGATGTTGCCTTTGCATATTGAAGAGATTTTATCATACTATCTTTATCAGACTGGTATTTAGCTCTTCCCTCTGGAGTGTCGGAATAATGGCCCTGTTTAACAAGTTCATTCATTTTAGCATTTGCTTCTTGAACAGCCTCATTTTCAAACGTTGACATTAAACCTTGATATTCAGAATTATTACGATAATCTTCTATAATCTTTTTATTATTATCAAAATCTTCTTTAGCCTTATTATATAAATTTTCAGTGTTTCGTAAAGCATTTTGTTGCGATAATTTCTGTTCATCTATATATTCTTGATACATATTTTGATATAACTTAGAAGCTTCGAATTTTGAAACATTATTTTTTCTAGATTGCGTATAACCTTTTTTAGCAGCATTACGTTGCTCATCCAATAATTTATCACCAAATGCCTGTCCTCCAAACCATCCAGCTGTACCTTTTCCATACATGGCTTCCGTATAGAATTTCTTTCGTTGATTATTAAATTGTAGTCCTTTATTTTTCCAGCCATTTGCAGCTCCATAACCCAAGCCTGCCAAGCCTGCTCCATTAACTAAACTGCCATATAAGCCGCCCGCAGCACCACTTATAGCTCCTCCGACATGACCAAATCCACTTTTTACTAAACCAATTCCAGCTAAAGCTCCAGCCCCAAAGAAACCACCAGCTTTAAGTTTGTCACCGATGCCAAGTTTAAGACCTCCTGTCTTGATTCCAAAAACATCACTAATAATATCAGGAGCTTTTTTAGCAAAGGCAAACACCCCCATGATGATAATCGTCAAAGCTAATTTTCCAGAAGCACTTTCTGTCCACATCTCCATTAATGTATTATTTTTCGTAATAGCGTTAATAAAATAAATAGCAATATACATTAAACCAACACGAACAAACACTTCAAAATAAACACTTAATGTTTGTTTTAACCATTTATCAAAAATTCCTTTTTTACTAGGTATTATTCTTAAGACGATAGGAATAGGTGCTAGAAGTTCATAAAAAGCAAATTTTACTACACGAACTCCTAAATCCAAGGTAAAGGAAAGTAATATATAGATTAAGAAAATACCAGCTGCTGTCGAAACAAGAGGTCGATAGGTTACAACAACATTTTCCCCATCAATGGAGGTTCCATTAGAAACAGCATCTGACAATAATGTTAAATTCTTCCAATTTCCATCTTCCAAAATTTCTTCTTTGACACCATACCAGTTATAACCATTGTCTAAAGTTGGATTGACATTTTCAGGATTCAAAAAGGAATTTAAAACAGTAAACGAAGCATAATCACCAAAACGAATCAAACTTTCATTATTTTCCTTTACACTTTCAGAATCGGAAACATCTACTACATCTGAGCCAAGTATTACTGCTCCAAGTAAATTAGATGACAAAACAAAATTTTGCATACGATAAGCTAAATCAAAAATATTTGGTAAAAGTCCTAACAAGGTAAGAGAAATAATTAAATTTACAGCTATTTTGCCTGCCCCTTTGTCATTTGTCAATTTATCAGGATCTACAATAGCATTTAATAAAGCATATACCAAATAAAATAGCATAAAAACGCCCAATATGGCATATATTCGTTTAGCAAAACTAGAAAAGAAATCATCTGTAAAAATCTGAGCTGTAGAAAGTTTCATAAAAAGTTGATAACATTGAGCTGCAAGCCAATAAACAGATTGATCAATCCATAGTAAAAATCTATGTATTTGGTTATTGAACCAACTAGTAACCGGATTAGCCGCTATCAAAAACATTTTAAACATACTATTACTCCTTTCTAATTACCTATTCCACAGGTTGATAAATCGTAAATACCAAACAACTTAAACAAAATATCTAATAATAATGGAATAAAGAATATAATAAGACCCGCAATAACTCTTTTTATAGTTTTTTGATTTACTTTTTTCAAATTATCTTGATTAGATGCGGCGATGGCTTTGATATAATCAATAGTTGATAAAATAATAACTAATGTGGGTGCTAAAAGTCTAATACCTAAAAAAACATCTTGTAAAAATTGGCCTAAATCATTAAACTCATCACTATCATTTTTCTTAAAAATCTTATTACATTTAACATCAGCATCAGTATCTAAATTTGGGCCTGCCCCTGGATAAGGATCTTCAGAAGGGCTATGATTTTTTCCATCTGAAGAGGTACTACCATCTGAACTAGATGTATTACTTGCTACAAACTCAGTACAATCTTTGGGAACAACAGTAATCCAACTTTGATTTTGACAATTAATGATGGAATTTTGAACAACACTCTGATCGTACCAACCACTGTTTTTACTGGTATCAAATCCCGTTGAAGTATTAATTATATAATATTGATTACTATTATTTTCACTCTTTTTCATAGCAATTGTTATATAATGAGCACTAGCACCAATAAATTTTTTGCAGGCAGCAGAACCTGTTTTCTTTATAGAAGCTAAAACAAC
Source organism: uncultured Bacilli bacterium (assembly GCA_934085675.1). Taxonomy (GTDB): domain Bacteria; phylum Bacillota_I; class Bacilli_A; order RF39; family UBA660; genus Ventrenecus. Next base: position 6,056 of record CAKOHH010000006.1, on the reverse strand, counting down.
TTTGTTAGAATTCAAGGCATTATCAACTTCTGAAAGACTATTAGAAATAGTTTGTGTTTCCATTTCGAAATCATCGGTAAATTTACTTGACGTTTTAATTCTTTCATAACTTCTTGCAGAGGCACCAGAATTAAAATTAGTACATAAGTATTTAGAAACATCTTGTGGCGCTACATTATTACCATAACTTTTTAAAATTGAAGCAATAGAAAGAGGAAAACAACCAGAAGTACATAAATTGTTTTTTCCACCACAAGTGGTTACCATGTCATCACAGTAGCTTACATCGGAATAATCTTTAGCTAAATAAGTATAAACATTACTTTCTGTGATTTTTTGGCAAACTTTAGCATTCACACTAGGAAAAATGATAAACAAGATTAATAAAATAAATAGCTTTTTTTTCATAATTTCACGCTCGTTTTCATCTTAAATTATACTAGAAATAGTACTTTATAACAAGAAAAAAATGTAACCTTTTACAATTACATTATTTTGTACAACTACCAACATCCCAAACACATTTAAAACAGTCTTGGTAGCCAGACTCATATTCACTGTTACTCCAACCATCAACAAGGCCAAAAATAAAGTCTATAACTGCAGGCAAAAAGAAAATACACACTCCAGCAAGAGCCCTAAATAGTAACGATTTAGCCGCTTTTTTTATTTCATCATCTTTAGCACCTGTTACGGCTTTAAAAAAATCTAATGTTCCAAAAATTATAACAATAATTGGTATTAAAATTTTAGCAAGGCGAATTAAATGACCAATAAAAACAAAGGTAGAACGTAAACCTGTACAATAATTGGGATTTTCAGTATTAGATGAGGTAGTAGTTTCCCCTACTAAAAGTACGGGTTCATTTAAATCAATTGGGTTAATTTCGTTTAATGGCATGACTTCTTTTGCATTAACAACGCCTAAACTTAAAAAGAAAGTTAATATTATTATCGTTAAATATTTTAATTTCATCTTTTCACCTACTTACAATTTCGTACATCAAAAACACATCTTTGACAATATTTGAAAGAGCCTTTAAGATTAGCAAAATCACTTACTAAATTAAAAATTACACTTACAATCGTTGGAATCAAAAATATAATAACACCCGCTAAAACTCTAAATAGAAGAATTCTGCCTGCTTTTTTTATTTCATCATCTTTTGCTCCGACAACGGCTCTAAAAAAATCTACACTACCAAAAATAATGATTATAATTGGAATAATAATTTTAAAAATTAAAACAATATGACCAATAAATTCTAGAGGTGCTTTTAACTTAGTACAATATCCCACATCATCATTAGAAGCATTATTGGTACCATTATTTGAACCACCTGCCGAAGATGATTCGTATGTTGAATTATAGTAATAAATTTCTTCATTAGAAAGTGCTACCTGACTCTTATTAGCAATAATGGCTCCGTTATCTTCTAGTTTTTTTCTAGAATATGTCTGACAATTTTGTTTTGCTTTACATAAAACAAAATTATCATTAGACATATAAAAATACATTCTCGTTTGACCATAAGTTGTTTTATAATAACTTTCTTGATAACTAGAGTCAAATTCATAAAATTCATTATTATAATTAATTCTTTTGTTGGAATTATCAACAGTTAACCCTGAGGCATCTTTGGAAACCTCATAACAACTTGTCGCATTTGTTTCACACAAATTATAGTTGCCATTATCAAGAACATAATAATAGGCCGCATTTACCATTGGCAAATTAAATATAAATAAACCAACTATTAAGATTAAATTTTTTTTCATTAGTTATTCATCCCTTCTATTTTACAAGAGCCACTATTACAACTATTAGTATCACAACTAGAGTTCAATAAACATTCGGTACAACAGCAAACATCCACCTTGTAATTTGTCCACTCATTTAACATATTAAAGAAAAATTGTACCAATCCTGGAAGTAAAAAGATTAAAACACCAGCAGCAATTCTTACCATAATAGCTTTAAACGCTTTTTTTATTTCATCATCTTTAGCACCTGTTACGGCTTTATACAAGTCCATTATTCCAAAAGCAATAATTATTATGGGAACAATATATTTAGCAAAGGTAACTATTGTTCCAAAAAAACGCATAGTTTTACGATATTGAGGCATACTGCAAATTTCTCCAATTGATGTATCATTCACTTCTGCATCTAAAGTTATAAAAGTATTAGTTATATTATTCTTATCAGCAGCATTTATCAACAAGATATTGTTTTGATTTACATTCATTTGTGCATAAACCGTTTTGGGAAAAATAATAGAAATACCAATGATAAATATTAAAATATACTTGATTTTATTTTTCATAATAAGCCCCACTTTTTCAACAAAATAATTATATCAAGTTATAAGAAAAAAAACTAGTATTTTCTAGTTTTCTTCAATATAGCACTTGTCTGAATTTGGATTTAATAAACAACTAGCACAGTTATCAAAGCCACCTGTTCCGCCAGAGCCAATTATACCTTTTGCAGCATCATAAATAGTATTTATAATTCCTGGAAGTAAGAATATAGCAATACCTACAAAAATACGAATGATAATAGATTTTGCATATTTTTTAGCATCATCCAATTTTCCAGATGTCATAATCTTAAAAAGATTTACAAATCCCATGACAATTATTATGCCAGGCACTAATATTTTGGCTATATAAAATAATAAACCTAAAAATTTAAAGGTACGAGCCACTGTTGGAGCGGTACAAAAATTAGCAAGACTTATGTTACAGTTTTCTGATTCTTCACATAGTTGTTTTGGATTAAAAGCTTTATCTTCAAGGTCAGCTCCTTCTTTTCCCTGGGTATAACTTGTTCCTTCTTTAGCTTTGTCTTCACTGGTTGTTAAAATATAAGACCCAGAAGTGATTCCTGCTTCTTCTACAATATAAAATTTATCACCAATACAACTATCACCAAAAAAAGCATCAAAAGTTTCAGTATCAATCGTAAATGTATAAGAGTTTCCTGAACGTGTTGTTACAGATAAACCAAAATTATTTGTTTTAGAAACGTTTGTACATTGTTCTTCAGTCATATTTGTTATTTTTGTACAAAATTCCTTTTTTCCATCTGAATATTGATTAAATGAAAAAGATGCACCATTTAAAGATGGAATGTCATTTTTATTAAAATGGGATTTACAGCTTTTCGTCAAAGTTGTTTGTTCAGGTGCTTGTTCAGTATATTGTCCACCACCTATAGCTGATGCAGAAAAAGTATTTACGTCATCATGAACAGATTCTGCTGAAACAGCAATTGTAAAATTAGTTGGGTCTGTGACATCTTTAGAAATAATATAAGGACATTTATTTCCATTTGCTTCAAAAGCCGTATAAATATCTTCTGCAGAATTAATTTGAGAACCTATCTGATTAACCTCTGAGACATCTGAACCAGAATATAGGGCTGGTGAATTTAATAATTTAGAAAAATTGGTATTAACATATTGATAATTATTTTCCCCCATATTTTGCATATAATAAAGTCTAGAATAATCTTTATCTCGAATAACTATTTTAAATTTCATATAAGAATTAGAATTATATTTAACTTTATACTCACATGTAGCATAAGACTCAAAAGATTTATCATTGTCTAACACATATCCCTTTTTATTTCCAAGAGTTGTAGAAAGATTGTTTTTAGAATCAGAAAAATAAGTATTATACCCCCCTGTCCAGGTTGGCATTACTAAGGCATAGGAAGGACATTTTCCACTTGAATATTGTGTATCACCTTTGTTCCAATTTTCAATTTTAGATTTCTTGCCAAAATCATCATATGTTGTAAATTTTCCGTTTCCCTCTGTTGATTTTAAATAATACTTTACATAAGCCTTAGCCGTATTATCATCATAAATATCTAAATAAACGGTATTATAGCCACTGTGCGACGTATATTTACAAGTATTACTAATTTGGGAGGCATTTACATTCACATAGAAAAATAAAACAGAAATACTAATTATTACAAATAGTTTGAATTTTTTACGCATTTTTTTCTTCATACAAATCACCTTAACTTATGTATTGATTATAGCAATTATCCCCAAAAAAAACTAGTGTTTTTTACACTAGTTTATTGGACATTTCCATTCCATGCATCTTCAGCAGCATTAGCGCATTCACTCTCGTTAGGAGAAGTAATACATACGCGACAAGTATTCCAATCGTTTTTTACTTCATCAGTATTGAAACTTGCAACTAAGCCTAAGACAATACCAACAATTGTTGGAACAAAGAAGATGGCAACAGCTGAAATAGCACGCATAGCAAGTGATTTAGTAGCTTTTTTAATTTCATCATCTTTAGCAGCAACTACAGCTTTACCTAAATCTAACATACCCCAAACAATTAATAAGATTGGAATAATAATCTTAAAAATTAAGAAAGCATAACCAACAATTTGCCATACATTAGCAGAATTTATACAAAAATTAACATCGCCAAGTAAACCCATAATTAAACCTCATTTCTTTCATTAACATAATTATATTTTATAATACATAACTTTATAAAGTCAAGTAAATGTTAAATTAGTCTTTAATTTGTTCGATTTTCATTAAGTTTGTCGTACGATCTTCAGCAGTATTTGGATAACCACCGGTAATAACAATCACGTCATCTTTTTGAAGTGGTAAAAATTTCTTAGCTTCTTCAATACTTTTACCAATAACTTCATCAGTTGAATTCATAAGTGGCATCTCTACTGGATAAATACCATAATTTAAGATTAAACGACGACCATCTTTAGCAGTTGGCGTTAAAGCAAGGATTGGCGCAACTGGTCTAAAATTACTAATTAAACGAGCAGTTCTACCATGAACAGTAGCTGTGGTAATAAGTTTAGCATTTAAACGATTTGCAGTGTCAACAACAGCCGTTGCAATAGCGTCTCTAGCATTATTAACAAGACGAGTTTCTTCAACAATATTATATTCTGCATATTTTTCAGTAACTTCACAAATACGAGCCATAGCCGCAACGGTTTCGATTGGATGTTTACCCATTGTTGTTTCCCCAGATAACATAACAGCATCTGTTCCGTCTAATACAGCATTGGCAATATCACTTGTTTCAGCTCTTTTTGGACGAGCATTTTCCATCATAGTTTCAAGCATTTCTGTGGCAACAACACAAATTTTGTTACGACGACGACATGCTTTAATCATTTTCTTTTGTTCAATTGGAACAAGTTCACTTGGAATTTCTGTTCCTAAGTCACCACGAGCAACCATGATACCATCAGAAACATCTAAAATACTTTCTAAGTTTTCGATACCTAAAGCACTTTCAATTTTGCAAATGATTTGGAAATCTTCTCTACCATGTTCTTTTAATAATGCTTTTGCTTCTAAAACATCATCAGCACTATTAACAAAAGATAAAGCAATGAATTCTCCACCATGTTCACAAGCATAAATTAAGTCTTCCTTATCAGCATCCCCAATAAACGGAATATCTAATTTAACACCTGGAGCACTCATACTCTTACGGTTTCCTAAATGACCACCGCTAATAATTTTACAAGTAACGCCATCTGCTTCTTTACTAATAACTTCAATTTTCATCTTAGCGTTTTCAAGTAAAACTGTATTTCCTACATTTAAAGAATCAATTGCTTCAGGATGATTTACAGAAAATCTTTCGTTTGTTCCTAAAACATTTTCTTTAACAAGACGAACAAGTTTACCTTCTTCTAAATCAATGCCATCATTTTCCATAACACCGCATCTAAATTCAGGTCCTTTCGTATCCCATAAAATAGCAACGCTTAAACCTGTTCTTTTTCTTACTTCATGAACACAGTCTAAAGCTTGTTGTCTTTCTTCTAATGTTGCGTGAGAAAAGTTAATTCTTGCAACATTCATACCAGCTAAAACCATTTGTTCCATAACATCTGGAGTGTTACTTTTTGGTCCTATACTACAAATAATTTTTGTCTTTTTCATATACATACTCCTCGTATAATATATTTGTAAGTTAAAATAACTTACAAATTAATATCTTTCTAGTTAGTTTTTAACTAACAAATT
>CAKOHH010000005.1 GCA_934085675.1 uncultured Bacilli bacterium | reverse complement strand
TTTTTCTTAAAATATCAAAATTATTCAAAAAAAGAGGCATATTCTTTTTTGAACATACCTTTTTGTCAACAACCTGAGAGATTATAGATTTATATAATCTCTTTTATTTGTATCTAGTATTATTGAAATATCAATAATACGTTTTATTTTGTTATAATTATTATTAATTAATTCTTTATTACTGGCACAACATGATACCAATATTAATGTTTTATGGGTATCTATAATAATTTTCTTTAATAATCTAATATCATCTATATTTATATCTAATAATTCAATATAATCTACCACAACCATATCATATAGTGACAAACATTCAATTACATCATTTATAGTATATTTAACTTTTTCTAAATCCAAATAAATACTGTTATCGCTTATAGATGTTGGTAAATATTTAGATATAGTAGACTTATATGATCCTGCTTTTCCGTATATTATTATTAATTTACTTTTTAAATTTTCCATTATTTTAGCTTCTCATTAATATTTATAATTGTTTTATTATCTTCTTTATTAATTCGTTGTAAGTTATTATTTTCACCAGCATCAGAATAATAAGGTAAATTATAATATTTCATTTCATCATTATCCATAAATAATGCTATTGTAAAAATACATATATCTTCCAATAATATTTTTGCTGTTTTTTTATCCAACTTATCGACCAACAATCTTAGCCATAAACAACCGCAATTTATAATCTCATCATAATTTTCATTTTTTAAATATAATATAGAATTTGATATTTTATTTATTTCTAATACTTCTATTGCGCTAATAGGGATATTTAACTCATTCAAATCATTTTTATTATTATAATATAGAGATAATAAGTGTTTTATCTTGGATATGTTGTGCTGATCTAACGCACAATAACTTCATATCCTTAACAAAATAATTAACTATATTAATCCTACTAATTAACTCACTAAAATCAATTTTTTTATCTTTATCTAATATTACAATACTACCTCTAACTCTATAATGACTATTTACCTTAAATCTTACATAATCAACCTTATCGGTAATAAGTAGGGCATTTATAACACCAGTATTGTCTTCAAATGAGAGATGATTAACTATTGTATCATCTATAACAAACTTTCTATTATCTATAAGTTTAGCTTCAATACTCACGTTTTTACCATTACCAATTAACTCATTTATTTTATGAATATGATTGTTATTTAAATCATCTACTTTTCTATATCCAATATGTTCACTCAAAGTAAATATCTTCTTTTCACCCAATGGCCCATATAACGGCCTGTAGGGGATATGTGAATATTACTCATCATCTTTTTTACTACTAAGAAAAGTTATTTTTTCAGCAATTATTTTAGTTGCTTTAACAGTAGTCCCCCTTATTATTATAATTATCTACTTTAATTCTAACTTTAACCCCAATGATATCTCCTTTTTTACAATAATCATCTGCACTGCTAGCAACACCATCCCATAATTCAACATCAATAAAGTCCGTATCATACTCACCATCACTATTTTTATAAGAACGAGGTACAGCTACAACTATATTAGATATTTTCTTTTCACCATCTTCTTCTACAGTAAGAGTATCAACTAATCTTCCTACTATAATAACTTGATTTAACATATAATAACTCCTTTCAATTAATTTTCTAAATTAATCTCCGGCATTATCACATATTTATAATTGAATATCACTCATTCTCGTATTATTTAATTACTAATTAAATCAATATAAACAAATATTTTATTATCTAATTATTTAATATATTGATAGTTAGATAGTACGAGAAGATAGTAGTATATTGTTATTCACGTTTTTCCCGTGTAAATTTTAATTTTTCTTTAATCCACATATATATTAATATAAGATGGTTAAATAGTGGTTTAAATCGCGTAAAAATGTATAACTTCAAGGATAAAAAAATACTACTATTTCTACTATTAGTAGTATTTTTAATATCCTTATTAGCTATACCCGTTTTTTTTTGAATATTTTTTTCTCTTTATGTTATAATCCTCATAGATAATTTTTTTACTAAATTGTCCATCAATATCTATTTGTATTAATCTAGAATAAGTAGGCTCGGATAAGCCTATTTTTTCTTTTGCCTCTTTATATGTTAAATATTCTTTTTTTGGTTGTTTAATACCTCTAGATGTTCTATACAATCTAAAAACAGGTGGATATAAATTTAATCTATCTCCTTTAATATAGTATTTAGGATTGCTAGTTTTAATACCATCAATTATATTTACTTCTTTAATATCAGATTCATCATAGTTAATATTTAATTTATCTGCTTCTTCTATCGAAATATTGCTTATATGTGCTGATAGATATGCACCTACATTATCAATATTATTATTTAGTTGTTGTGTTTTACTAGGAAATATTAATAGGCAATGAAAATGCCATCTACCATTTCCTTGTGGTTCACGTACGTTAATGTATTCTACATCACCATACCTATATTTAAACCTTTTAATAAATTTTTCGAAATCTTTATATGCTCTAATAGTATCAGTGACCTGTTCTCTATAAATTAATGTAATCCACTTACAATTTTTTATCTCGGTAGCATTGGTATTGATTAAGTCTCTTAATCGCTTAAAACTTTGAGATGATTGCGATTTATTTTCATATCTATTTTTAATATGTTTACTTTTTTTGCTTCACCAGTAGCATTACTATATAATGATCTTTATCTAATTTAGTGATTGGAGCTTTATTATTTTTATGCTCGCGCCAAAACACTTCATAAATATTACCCATCTCTTTTAAACTAACTATTGTCTCATCATTAATAGTAGTTTTTTAATTAGTTTTCTTTTAACAGACGCTATGATACCTTATTCTTAATATCTTTAATCAAGATATCTAATTTCTTCGTATCGATAGGCAATGTTCGGTTATATAGAAATAAATTATCTGCATTAAAATAGAATAGTAATAATATTTTAACTTTAATAATTATTTCTATCTGATGAGATTGTATGAAACTAATATTGGTATTTTGAATAATTAATATTTTACCTTGTTTTAAATTACATTTAACATCATTTAAACTGCATAATTAGGCAATTTTTTTCTCGAATTGAGCATTTTGGTTCAAATCATCCATTAAAATATCCATTTTTTTACACCATTTTGTAAAAAACAAAAAACGCTCGATTTCCGTTTAAAATCAAACGTTTTTAGATATTTTAACTCCAAAAGTTGGAGCAGATTTCTAAATGGCAGAGGCGGAGAGAATCGAACTCCCATCAAAAGTTTTGGAGACTCCTATGCTACCATTATACCACGCCTCTAAAAAACAAAAGCAAGTTCATTATAACATACCTACTGGGATATTTCTAGTATTTTTTTAGTGTTTCCAACTTGCTTATGTAGTATATTATTATCTAATTCAGATTAACTATTTCGTTAACTAAATCTAACTATGTTTTTTTAGTTTTAAAACCTGTACTAATCTTTTTTCTAATTTAGGTCTAACAAATTGTTCTTCTAATGTTAAAACACTACTTTTGTACCTACTATACGCTTTATCATAGTTTCCTTGTTCTATTTGCCCAACACAATAGTCAACTATATTATCATATATATAATTATATATTATATCTGATTTTTCTTCATTATTAATACTTTCAACAATAATAGGTGCAACTTCATAATAGTGTTCTATATCTTCTTTTGATACAAAATTATCTCTAAACCACCTTAATACTGTCAATTCATAACAATTATCATCAAAATTTTCTTGAAAATACTTCATACAGGCCGAAGTCAAATAACAACCACCAGATCCCGAATTTGTATCATTTTTATCTGGACCATGTGTTGTAGAACTCCAAGATTCTTTATCATAATTTATATTAACATGGGCTGCATCATGCGGTTTATCTACTTCACCACCATAAAAACTGATGTGTTCATTACCGCTTTTATCTGTATTAATTTTTATAGTGACTCCTTTATCATTTACATAATTTCCATATTTATCTCTATCTGCCATTATTAACACCTCCCAATTTAATTTCTGACATTCTCAAAGAAATAATTGCATCTAACCATAACAATGACCATTCAGCAAAATAAGATTTTAAAGATTTTGTTTCAGTATCTAAATCAATTAAATCGAATTTTATATTTTGTAATTTTTCTTCACTTATAGACGCTAAACTTCCTTTATTTACATATGTTGCTAAAATCTCAATAATTTCAGTAAATACTTTTTTAAAATTCTCTTTTTGCTCATTATATATATTTATTTGAGTTGAGGCTGTAATATAAAAAATCAAATTTTTAAAAGCATAATCTATATTTTCTTTTGTTGGGTCTCCCACATTAAAAACTTCTTCCATTAACAACTCTCCCTTCTTTTAAAATACTGTATACTAAAAATAGTATTTTTTCAAGTTACTTTAAGTAAATTTTTGGTAATTATTAAGTAGGATGAGGAAATTGATATCACTACCTTTAGTTCTTCTATATAAATAAAGACTTTATGCTATTATTTCTTATTTTGCACTTGCAAAATTAGTTATAGGCAATATCCAAAAATAAAAGTTACAATTATTATGATTTTGTCAACAAAGTTCACCTTTGTTGTTTATCTGTCCAATAGCAAAAAAGTGACATTTCTAAAAAATTTTAACATAAACCAACTAGAAAACCCATTATCAAGCAAAATCATTAATTTAGTATAAGATAACAAGCATTATTAAATTTTGTCAACATGCTTCCTGAACCAATTATTTGTATTTTCAAATTTTTCTCCTCTTTAAATTATTATTTTATACTTGTAGAATATCATATAAAAAACAATTAAGAAAATTTTACATACACTATTTTAGGTGATTATTATGATTATTCAATATACAGCAAAGGAAAAAGAATTATTAGCCAGAATTATGCGGGCTGAAGCATTAGCTGAAGGTGACCTTGGCATGCTTATGGTTGGAAATGTCGTTGTAAATAGAGCCTTAGCAAATTGTTATACATTTAAAAAAATCAATACAATATATGATGCCATTTATCAACCTAATCAATTTGTGGGTATAAATAGTTCTTTATTCCAAGCTAGTCCAACAAAATTAGAAAAAAACTTAGCTGAAAGAATTTTAAAAGGAGAATATTATTATCCTGCAACGCATGCTTTGTGGTTTTATGCACCTTCTAAGAATAAAGGTTGTAAATCAACTTGGTATACCCAACCTCTTGCTGGTAGTTATAAAGGACATTGTTTTTATAATCCTCAAAAAGGTCAATGTAGTGAAATTTATAATTAACGATTTAAAAAAAAACAGCTCAATATATGAACTGTTTTTTATGGTATTATGAGTTTTTGACCAATACTTAATAAATTACTTGTTAAATTATTTTGCTTTTTTATGGCATCAACTGTAGTATTGTACTTTCTTGCTATGGAGTAAAGATTGTCGCCTTTAGAAACTGTATAAATAGCATTCTCGGTACTAGTTGGAATTTTAAGGATTTGCCCTACACTTAAAAGATTACTTGTTAAATTATTATATGCTTTAAGTTCATCAACACTTGTGTTATTTTTTAAGGCAATTTGATATAAGTTATCACCTGGTTTTACAATATAGGTATTTCCTGAAGAACTCTGACTATTTTTCTTAACCTTAAGAGTTTGGCCTACGCTTAAAAAATCACTTGTAAGATTATTTAAGTCCTTTAATTCATTAACCGTTAGATTAAACCGGTTGGCAATACTATAAAGGTTGTCACCTTTTTGAACAATATATGTACTTTCATTATCTTCATCTTTAGTTGGGATAATTAAAACTTGATTAATAGATAAACTATTATCTGTTAAATTATTTTTTTCTTTTAATTCTGAAACTGTCACACCATATTTTCTAGCAATCGTCCATAAAGTATCACCTGGTTTTACAATATAAGTATTAGACGAGCCACTACTTGGTGTATAGGCAACTCCTAAGTAATTAGCAACACCCCTTACAACAGCTTCCGCCAATTCTTGCCAATCATTTTTCAAAAGATTGACATCATCACCTGTACTATCTGCAAAGCCATATTCAACAATAATAGATTCATTATTAGGAGTATCTCTTAAAATATAGTAATAATCTTTAGATGGGTCACTTGGCAATCTTCTTTGATAATACTTACGAACATTTTGGCCTGAGCGAATAAATTCATTTGCTATTGTCTTAGCCAATTTATCATTATTTCTCAAAGCATAAATAATTTCCGCACCATCACCACCACCGGCATTAATGTGATTAGATATAAGCAAAACATCATTCCCATTCCCATAAAAACTTTGAGCTTTTATCGGTCTTTCTTTTGGACCTAAGGTACTATCATCTGTTCTTGTCATACTATTTTCAATGCCAAGTTCATCAAACCTTTTATGTAAATATTTGCTTATTTCCAACGTTTTATTTTTTTCTATAATACCATTGGCACTTGTTCCAGGATCATCTCCCCCATGACCTGCGTCTATCACAATTTTTTTAGCCATATTTATCACCTAAAGTATTGTATGATAATTACCTAAATATGTTATTGTCGTTTTAACAATTATTGAATCATGCCTTGGTATTTTGATAAAATTTATCAAATAATTCTTTTTCTTCAGAAAGTATTTCTCCTGTTATAGATAAATTTCGATATTTAAAATAATCGTTTTTTTATCTCCTAGTCACCATTATAAATATTTTTCATGATTATATAAATCAACTAGGAATTGAACAAACTAAAAATCAAATTGCAGTTAATTGATTTTTTTTAAAATTCTATTTAAATTGGGCACTGAACAATTATGTACAATTAAACCGTTTTTAACCGCATGAGCAAAATTACTAATATCCACTTTACAATATTTGGCTCGTTTTCTATTATATAAATAAATGTCTGTTAATTGGCCAGTTTGAACAGATATACAAAGAATATACTTCCGTTCCCCATTTATATCTTTATAACAGTCTATCATTCTGATTTTTCCCATTGATTTTTGATAATCAAATTCATCTTTATTAAAAAAATGTTCTAATATTGTTTTATGATGCCATTCTATATCCGTATATCCCATCTTTTCTAAAGAATAAACGTCGATATTTTCTAAAATAAATTGTACCTTTTCTCTAAAATCAGGAATAGAATCAGAAATGAGCCTAATTAAATATAAATATTCATCTGCATAATAATAATCAGATGAAATATACCCAATTTTTCTATCTATTTGTTCTTGTTCGAATCTTGAAATAACCATATTCATTTCTTTGATAGAATCAATACCAAAATTTTTCGTAAAATAATGAGATTGAATATTATATAAATCTTCTTGAAGATCAACAAAATAAGTCCGACCATCTTTTTGCTTTATCATATTATAAACATGAGGACATTTTCTTATATCATCTTGATCCACTAATGTTTTAATATCCACTTTAAAAGACCTTAAGATATATTCTAAAATATAAGAAGAAGATTTACAGATGATTTTGGCGTTTTTAAAGCATTCTTCTAAATCATTTTTAAATTGACTATGATATTTATACATATTTTGTCTTGTTTTACTATTTCCAAATGGCAAAAATTTTTCATTAAAAGATAATCTTTCACCAAGAGTTAAGTAAACATATCTTATAAGTTCTAGTTCTGTTATATCAGGATGTATTGCAATGTATTTTTTTACTTCTAAAATATACTCATCTAAATAGCCCATTATTTTCCTCCTTAACTTTTTCATCATCAGTTATCTCTGTTTCCTTTTAATTACATCCAGTTACCGAAAAAATAAAAGTAAATAGTATGAAAAGAACAACTATTCTTTTCATAATCATTTTCCTTCAATACTAGTTACTTGGTAACCAAGATTTGTAATAGTTTTTTTAATATCTTCATCACTAATCACGGCATTTGAATAAATTTCAGCCCTTTTATTAGCTAAATTCACTTTAACCTTCGTCACATTTTCTAGTCCTTTTAAAGAACTTTCTACTTTATTTTTGCAATGATTACACATCATACCTTCAATAGTAACTATTTTTCTAATCTTTTTATGAAACATATTTTATTTTCCTTTCCATTTTTTTAGTTTTAAAGCATTTATTATGACAGTAAAACTAGATAAGGTCATTGTAAGACCAGCAAGCATCGGATTCATTTTAACACCTATAAATTCAAATAAGCCACAGGCGATAGGTATCATGCAAGCATTATAGAAAAAAGCCCAGAACAAATTGCCTTTTATATTATGCAACGTTTTTTGACTAATATCAAATAAATGATAAATAGAATTCAAATCATTTCGCATCAAAATGACATCTGCCGAATCAGCTGCAATGTCAATAGCAGAATTTAAACTGACTCCAATATCAGCAATGGATAAACTTGGCGCGTCATTGATACCATCTCCTACCATCATCACTTTTAGACCTTTGGCTTTTAATTTTTTTATTTCTTCGGCTTTATCCTTAGGAGACACTTCTGGAATGACCTTTTCTATACCAATACTTTGAGCAATATTTTTAGCGGTTACTTCATTATCGCCTGTTAGCATGATAACTTCTTTATTTAATTCTTTTAGTTTTTTTACAACTTCTTTAGCATTATCTCTAATAATATCTTTTACACCGATTAGAGCAATGACCTTTTTATTTTCAGCAACATAAACAATACTATTACCATTTTGTGATAAATCTTCTTCGGCACTTAAAAGTTCATTATCAATATGGTATTGTTCTAAAATTTTATGACTACCTAACAAATATTCTTTATCATTTATTTTTCCTGATAAGCCTACGCCGAGAATATTTTTAAAATTTTCGACTTCTAATGTTTTTAAATTATTATCTTCTAAATAAGTTTTAAAGGCACCGGCAATAGGATGAGTGGATTTTATCTCTAAAGAAGAAACAAGTTTTAATAAATCGTCCTCAGAATAAGAAGATTTATTTATTACCTTAGAAATTCTTAAATTGCCATAAGTTAAAGTGCCCGTTTTATCAAAAACAACAACATTTACTTTGTTAGCATTTTCAAGTATCGCTGATTTCTTTACTAAAATTCCATTTTTAGCACATAATCCTTCACTGACAACAATTGCAAGAGGAGTAGCAAGTCCTAAAGCACAAGGACAAGCACAAACAAGAACACTGACAAGATAAACAATAGAATCACTAAAAGTAAATCCTAATAACAAGTGAATAATAAATGTTAAAAGAGAAAGAACAATAACAATCGGAACAAAAACACCACTTACTTTATCGGCAATACGCGCGATAGGGGCTTTCGCATTGGTAGCTTCAACGACTAATCTAACAATTTCTGATATGGTAGACTCTTTGCCAATATTTACAGCTTTATAAAAAATTTCACCGTCTAAATTAATAGAACCTGCTACGACTTTATCATTTTCACCTTTTTTTACAGGCGTTGATTCCCCACTGATAAAAGATTCATCAACATGAGAATGTCCTTTAACCACGATGCCATCTACGGCAAAACGATTTCCAGGTCTTGTTATTAAAATATCTCCTTTTTTTACCTCATCTATAGATACTTCTTTTTCTGCATTATCCTTAAAAAGAAGGGCTTTATTAGGGGTGATAGTTACTAATCCTTTTATGGCTTCTTTTGTTTTTTCCTTACTGATATTATCTATATATCTTCCAAACTTAATTAAGTAAAGAATAACACAGACACTTTCAAAATATAGATTCTCAACATAATCGGTATTTCCTTTTAAAATCATTCCTAAGTTAAATGTACTTAATAAAAAACTTGCCATAACCCCTAACATAACAAGTGTATCCATGTTGGGCGATTTATATTTGATATTTTTAATACCACTTATAATAATGTCTTTACCAAAATATAAGAAATAGAGGCTAAACAGAAATAAACAAAACGCGTAATTCAAAGGATATGTCATCATATTTAGAAAAGGTATGACAGGCAAATGAACCATGTGAGACATAGAAACATATAAAACAAATAATGCTAGTAAGCCATTAATAGCAAAGTACACTTTTTTATGAGACTCTTTTTCTTCCTGCTCTTGATAAACACCTAAAGATTTAAAACCTGCTTCTTTCACAAATTGATTTAAATCATCCTCGGTAAGACTATCGTCATAACTTATACTTGCAGAAGACATGACTAAATTTACTAAAGCATCCTCAATGCCTTTTTGTTTTAGTAAATATTTTTCAAGACTACTTGAACAAGCACTGCAAGTCATACCTTCTATTCTTAAAATTATTTTTTTCATTTTTTCACCTCAAAATAGTTTTCATCATCTAATTTTTTAGAAGAAATAATTTTAGCCATATTTTTATTTATCTCTACTTTTTTATATCTTTCTCTTTTAATAATTTTTCTTTTATCTTTTTACGATAATTATCACAATGGATACCATCTATTTTAATGTAAGTTACATACATAAAGACTCCTGACTTATTTTAGAGTTTTTTTAGCTCTGCTAAAAGCATTATAACACCCCTGCAGGGTATTAGCAAATATATATTTTTTACCATTATTAAATCATTTATAAATAATTTTATGACATATCCATTTTGAAAAAACTACATTCTAAGTTACTAATAGTTTTTAAAATTTCACATTATATCAAAACGTATGCTATAATAATCTTAAATATAGGAGGTAAACAAATGACGGAGTTTGAGAAGGCACAAAAAAATTTAAAAAATGATATGCTAGTATTATTTATATTGGACTTAATAATTTTCTTTTTTACACTAATAAATAAGGCTAATTTTTTTTCACTTGTATACGCTGTGATTTTATTTATAGGTTATAATGAGGCAAAAAAAGGAAATAAAAACGCTGGTATAATTGGGATAATTATTGGAATACTGATGATGCTTACTATATTATCTGCAGATATTCTTGATTTTTTACTTGGCTTATTCGTTTTAATACATTCAATAAAATACATTGAAATAATTGATAAAAAATCACTAAAATAAGGGCTATAATGAAATAAAGTAATTTCGTACAGCTTTTTTCATTTTTTATTTAACAATCTTTTTCATATTTAATGTGATTATCTTCACACCAATTGATAGCAATTTCTTTATATTTTTCATCCCTAAACTTATACCATTTTTCAGTTAAACTATAAGTATCAATAGCTATTCTAAATCTTTTAAAGGCACCACGACCATTTACTTGAGATATCAAAAACATTTTTAACTCAATGTTATCTATCGTATAAATAAACTGAAGCATAATATCATAATCATTTTTAGAAGTAAAATCAAACATAAAGATAACTTCATCATTAAATTCATCCTCTTTTTTATAAGTCGAATATTCTGGCTCAATACCATTTTGCCACAGTATTTCATTTGTTTTAGTATTATAATACGCGGTCATATTAATATCAACATCTTCTAGAGCTTCTATTATTTTTGATAATTTTATCATTTTCCTCACGCCTTTTTTTACAGTACTTGCTGTCTTTACTTTTTTAAATATATATATTTTCATACTAAATTAGTAAATACATTAATCTGTTATTATTATACTAAACATCAGTAATTATTCAAATTATAATTTTAAGGAAAATTTTGTACTCTGTATGATACAAAATTAATTTTCTAACAATTTTACAAAACAATATAATCTACAATCGGATTTTATTTTCTTTATGAAAGAACAAAAAAGTAAGTACGCCCTTTTTGTTAGCTACTTACTTTAAAGTAGAAATTTAGATATTTTACAACCAGTTTCCAAATTTCTTAATGTATATTTTCTTTACAATTTGAACTAAAATTACATATAAAACAGTTAAGCCTACTACTAGCACATAGTATAATGGTGGTAATAATTCAAAATGAAAAGATTTAATATTATGTAAAACTATTGGAGCAAGTATTGTCCCTACTATCGTAACTGTCGTTAAACACATTAATATAGGATTTGCTTTTGACTGAATGAAAGGAACTTTGGACGTCCTGATAAAATGAATAATTAAAGTTTCACTTATCAAACACTCCACAAACCAAGACGTTTGAAAATAACTTTCACTTGCCGTTTGGTTGTAACCAAGGATAAACCAAAAACTTAAAAAAGCTAAAACATCAATAATAGAACTTACTGGTCCCATTACATTCATGAATGTTCCTAATCCTTTTGTGTTCCACTTTTTAGGTTTAAGTAAAAATTCTTCATCAACATTATCATAAGGTATACCGATTTGAGAAAAATCATACAAAAAATCTTGAATCAACATTTGAATAGGTAATAATGGTAGAAATGGTAAGAAAATACTGGCAAGAAAAATACTAAAGACATCACCGAAATCAGAACTTAAAGCCATTTTCATATATTTTATGATGTTACCGTATACTTTTCTTCCTTCGATAACCCCATTAAAAACAACTTTTAAACTTTTTTCTAATAGAATGATATCACTTGCTTCTTTAGCAATATCCGTGGCTGTATTTACACAGATTCCTACATCCGCATTATGTAATGATGGGGCATCGTTTACTCCATCACCCATATAACCAACAACGTGGCCATTTTGTCTAAGTATTTTTATTATTCTCTCTTTTTGTAAAGGATTCATTCTGGCAAAAACATTTACTTCTTCTACCTTTTTAGAAAGTTTAGTATCATCCATTTTATCAATATCTGAACCAAGTAATATTTCTTTATTTTCTATTCCTACTAAATGGCAAATATTTTCTGTAGCATAAGGATTATCCCCGGTCAATATTTTAGTGGTTACGCCATATTCATTTAACTTTTGAATAGTACTTTTAACTTCTTTTTTAGGTGGATCTAAAAAAGCAACAAACCCGATAAAGGTCATATCTTTTTCATCATTACTATCAAAAATATCTTTACCTCGGTATTCTTTTTTAGAAGCAAGTGCAATGACTTGCATGCCCTCTTTAGCAAGGCTTTCAGCATTTTTATTAATACTTTCCAGCATATCTTTTGTTAATGGTTTATATGTTTCATTAATCTTAACATCCTTACAAACCTTTAATATTTCCTCTAAAGCTCCTTTGGTAATGATTCTATAATGGTTTTCATGTTTAACAACAACACTTACTTTTTTTCTAGTGTAGTCAAAGGGTATTTCATCTATTTTTTCATAAGTCACGATTTGATCTTTTATCTTATGTTCGAGACCATAAGTTATAATCGCTTTATCAACCAGATTTTTCATGCCTGTACTATAGTAACTATTTAAAAAAGCATATTCTAATATAGATAAATCTTCTTTTCCTTCAACATTGATGTATTTTTGTAAAACAATTTTATCTAAGGTTAATGTTCCTGTTTTGTCAGTACATAAAACATCAATAGCGCCCAAATTTTGAATAGCTTGAATGTTTTTTACTAATGTTTTTTTCTTTGCAAGCGTTTTTGTTCCTTTAGTTAAATTAACATTCACAATCATAGGTAACATCGTTGGCGTAATACCTACCGCGACAGACAAAGAAAATAAAATGGCCTCTAAAATATCTTTTCGAATAAAAGCATAAATGAAAAAGACAGCGATAGAAACCACAACCATATATTTAATTAATAACTTCGTGATTTCATTCATTCCTTTTTCAAAATTTGTCATTTCTCTTTTGTTATCAATTTGTTTACCCATGCTTCCTAGATAAGTTTTAAAGCCTGTATTAATAACAACAGCAATTGCATTACCACTTATAACACTTGTTCCCATCAAGCATACATTCGATAAAGAAAATATTTCATTCGTATCATTAAATAAGTTTTTTTTCTCAATCGGTGCACTTTCTCCTGTAAAAACAGATTGATTTAAAAATAAATCCTTATTTTCTATAATAATGACATCGGCTGGAATAATAGCCCCAGCATTTAAATGAATAATATCTCCTTTAACAACTTTTTCTGTTCTAAGACTTACTTCTTTACCGTTTCTTAAAACAATTGCTGTTGAAAACATTTCACTTTTTAATTTTCTATTAAACTTATAAGTAGAATAATTTTGGAAGAATTTTATCATCGCACTTATAAAACCAATTGCTAAAATAATAATCGTACCTATTGTATCACTGCCGACTAATCTATTTATTATTGCTAAAAGAAGGAGAATAAAAATAAATTTATCATTAAAAGAATTTATAAAGAAATATATAAAGGAGTGTTTATCATCTTTAACAACAACATTTTCCCCATCTTTTTCTAAACGTAAATTAGCTTCTTTTGTTGTTAAACCTTTTTCTATATTTGTATTAAATTCTTGTAATATTTCTTCTTTTGATTTCTTGGCAATATTTATATATTTTTCTAATATTTTATCGTCATTGTTATTTATCAAATTTTTATTTTTTAATTTGCTTTTTATGAAAAATAATCTTATCATGTTCTGCTTACCTCACTTTTATATTCTAATTCTATCTTTATTTTACATTAATATTTTCTAATCATCGCTATTTTTTGATAAGTTTACATTAAAAACTATACTATTTTGACATTGTTTTTAAAAAACCAGATTGTCTAGGTTTTTTACCATTCATATGCTATAATAAAGAACGAAAAGGACGGACAAAATTATGGAATATATTAAAATTAAAAATGCTGAAGATATCATCAAAAAATCAAACTATCTCGTAACAAACCCCAAAAACTTTAAAAATAAGTGGAAAGACGTGTTCAAAAATAATAACCCTATATGTATTGAAATTGGTATGGGTAGAGGAGATTTTATTATTGATATGGCTAAGACTTACCCTAATAAAAACTTTATAGGAATTGAAATCAATGAATCACAAATGGTAAATGCTGTTAATAATTTAAATAATAAAAATTTGCCTAACTTAAAACTTATTTGTATGGATGCGACTTATTTAGATACTGTTTTTGGCAAAGAAATTGATACTATTTATCTTACATTTCCAGAACCATGGCCAAAAAAAATTGATGAAAGAAAAAGATTAACTCATCCTGTTTATTTGAAACTTTACGATAAAATATTCAAAAAGAAAAAACATATTATTGTCAAAACAGATAATAAAGGTTACATTGCTCGTTCTATTGAGTATCTTTCATCTTATTGGTATACTTTTAAAAGAGTAAGTATGGACCTACATCATGATGAACTACAAATTCCTAATATTATGACCAATTATGAAAAGCAATATTTTAAAGAAGGTAGACCTATTTATTATATTGATGCGATTTACGAAGACTAAAAAAGATTTAGGTTAAATTTCACCTAAATCTTTTAATATGGAATATAATTTTTCTTCATCCCAAATAGGGATACCTAAAGCCTTGGCTTTTTCATATTTGCTACCAGCATTCTCACCGACAATAACAACATCTGTTTTTGACGAAACACTGCTAGATGGATGACCATTATAACTTTCTAAGATAGCTTCAATTTCATCTCTTCCTAAAAAGGAAATAGTTCCGGTTATAACAAAACGTTTATCACTAATAAGACTGTTTTCTTTGGCTTCTTCTTTTAAATATTTTGTATTAAGTCCTAATTCTTTCAATTCAGAAATCAATTTTTGATTGTTTTCCTGCCGGAAAAAATCATAAATATTTAAAGCAAGTGTTGGTCCAATATCACGAATCTCTAAAAGTTCTTCTTTTGTTTTGGTCATTAAATTATCAAGAGTTTTAAAAGTTTTCGCTAAAAGTAAGGCCGTTTTATCGCCAATACCTTCAATACCAAGACCAAAAATAAGTCTTTCTAAACTATTTTCTTTACTTTTTTCAATAGCTAAAAGTAAGTTATCCACACTTTTGTGACCATAACCTTCTAGTTCCACTAAATCTTCTTTATGTTTATCTAAATGATAAATATCGGTAATTGATTTAATAAAACCTAAGTTAAAGAAATCTTCCATAATTCTTTCGCCTAAGCCATCAATATTCATAGCATGACGAGAAGCAAAATGAATAAGACCTTCAATATGACGAGCAGGACAAAGAGGGTTCATACAATAGTAATCTACCTGTCCTTCTTTTTTCTTTAAAGAACTTCCACATATAGGACATTTTTGAATCATGACAAAAGGTGTTTCATTTCCTGTTCTTCGCTCTTTTTTTGCTTCAACTACCTCTGGTATAACATCGCCCGCTTTTCTAAGAGAAACTGTATCGCCTACTTTTAAGTCTTTCATTAGAATGTAATCTTCATTGTGTAAAGTCGCCCTTTTAACGGTGCTACCCATAACAATAACAGGGTCTAAAACAGCATTGGGGGTTATTTTTCCCGTTCTTCCGACCGTATAAATTATATCCGTTAATTTTGTTAAAACTTCTTCAGCGGGAAATTTATAAGCAATAGCCCACCGTGGATATTTAGAGGTAAAGCCTAATTTTTCCTGCATTTCTAAATCATTAACTTTGATAACAACGCCATCGATATCATAAGATAACTTAGGCCTTTTTTCAGCATATTCATGGATAAAGGCCAGGATTTCATCAACACTTTTGACTATCCTATTAGCTGGATTTACTTTAAAACCAAGATTTTTCATAAACTCTAAAGCTTCATAATGTGTTTTTAAACCATAATCTAAAGGATTAGGAAGATGATATATCCATGTATTTAAATTTCTTTTCGCAGCAATTTTAGAATCAAGTTGGCGAATAGAACCTGCTGCTGCATTACGACAATTTTGCAAAAGGGGTAAATTTTCCTTAGCTCTTTCGGCATTTAAGGAAGTTAAAACTTCTCTTGGCATATAAATTTCCCCACGAACCTCAATCGTTTCAGGTCTTTTTAAGTTCATCGGAACCGTTCTTATCGTTCTAACATTATGAGTAATATCTTCTCCAGTAATTCCGTCTCCTCTTGTTGCACCCGTTTTAAAAACGCCATTATCATAATGAAGAGAAACAGATAAACCATCAATTTTTAATTCACAAACATATTCAGGATTATAACCGCTTTTTCTTATTCTTTCGTCAAAAAGAATAATTTCTTCTTCACTAAAAACATCGGGTAAAGAAAGCATAGGTATTTGATGTTTTATTTTTTTAAATTTATCAATAACCTCTCCACCCACTCGTTTCGTTGGAGAATTTTCACTAGCAAATTCAGGATGTGCTTCTTCTAACTTTTCCAGTTCTCTTAGATATTTATCAAATTCTTGATCGGTTATTGTAGGGTTTGCTAAAACATAATAATCATAGTTGGCTTTTTCCAGTATTTTAACAAGTTCTTTGATTCTTTCTTCAGGATTCATACAATCACTCCCATAATTTTTCCGGATATACTCCTTGTGCTTTTAAATTTTTTATTTTTTCTTTCACCATATCTAAATCGCTTTTATAAGTCATTCCAAACCATTCACTTTTTGTAGGATAAGCTAATATTTCTATTTTCTTTTCTTGTAAATATTTTTCTAAACAAATAGGTAATAAAACTTCTCCTTTTAGTATTTTGTCATCATCTTGGTTAAAATATTCTAGCCAATATTCTTCAAGTAAGCCAAATACATCTTTTTTGAAAGCAAAAAAGTTTGTAGATACCAAAGTCTCTCCATCTATTTTATATGTATCGCCACCCATTAAAGGTTCTACTAAAAATTTATTTTCTTCTTTCGTAACACTGCTTTCAACCATAGAAGTTATTTTTTCATTTTTTAACTCTAAAACGGCTCTTTTAACAGCACCATAGGCGCTCATTGTCATACCAATTGGATAACAAATATTGGCATAAGTAAATTCCTCTTTATTTTCATCTAAAAATTTAGCTGCTTGTATAAAAGCGTCTTTACCATAAAAATCATCAGAATTAATTTCAATGAAAGATCCTTCTATTAAATCTTTAGCGCATAAAACGGCTTGTACAGTTCCCCATGGTTTTTCTCTTTTAGAAATATCTAAAGAAATGGGAATATCTTCTTTATCTTGAAAAGCATATTTTACTTCAATCTTATCTTTTAATCTTTTGCCAATTGTTTCTTCAAAATCTTTTAAATTTTCTTTTTTAATAACAAAGACTACGGTATCAAAGCCCGCTCTTTTCGCGTCAAAAACAGAATAATCAATGATAAAGTTTCCCTCTTCGTCAACTGGTGTTATTTGTTTAAGACCTCCAAATCGGCTACCCATACCAGCAGCCATCACAAGTAATGTTCTTTTCATTTTCTTATTCCCCCTACTTGTGCTTCCACGCCTTTTTTTGCTAATCTCACTTGTTCATTTAATAAAATAATACATTGATTTAAGTCTATATCACTGGCTTCAAAAACGCTTCTTCCGCAAAATAAAGTCGTTCTATAATAGTTATCCGTATAAGATATTAAAAGATAGGCATTGTTCACACATTTTAAAACTTGTTCTAATTCTTTATAAGAAGAGAATAAACTTGGATTTAATTTTTGTAAACGTTGTTCTTGTGTACTTTGCCACACCAAATAAGGTCGATTTCCCTTAAAAATAATACTGGCATTTTTGCCTCTTTTATAAATTTCTGCACCTAATAAATCTAAATTTGTCATAATTAACTTACCTTCCTTAAACTTTTATGATTTTTCATCAATTTTTTAATACCATATTGTTTTCCAAAAGCAATACTTATTAAAGTTTTATCGACTCCAACAACAACACCACGGCCAAACATTTCGTGAATCACAATGTCGCCTACTTGATAATCGGTGTTATCACTATTATTATACATATTTGCCTTTGAAACAAACGTTCTTTCATTGCTTAAATTTTCAATCAAATCATCTGATATTTCATCTAGAAAACGACTTGGCATCGTTTGATTTGTACGTCCATAAAGCATTCTTTGTCGAGCATTCGTTAAATAAAGTCTTTCTTTAGCCCTAGTAATTCCAACATAGCAAAGTCTTCTTTCTTCCTCTAAACCGTCTTTTTCCATTAAACTATTTAAATGAGGAAATAATTCTTCTTCCATACCTGTTAAGAAAACAACCGGAAACTCCAAACCTTTGGCACTATGAAGAGTCATTAAGGTAACCTCGTCACCTTCTTCTTTATGTTCTGTCATATCAGCCACAAGACTAATTTCTTCTAGGAAATCTCCTAAATCAACACTACCAGTTTCTTTTTCATAATTAGCAGTAATACTTTTAAACTCATTTAAGTTATCTAGCCTTAATTCAGCTTCCAAGGACTTTTCATTTTCAAGTTCTTGTCTTAAACCGGATTTGTTTAATACATCTTCTACTAGTTCAGTTAAACTTAAACTTTTTGCATCTTCTTGTAAAGTAGTAATTAAATCTTTAAAATTTTGTTCTTTACCACTTTCTATAGTTTCAAACATACTTGTTTTCTTTTCTAAAGCTCTTGCTTCTAACTTATCAATACTTGCATTACCAATTCCTCTTTTAGGAGTATTAATAACTCTTCGAAGACTAATATCATCAGATGGATTTAAAATGAGTTTCAAATAACTAATTAAATCTTTAATTTCCTTTCGTGAGTAGAAATAAAAACTACCCACTACTTTATAAGGAATATTGCTTTTTAAAAATTGTTCTTCTAAAGAACGAGACTGGGCATTTGTACGATAGAAAACTGCGATGTCTTTCTTTTGATAACCTTCTTCTAATAATTTACGAATTTCTCTTATAATAAAGTGAGCTTCTTCTTTTTCATCGGAAGCACGCATATATTTTATTTTAGAACCCTCGCCATGATGACTTCTTAAATTTTTTTCTTTACGATTTTGATTATTTTTAATAACATCATTCGCGGCATCTAAAATCATTTTGGTACTACGATAGTTATCTTCTAAAGAAATCACTTTAGTATCTGGATAATCTTTTTCAAAATTTAAAATATTTTTATAATTAGCACCCCTAAATTGATAAATAGATTGGTCGGGATCACCTACTACAAATAAGTTTCTTCTTTTTTTAGCTAATAATTTGACCATTTTATATTGTACTTCATTCGTATCTTGATATTCATCAATCAATATATAACGGTATCTATTTTGATAAATTTCTAAAATCTCTGGATGACGTTCAAAGAGTAAAACAGGAAGTCTTAATAAATCATCAAAATCTACAGAATTATTTTTTTGTAAAATGCTATTATATTCTAAATAAACTTCATAAGCTATCTTTTCTAAATCATCTATAAAATATTTTTCAATTTCATAAGGAGTTAACATTTCATTTTTAATAAAACTAATTTTACTACGTACAAAATAAGGTGATACTTCTTTGGGGTCATATCCTTTTTCTTTTAATATTTTTTTAATAAGACTGGTGACATCATCGGTATCTAAAATAGTAAAATTACGTTTCATCCCTAATGCTTCAACATTTTCTCTAATAATTCTCATACCAAAACTATGAAAAGTTCCGACAAAAGCGTCTGTAAAAGATGTTAAACCAGCGATTCTTTCCTTCATTTCCTTAGCGGCTTTATTGGTAAAGGTGATAGCTAGTATTTGATAAGATGGGACGCCATTTGCTATTAAATTGGCAATTCTCGTTGTTAAAACTTTTGTTTTACCAGAGCCTGCTCCAGCAATAACCAAGCACGGGCCATCAATATGTTCTACAGCCTTTTTTTGTAATTCATTTAAATTGCTTAAATCTATCATGTTTATCAAACCTCTAGAATAATTATAACAGTATTCCTGTTAAAAAACCACATTCAAAGCAAAAAAACGTTGGTTCTCCCAAACGTTTTTCTTATTTAATAAGTAAACTTTTTGTTTCTTTCATTTCCTTTGGTAAAGCTATTTGCATATAATCTAATACAGTCGGAGCGACATTAGGTAAAGCACCCTTTTCTTCAAGTTTTACTTTTTCATCTGTAATAATAAAAGGTACTAAACTTGTTGTATGAGTGGTAACAGGATTACCTTGTTCATCAAGCATTTTATCCGCATTACCATGGTCTGCTAAAACTACTAAAGTATAAAAATTTTCTTCGGCTTTTTCAGCAAGTAATTTCAAACATAAATCTACGGTAACACAGGCTTTAATAGTTGCTTCTAAGTTACCAGTATGACCAACCATATCTGGATTAGCATAATTAACTAAAATAAAATCATAATCTTTATCCATGCAATTAACTACTTTTTTAGTAACATCAATCGCGCTCATTTCTGGTTTCAAGTCATAAGTTGCTACTTTAGGAGATGGAATTAAAAACTTTTGACATCCTTCTAGAGAAGCATTGCTTTCACCATCAAAGAAATAAGTAACATGAGCATATTTTTCTGTCTCTGCTACCCTAGCTTGTGTAAGACCTAGTTTAGATAAATATACGCCTAATGGCATTTCTATTTTAGCCCTTTCTAAGATATTTTTAGCTTTTATTTTAGAATCAATAGGTAAAAAAGAATAAGCATTAAATTTAACATCTTTAATTTCAAAATCTTGGAAATTATTAGAAGCTAGAGCACTCATAATTTGTTTAGCTCTATCAATACGATAATTGGTCCATAGTATAATATCGTCTTCCTCAATCTTTTGATAAGATGTTGTTTTTAATGGAGGGATAAATTCGTCCGTAATATCTTTGGTATAACAAGTTTGAATCGCTTTGGGAATATTTTCAGCTAAAATACCTTCGCCATTTACAATAAGATCATAATATTTTTTAGTTCTTTCAAAGTTTTTATCACGATCCATCGCATAATAACGACCACAGATAGAAGCAATTTTACCAACATGAAGAGTATTCATTTTTTCTTCTAACATAGAAATATAACTATATAATGAGTGAATATCAGTATCTCTACCATCACTAATGACGTGAACATAAACATCTTTAATACCTTCTTTAGCAAAGATGTCTAACAATTTTAAGGTATGTTCAATATTACCATGAACCCCGCCATCACTTGTTAAACCAATTAAATGAATTCTTTTATTTTCTTCACGAGCTTTATTTAAAAGTTCTTCGAATACTTCATTTTGATGATAATCACCATCTAAAAAAGAATTAATAAGTTCATTAGATTGTAAAATTTTATAACCGGCGCCAATAGTCATGTGACCTACTTCACTATTACCAAATTGTCCTTTAGGTAGACCAACAGCTTCTTCACTTGCTTCTAATAAACTATGAGGATATTTTTTCCATAAATTCAAAAAGTTAGTAGGTGGAGCCATCATAACAGCGTTTCCTAATTTATTGTCACTATAGCCAAAACCATCTAAAATAACCATACATATTTTTTTCATTTGTTTCATTTCCTCTCGTAATGCAAAAACATTTTAACACATTGTCCAAAAAAAGAAAAGTAATTCTCCCTACTTTCCTTTTTCAGTATTAAGGTTAATTTTAAATTCTCTTAAA
This sequence comes from uncultured Bacilli bacterium, assembly GCA_934085675.1. GTDB lineage: Bacteria > Bacillota_I > Bacilli_A > RF39 > UBA660 > Ventrenecus. The sequence continues at coordinate 43,211 of CAKOHH010000005.1, read as the reverse complement.
TTTAACAATTAACATGATAAGACACATTTAATACTGGTGTGTCTTAGTTTTAATATGACTATTTTACTTTTTATTATTTTTCCAAATTTTAACATCATCACCATTGATGGCAATTCCTATCGTTAAAATATAAGATATAATATAAAACCAAATCATAAGAACAACAAAATGAGATAACCCACCATATAAAACGTCATAATGGGCCATGTTATTAACATATGCTGAATAAATCGAAGTACTAATTACAAGTCCAAATGTCGTAAATAAAGAGCCTTTGGTAGTACAAGTACTCGGAACAACATCATCGGGTGCCATCGTATAAACGACTTTAATAAGGAAAAAGATTAATAACCATGACAGTGGTGTTTTCGATAAATGAATCGTAAAGGAAAAAATATTTGTCAAGGTATCATTGAAATTAATAAATTCAATTAATTCGATTAATTTATCACCAAAAACAGGAATTAAAAGTAAAAAAACAACAATAACAATTAAGATAATGGTCATCATAAGTCCTTTTATTTTACGATGAATAAAATTTGTGTTTTCAATTCCATATAATTGATTAGAGGTAACTATAAGAGAACTTGCTCCACCTGAAGCTGCATATAAAGCAACTAAAAGAGGAACTAGTAAACTGGGATTTAATTGAATATCATTAATAATGGGTACAATTAATTTTGCCACTTCACTGCCAAAAGCCTTGGTTAAAAAATTAGTTAAAAAATTAACGGAAACATTAAATATAGAGGCAAAATAAATAATTAATGTAATAGTTGGTACAACAGCTAAAAGAAGAAAAAAAGCTAATTGACCTGGTAAAATAAGCATATCATTACGAGATAACATCCCGAATATTCTTTTTCCAAAATCACTTAACTTTTTTTTCATTTTGTATCTTTTCCTTTTTGATTTTTGATATCTTCAACGCATTCATTAATCGCATCTTCTATTGATTTTAAATCATTTTCAATCATACTATAAGTAATACATACCCCATAGTTATAAGGTAAATTATTTAATTCTTTACTTAACTTATGAATATAACTTGTAATTTGTTTTTGATTATAACCGATAGAATATATCATAAATTCATTACCGTTTGTTCTAATAATATCTGTATTATCTAATTGTGTTTTAATAAGACTATTCGCAGCACTTTTAATTTGATTATCCCCTTCTTCATAGCCTAACGTATCATTGATTTCTTGAATTTTTTTCAAATCAATCATAATAACACATTGAGGATAAAGCGTATTTTTATTCCAATTAAGCATATTTTCATTTAAATAATTTCTATTTTTTAAAGAGGTTAATTGGTCAACAAATTTTAATTTATCTTCTTTTTTTATTTTCTTTTGCATTCTTACTTTTTTACTAGAACGGTAAATAATAAATAAGATAACTAGAATAACTAGAACACTATATAATAAATATTTAGCTAAGCTATTAACGAATGCTCCTTTAGATTCTGTAACAGAAGCAGAATACATTCCTTTTTCTACCATAAGATTATTATCCACATAACTTATGTATTTTGTCATTAATAAGTTAAAATCTTCGCTTTGAGTAGACTTCATAGAATAGTTTACATTTAAATAACTATGATAACGACTTGTGTAATTTTTTAAAGTACTTTTTTCTAAATACTTACCCACTAAAGAATCAATAATAATGATGTTTTTTTCATCTTTTAAAACTTTATCTAATTTATCTTTTTCATAAGTTTCTATTTTTAACCCCTGAATTTTACTTAAATTTTGTTGTAATAAGGAGTTATTCTCAACATAAAGAGTAATATCTTTTAATGAGTTGAAAGAATGAATAAGAGTATCATTCAAAGAAGAAGCATAAACATCATAGAAAAGTGGTAAATTCGTTTCAACAATAGAGCCATTTGTTAGAGATGTATTATAATTAAAGTAAAGATTAATGTTATTAATATCTTTATTCATTTTTTTCAAAGAAGCATATTTAACATATTCAATGTCCGCTCCGGAAAACTTAGCAAAGTCTTTAATATAGCAGGCTAAAATACCACCAAAATTGCCATCACCATAAACTTCATATGGAGCATTATTTACAAAACCATAACGAATAGTTTGTTTTTTTATTTCATCAATAGAAGCATCTGTAATACTTAAAGCGTCTTGAAAAACACTTCTTTCTCCAGAAAATATTTCATCTTCTAAACTTTTTTTAGACCAACTATGAAAATACTTAGTCATAATTTGAAATAAAGTAGATGAGGTACTATCAGTCGCATAGAAATATCTTTTTAAATCACTTAAATGATAACTAATATTAAATTTATTTTTTAAAACTTCATCAACATATTCCATTCTAGGAACAATAATATAAGAAATTGTACCATTATTTAAAGCGTTTCTTAAATCACTAAAATTTGAATAGTTCGTAAAACTAACTGCTTGATTATTAAAATAATTTTTAACTGTTTTTTCTGTAAAATTTAAAATACCAATTTTTTGATTTGTTAAAGAATCTAAATTAATAAATTCACTTTTTTTAGAAACAACAATGTAATGATCTTCATAAAAACTTAAAGCATTGGCATTTTTAGTATCCGTAACAATAAAAGAAATATTATTTTCTTGTTCATTTTTACCAACCATAACATTATTTATTTTAAGATTGTATTCATCTTTAAAATCTTGTAAGAAGTCGTAAAAAACACCTTTACCTAATTTACCAAAAATATTGGTATCATTAATAACATTAACATTTAAAATAGAGTTGGCATTATTTGTTATCCAAGACTTTTCAGCTGATGATAATTTATATTGGTCATTTTTAAAAATTAAAATTCCTAAGACAACAATTAAAATAACGATGATAGCTGTTATGAAGATTTTAAACTTATTCTTTTTCATATTATTCCTCTTTACTTTGAATTTCCTTTGTTATGACACTACCCCAAATAATTTGTTTTTGAGCTTCGCCAATATTTTTTGCACCCATTACAATGAATCCTGTAGCGCTTTCAGTTGCATTACTAATTAAAGTATAATGAATGTCATAATTATTTAAATACTTATCAGATATAACCTCTAAAGTTGAAGAGGCAATTTCCTTAGCTCTATCCGCGGTAACATTTGCAAAAGTAGCACGAATATAAATAATTTTACCTTGAGAATGAATACTAACGTCACTAACACTTTCATTTTCTTTAAATTTACTGATGATAGCCTCCTTATCGGCTTCTTCTAAAGGTATTTTTTCAATACTCTCTAATCTATCCCCATAGTTACCTGTGCCATTACCCACGAAGTAACGAACAATAACAACAGACATTAAAATTAAACATACTAAAACGATTGTCGTCAAAACAAATAAGACACGATTTCTATCCCATAACTCTTTTATTTTTTTCATTTATTTCACCAACTTTTGTATACTTATTATATCGTAAATCATTTTATTTTTAAAGAGGAAAAAAACTCCACTAAAAAGTGAAGATTTTTCTTATATTTATTTAAATTAGCGATTATTTCTAAAACGCATTTTAGGGTCTAAAATAGCTTTTCTTAAACGAATATCATCAGGAGTTACCTCGACATATTCATCACTTTCAATAAATTCTAATGCTTCTTCTAATGTAAAAATACGTGGTGGTACAAGAGCAATCGCGTCATCACTTGCTTTACTTCTCGTATTAGACATTTCTTTATTTTTACAAGGGTTAACATCTAAGTCGTTATCGCGGTTATGAATACCAATAATCATACCTACATAAACATCTTTAGCAGGTCCTACAATAAGAGTTCCACGGTCTTGTAAGTTATATAAAGAGTAACCTAAAGTTTTACCATTTTCCATGGATACAAGAACGCCATTTTTACGACGAATAACATCACCAACATAAGGTTTGTAATCTTCAAAACTACGAATCATGATACCTTCACCTTTAGTATTGGTAATGAATGCACTACGATAGCCAAGGAGTCCTCTAGTTGGAGCAGAAAATTCTAAGTGTGAATAACCTTCATCTGTCGTACTAACAATTTCTAAAGTAGCTTTTCTTTCTTGTAAATCATTAATAACAGTACCTTGATATTCAGATGGGCAATTGATAATAACTCTTTCAAATGGTTCATATTTCTTGCCATCACGTTCTTCTAATAAAACTTCTGGTTTTGAAACGCAAAGTTCGTAGCCTTCACGGCGCATATTTTCAAGTAATATAGATAAGTGTAATTCTCCACGACCACTTACTTTGAAACCATCTGAATTAGGAAGTTCTTCAACAAGTAAACCAACGTTAGTTTCAAGTTCTCTTTCAAGTCTTTCTCTTAAATGACGAGATGTTAAAAATTTACCACTTTTACCCACGAAAGGTCCATTATTAACTAAGAAATTCATAGACAAAGTTGGTTTTTCAATATGAATTGGAGGAAGAGGTTCAATATGGTCTTTTAAACAAATGGTATCTCCAATACTGATATCAGGACAACCAGCAATAGTAACAATATCGCCAAAGTAAGCCTTTTCTTTTTCTACCCTTTTGATACCTTCTGTTACATATAATTTAGTAACTCTGAAAGATTCTACTTTTCCATCATTACGAGCAAGTGAAACCATCTCGCCATTTTTAATAGAGCCTTTTGAAATTCTACCAATACCTAAACGTCCTAAGAAATTATCATAATCAAGATTACTTACTTGAAGTTGTAATGGATCATTTTCATCACCTTTATAGGCAGGAACTTGTTTTAAAATAGTTTCTAGTAATGGTTCTACTGTGTCTTCCAATTTATCAGGTGAGAAACCAATTTTTCCGTCTTTAGCAATGCCATAAACAATTGGGAAATCTAATTGTTCATCAGTAGCATTTAATTCCATAAATAAATTAAAGGTCATATCAACAACTTCAGTTGGACGTGCATCTTTCTTATCAATCTTATTAATAAATAAAATTGGCCGTAAATTTTGCTCTAAGGCTTTTTTCAAAACAAATCTTGTTTGAGGCATTGGTCCTTCTTTTGAGTCCACGATTAAAACAACGGTATCTACTGTTTTAATAACACGTTCTACCTCACTTGAAAAATCAGCATGGCCTGGTGTATCTACGATATTAATTTTATAGTCTTTATATTTAATGGAACAGTTTTTAGAGTAAATAGTAATTCCTCTTTCTTTTTCAATAGAATCACTATCCATGATAAGTTCGCCAACTTCTTCATGAGCTTTAAAAACACCATTTTGTTTTAGTAATGCATCAACAAGAGTACTTTTTCCCGCATCTACATGGGCAACAACTGCTATATTAATAATTTTATCCATTAAACTCATCCCCTTCAAAATGAATACTTAATAGAGTTTACAACAAAACACGTCTTTTTGCAAGAAAAAAAGAGTGGCTACTTACTCTCCTTAAGCGAAACTGCTTCAAGTTCTTTTCCTTCAATTTTAACTCTTTTTTTATTTTTCAAATTACTGAACCATTTATTAAAAATATTCATAAAGAACATTAAAGCCACAACTATATAAACAATTTCTAAAATAAAATGACCGATTTCTAATAAAATTGGTTGGTTAAAGGATAGTAATAGATCATCACCAATGTTTTGAATAAACAAAAAAGGAATCTTTAATAAGCAAATAAAGGCTATTAAAACAAGAAGGTCTAATATAATTTTAGCGTTTTCTTTCATATCATTTTTAGCCATCACATCCACTAGGTTGTGAATGGAAGTAAATAGTCGTTCAAATTCTTTATATAAAAATTTATGATTTGATATTTTTGCCTTATCAATACCTCTTTTTTCTAAGATGTTATCCACAATAAAATCAAGATTACCAAAAGATAAAACAATTTCTTCTTCGTTCATACCATTTTCTAATTCTCTATTTAAGGTGTTTTCATAGTTTTTCATTTCCTCATCAAAGGCTTTTGGTGTTAAAATATCTAATTTGTTTTTTAATTTTTGTTTAAATTCATTAAATTTCATATTTCATTTCCTCTTTCTATTGTAATATTTCGATACATTAAAATTTTCTTACTGTTAAAATCATCAGCCTGTAAATAATCTTCTTTCATTTCTTTAACCATTTCATATTGTACTACTTTTAACATGTCATCATTGTCTTTTTTTATAACTAAATTACTTAAATCAATTAAAAATAAGGAACGGTCAGATGCAAGAATTAAATTACCATCGTTATAAATATCTTCTTTTAACTCACAAGGTATAAAATAAGTAGATATGCCTTTTTTTAAATTGCAAACATATGTAACTTCATCACCATTTGTTAAAACAGGGGCCTGAGCTTTTTTAGAAGAAGCTTTAATCACTTTATCTGATGTCATAATTTTATTATCAATAAAGAAAACATTTAAATTGCCGATAAGTGGATAAGAAATAATACTATTAATTTTTTTCATATATTTTTTAATTGTTAAAGCACATTTATTTTCACTCGTAAAATCGATATCTTGAAAATATTTCACTCGCACCATAACATTATTTGGATTTCTTAACATGTTAAAAAATTCAGAAACACGATTGGTCTTTATCACATTTAACAAATAAGAATAGCCCACTAAAAAATCTTGTTCTTCTTTGCTTCTATTTTGATAATCGCTTTCTACTTCTTCCATGATTTCTTCAAAAGAATATTCTTCTTTTTCTTCACTTGTATAAGTCATCTCTTCAAATTTAATGTTATCAAACTCTGCTAAAAAATCGCCAATGGTGCGCATGTCTAAATCAGGTATCATGGCATATTTTTCTATGATTCTTTTTTCTTCGTTTTCTTTATAATGTTTATAAGTAACAATGCTTTTTAAGGTACTTTTTTCTTCTATATCTTGTAATTCTTTTAGTAGTTTTTCCCTTTTATTAAATAAAGATATTTTCTTTTTATAACTTTCTAATACTTGTTCTTTTTCTTTGATTTCTTTAATTTGTAACGGTAAACAAATTAATTGATATTTATTTTTTAAGTATTCTTCATCTACTTCTAATTCTTTAATAAAATCGGTCAAGTTATAAATTTGTTGTTCTAATTCTTCTTTGGTTAGGTCTTTTTCTAATTCTGAACGTAATTTATTAATTTCTACATCTTTTAAATCTTCTATAAAAGGTGGCAATGAAGTTTCTTTTTCTTCTTGTTTTTCTTTTAGATAATTTGCTAATTCTTTTTCAAAGGCTTCTTTTTTTGTAATATAATTTTGATAAAATTCTTCGTAGTTTTTTCTTGTTTCTATTTGGAGTTTTCTTTTAATATCCAAGATTTGCATAAGAATATTAACTGTTCTACGTAATTTTTTGATATAATTTTTTTCTTTTAAAACCGTTTCTTTTTTATTTTGAGCAATATCTTGTAATTCTTGATAATTTTTTTCTTTTCCTTGATAGATAAATTTAGGATTAGCCATAATTTCTTTATAATTTTCTAAACAAATTTTAACACGAGTTTTTTGACCATTTTTTTTGTACCAAGAGTATTTATTTAAAAAGTCTTCATATTCTTTTAAAGAAAAAGCTTGATATACTCTTGTTAACATTCCATAAAAAGGATCTTTAAAAGAATAAACAATACCTAAACCCAGTTCACCATCATATAAATAAGGGTCTTTTTGATTTAAGCCAAAGCCATATTGTCGTAATAAATTTAATATCATTTCTTTATTCATAGCAAACCTCTTTTAACTTTAGTTAATTATAACACACCCCAAAATTTTATGCTATAATGTTTCTAGAAAGGAGCCTTAATGAAAGTAACTGTTATTAAAGATGAACCTCAAAAAAGCAACATTATTAGTAATATTTTTTTACTGATTTTAGGAATTATTTTAACCTTTAATTCCAAAAATTTAATTGTTTTTATTTTTAATATTTGTGGCTTATTAATTTTTTTATATGGCATTTATAAGATGTATCATTACTATGCTTTAAAGAAAAAAAGCAATATTATTCACGGTGAGCTTTTAAAAAGTGCCATTACAAGTATGGTCGTAGGTATTTTGGTTATTATTTTATCTAATTTTTTAACCAATGCTATTCAAGTAGTTACCGGTATTTGGCTTATTTTTATTGGTCTTGAAAAATTACAAAACGCTACCATATACAAAGGCTTTAGTGAGAAAAAATATTTAAGCGAAATCATTAGCAGTATCATTATTATCCTACTTGCTTTTTACACAATTTTCACAGATAATGTCTTGTTTATTTTCTTAGGTATTGTTCTCATTATTTATGCGGTATCTGAATTAATGAGTTTATTACTACAAAAAAAGAATTAGTGATGGATTCATTAATTCTTTTTCTTTACTCATGACGAGCCCAGTTAATTTCTTTAAGACCTTTACTTTTCAAAAATTCGTTAGTTCTGGAAAAAGGATGACTTCCAAAGAAACCCGTTCTAGCCGCGAAAGGACTCGGATGGGGAGATTCAATAATGCAGTGAATAGGATTAGTAATAAATTTTTTCTTTTCTCTTGCAAAATTTCCCCATAAAATGAATACCACTGGTTCTTCTTTTTGATTAACAAGTTCAATAATGTAATCCGTTAGTCTTTCCCAGCCTAAATTTCGATGGGAAGCAGGTTTATCTTTTTCTACGGTTAAGACAGCATTTAAAAGTAATACACCTTCTTTTGCCCAACCTGTAAGGTCACCATCTTTTTGAGGTGGTATTCCTAAATCATTATAAAGTTCTTTATAAATATTTTGAAGTGAGGGAGGAATTTTTATTCCTTTTTGGACAGAGAAAGAAAGACCATGAGCTTCATTTTCACCATGATATGGATCTTGACCCATAATAACTACTCTGACATCTTTGTAAGGAGTTAATTTTAAAGCATTAAAAATATAGTTACGAGGTGGATAAATGGTTTTACATATATATTCATAATCCACTAAACTCATAAAGTTTTTGAATCCTTCACTTTCTTCAATTAATTTTAATTTTTCATCCCAATCGTTACCTATCATTTTATCATCCTTCCTACTTATGATATGTTTCGTGATTTATTATCTTAAATGCCCGATAAATTTGTTCTAATAATATTCCTCGAAAAAGACCATGAGGAAAAGTTAATGAAGAAAAAGAAAGAGCAAAATTGCTTATTTTTTTGATATCTGGATGAAGTCCTAAAGAACTTCCAATAACAAAAGTAATATTAGGGTAATAGATAAAAGTTTTTTCTATTTTAGAAGCAAAGGCTTCACTTGTTAGTTTTTCACCTTCTATTTCTAAAGTAATGATATAATCTTTGGAACTTATATGTTTTAAAAGACTTCTTTTTTCTTCTTCGATATTTCCCGTATCTTTTAATTCAATAATTTCTAAAGGGTGATACTTGGAAATTCTTTTTTGATAATCAGCAATTAAAGCATTTAAATAAGGTTCTTTTATTTTACCGAGACATAATATTTTTATCATCAAAAACCTCCGTGATAAAATTTTGTTTAGCACAAATGGTAGGTGGCAATTCTTTTTCGTATTCTTTAAATGTTTCTTCTAAAGTTTCTAAAGCTTTTTCTTCGGTATTATTAGTATGTGATAAATGCATAAGGACTATTTTTTTAGTTTTTTCTCCTACTAATTTTGTTAAATAGAAACTACTATCTTTATTTGATAAGTGTCCCGAAGTGCCTAAAACTCTTTCTTTTAACCATTTAGGATAAGGTCCATTTAAAAGCATTTCTATATCATGGTTGCTTTCAATAAGATAAAAACTGGCATTTTCCAAAAGACTAAAGTATTTTCGATTTAAGTAACCGGTGTCAGTTAAATAAACTAAAGATTCATTATCCCAAGAAAGAAGGAAATTTCTAGAATCTGATACATCGTGACTTGTTTTTATCGTAGTCACCTTAATGTTACCAATGTAAAAATCATCATCATAAATAACTAAATTATCATAGTCTTTTAAGTATTCTAAGTCATAGTACATTTTTTCAGTAATATAAACTTTAGGATGATTTTTCTTTAAAAATACTTTCAAAGCTGTCACATGGTCATCATGAGTATGACTTATTAAGATGGCATCTATTTTTGCTGGTTCGACATTAATTTCTTTTAAGTGTTCACTGATGTATTTTGCATTTTTACCAATATCAATTAAAATATTACAGTTATTATGAGAAAAGAAGGTAGAATTACCTTCACTCCCACTTGCCAATACATATGCCTTCATCGGTACAAACTCCATGGACTATACCATGTTCCTCCATGATGTGGATAACCTACTGAGAAACCAAAGTGAAGATGGGTTCCGGTAGATGAACCACTACTACCCATGTAGCCAATTTGTTGTCCTTGTGAAACGTGAGAACCAACTGAGACTAATAAATCGCTTTTTAAATGGGCGTACATTGTATAGTAATTATTATCATGACGAATAATAATATGGTTTCCATAAGAGCCCCCACACATACTGCCATACCAGCCATAGTTAGCACATGAGGTATAAACTTCGACAACCTCACCAGCACGGGCGGCATAAATTGGTGAGCCAAAACCAGTACCAGAGATATCTAAGGCGTCATGGAAAGAACCCCAACGATATTCATAATCGGTTGTAATAATATAAGGTGTTTTCGTTGGCCATGACCAAGATAATCCTGTGTTGATAACAGAATTGCTTTTTCCTTGAGAACCCCATGTCGTTATTGGCGTATATTTTGGTCCAACTGAGGTAATCTCATCCACTGACTGACGAATCGTTACACTTGAAATAACATTTGAGTCTTGCGCTCTTTCACCATTGATAATTCTTATTTCTTGAGTAACACGTTCTAAACCAGTAATACCTGTTTGGGTTACCTTAGTGGTATTATAAGCCATGGTGTTATCCGTTACGGTTTTCTTGGTATAAGCTTGTTCAATATCCTCAGTTACTCTTACTTCTTCATATAAAGTTAAAATCGGATCAATTAAACTATTTTTTACTTTGTCTCCGATTGCTAAGATAGCATTAGAACTTCTAAATTTAGGATTTGCAATGATAAGTTCTTGAACATTTAATTTACTAGCACTAGCAATTGAAGCCAAAGTGTCTCCTTTTTTTACGGTGTAAGTTGAAGTTGCATCTGTCTTTCCATATAAAAGATATTGGGTAAGTTCATCGGCATCAGTAAATATTTTTTCTTTTGTAGAAATATTAACTTGCTTTACAGTAACTGTTTCGCCAAATTCCATATGTTTAATAATTGAGCCAACATCTTTAATTTCACTTTGAGTATTAGTAATATAAGCATTGTAAGTACCTTCATCAACAAAAGCATGAATAAAGTTTTGTTCGGCTTCGTAATATATTTTGTCATCTAAGACATAAATTTTAGTGACTTTCTCAGCTTCTGACTCTGTTTTAGCTCTGGTAATGGTAATAACATAACCTTTGATAGTAAAGTCACTTTTTTCTTGAATTTTTTTATATACATTATTTGCTGAAGTAATATTATCATCATAAGTAATATATTCTTCAATATTAAACCCGTTAGGTGGATAAACTTCATTAACTTTATATTTATCTTTAATGTCTTGTTGTTCATCATTAATCAAATTTAAAAGTTCATCTTTATCTTTAACAAGACCGATGACCTCACCATCTAAATAAACTTGATATACACTTTGTGGGTTGACATTTTTATGATTTAAACTTGTTGTTACAACTATTAACAATGTAAGAATGCTAAGAATTATAACAGCAACTTTCTTTCTTTGCATAATGATACCTTCCTTTTTATATCTTAGTTTCATACTAACATATTTTTTGATACTTTACAAAGTAAATGATTAACTAAATGAATTTTCATCAATAGGAGAATATGGTTTGAAACAGCTTTTATTAAGCTCAAATAAAATTTGAAATAAACCAGTGCTACCACGACGATGTTTCGCAATGATAACATCAACAGGAACAATAGTCTGTTTGTTATCTGCAGTTTTATTTTCAAAATAATCTTGACGATTTAAAAACATTACAAGATCGGCATCTTGTTCAATAGAACCTGATTCACGTAAGTCAGCAAGTCTTGGTTGGTTGGATTCTCTTCTTTCAGCATTTCTGGAAAGCTGCGCTAAAGCAATAACAGGCACTTTAAGTTCCATAGCCATTGTTTTAAAGGCACGAGAAATTTCAGATACCTCGACTTGTCTTGATTCAACCCGACCGCCTGTCGTAACTAACTGTAAGTAGTCAATAACGACTAGTCCTAATCCTTTTGGACTGGCAGCAAGACGACGACATTTGGCTTTGATTTCCGAAGAGGTAACACTCGCGTCATCTTCGATATAAATATTAGTATCCGCAAGTTCACTCATAGCTTCTGTATATCTTTTCCAATCATTGTCATTTAACATACCGGTTTTTAGTTTTTCACCTTCGATTTGCCCAACAGCACTTATCATACGATTAACGAGTTGTTCCGCACTCATTTCTAAGTTAAAGATGGCAACATTTTTATCAATTTTCATAGCAGCATTTGTCGCGATATTAAGAGCAAAAGCCGTTTTTCCCATACCTGGACGAGCTGCTAAAATAATAAGTTCACCCTCATGGAAACCAGAGGTAGCCCGGTCTAAATCAGGAAAACCACTTGGAACACCTGTTACAGCCGTTTTGTTTTGACTTAGTCTTTCTAAGTTTTCATGAGCTTCATGTAAAGCAACTGAAATAGGTTTAAACTCACTTGTTTTACGAGCTCTTGCTACTTGTGTTAATTTTTGCTCTGATTGGTCTAAAAGTTTAGTCAAATCATCTTCTTCATTATAAGCATTTGTGATAATATCTGTCGCAGTATCAATTAGTTTTCTTCTTGTTGCTTTTTCTTTGACTATTTCAATATAATAATCTAAATTGCCACTTGTAGCTACAGAATCAATGACTTCACTTAAATAGTCTATACCTCCAATAGCATTTAAGTTTTTTTGTTTATCCAGTTCATTTTTTACTGTTGTAATATCAATAGGAACGTTTTCTTTATAAAGGCTAACAAGAGCATTATATATTTTCCTATGTGCGTCTACAAAAAACATATCTTCGGTTAAATTTTCTGTTATTTTTTCCATAGCATATGGATTAAGAAATGGGACACCTAGAACACTCATTTCTGCTTCAATATTTTGGGGCATATTTCTTGTAGCCATAAAAACACTTCCTTTCTTTTTTATTTTGTAAGAGTTATAGAATACTTAATAACTACTTTTTTATGGAGTTCAATAGTTACTTCATGAACACCAAGTGAATCTAAAGGATGATCTAATTTAATACACTTTTTATCAATGTTGTATCCCATTTTTTTAAATTCATCACTAATTTGTTTTGTAGATATCATTCCAAAAACACGGTCTTCTTTACCTGTTTTAACTTGGAATTTCATTTTTTTATTTTTTAATTCTGCAGCTATTTTTTTACATTCTGCTATTTTTTCCTCTTCCTCTAAATGTTGTTCTAATAAACTTTGATCTAAAAGTTCCTTACTTTTTTTAGTTTCTAATACGGCTAAACCTCTTTTGATTAAGTAGTTAGTTCCATAGCCATCACTAACATTAATCACATCATTTTTCTTTCCTTGTCCTTTGACATCTTGTAATAAGATTACTTTCATTTTTATCACCGCTTTCTTTTGCTTTCATATTATAACATTAATTGTGTTAAAAAAAAACATTTCACTTTCAGAAATGTTTTATTTAACGTATGGTATTAAAGCCATAAATCTTGCATATTTAATTTGTTCAGCGATATGTCTTTGGTGTTTAGCACAAGCACCAGTCATACGTCTTGGTAAAATTTTTCCTTTATCACTAATATATTTGTTAATAATCATAACATCTTTGTAATCAACACTTTTACCAGCACACATTTGACAAATTTTTTTCTTTTTTCTTCTAAATTCTGCCATAAATAAACTCTCCTTTCCTAGAATGGTAAGTCATCATCAGACAAAGCTACTTCTTCTCCAAAATCTTTAAATGGATCTGTGCTTACATCGTTTGATGGCATTCCTTGAGGTTCATTATATGAAGGCATTTCATCTTGATAACTTGCATTAGATTGGCCATAGCTTGATGAAGTATCACCAGTATTACGACTGCCTAAAAAAGTAACATTATCCGCAACAATGTCTGTTGTATAATGTCTTTGGCCATCTTGACCATCATAGCTACCTGTTTGGATTCTTCCATCAACAGCAACTTGAGAGCCTTTAGTACAATATTTGGCAATATTTTCAGCTTGTCTACGCCATGCAATACAACTAATAAAATCAGTTTGTGGTTGTGTTCCTTGTCCTGTAAATTGTCTTGTAACAGCAACTGTAAATCTAGTGACAGAAACACCTGAACTTGTTGTTCTCATCTCAGGATCTCTAGCAAGTCTTCCAATTAAAATAACCTTATTCATATCTCTTACTCCTCATCTAAACGAATAATTAAATGTCTTAAAACATTTTCATCTAAACGAATTTTACGGTCAAATTCATTAATGATATCTTTGTCAGCTTCAACTTGCATAACAAAATAATATCCGTTTAATTCTTTATTAATAGGATAAGCAAGTTTTTTGCTACCAAGTTCTTTGTATTCTACTACTTTTCCTTTTAAAGATTCTACAAGTTTTTTAAAAGTTTCAGCACATTTTTTAACATCTGCGCTTTCCATAGTAGATTTAACAATAAACATGATTTCATATTTGTTCATTTTCTACACCTCCTTATGGTCTAATGGCTTTTTCACTAAAAAAAAGCAAGGAGTAATCGCTTACTCGTAAGTTATTGTAGCATTATATTTTGGGAATGTAAATAACAAATTTTTGCGATTTTAAAGCCTTAGAAAGAAAAGTATCACACTTTTAAGAAATAGCTTTTTAAATTTTCTAAAAAGAAAATTAGATTCTATAGATTAGGGTCTCATTTTGCAATCAATTATACAAATTCATCCTTGCTTTATGAAATCAATATTTACTATCAACAAAACTAAATGTATTTTATGCAATTTTCTTCAAAGAAAAGTATTTAAATATATTCTTTTACATCCCTGCCAAACATATAAAATGCCACTTATACTTAATTCATACCAGTTATTAACATTCTTAAAATTGCCACCAAGTTTCTTTTAGTACTACTTGGAATATTCGTAAGTTCTTTCATTATTTTAAGAAGCATAGCTAATTTAAGTTCTTTTAATTCCAAAACATTTTGAATGTTCATTTTTTCAAAAATAGCAAAAAAAGTAAGAACAAAATTTTTCTTTTCCTCCATACTCATACCATCTAAATATTCTTGTAAGTTGCTCTCTAATTTTTTACTTTTTTTAGATAAAGTAGCCGGTACTAAGAAGCCTCCAAAACATTCCCAACTATATCCATTATGCTGCATAATATTTTTAGCATTACTTTTGACAACCATATAATTTTTATGTTCCAAAATCATACCAACAACACTTTCTTCTGGAACAACCATTAAAAGCTTGTTTTGCATTTCTTCATATAAAGAAGAATTTACAACCTCTTTTAAAAAACCAGGTCCATCAAAATTACATACTTTTTTGATTTTCTTTTTAACCGCTTCTTTCGCATACATATAAGCATACATGGCCAAATTTCCACCTTTGCTATGTCCACCAACATAGACATTACGGTCAAAAAAATTAAGTGTTTCCTCTAAATAGCGCTTAGCTCTTAACTGAGCCTCCACCGGGAATTTATAAATTAATTCAAAATCTTCTTTCCAACCAACGACATGACTATCCGTTCCTTCAAAAGAAATGTAAGTCACAAAAGGTGTTCTAATCGTTAAAGCTCCGAATTGAGAAAATTCATTAGCCTCTAGTACCAAATGAGAAAGTCTAATATTTTGATATCTTTTAGCGATTTGTAGCATGAGCATTAATTTATAGGAATTAGGAAACAACCAATCTTCTTTTTTAAAATCTTTTTCACTATATTTATCTAAAAATTTAGTACTGGCCTCTTTAATCGTTATGCTTTTTCCTTTTTCTTTAGGAACAATTCCTTCTAATTTCACATAACTTAATAAGGCAAAAACAAGGGCATCAACATCATTAAATTCATAATCTAAAAAGGAAATATCGCCATAAAATTCAATATAATCAAAAACTGTTTTCAAAGATTTTCCCACCTTTTCTAATATTGAGTTCTTTCATAAACTTTGCTATAATTTTACCATAGAAAGTAGGATTTATGAAAAAAATAAACAGGAACCAAAGGAAAAATTTAAAAGTCATTATTCCTCTTATTATCGTGGCTATTTTGATTTTTGGTTTATTTTGCGGTTATAAAATTTTGACAAGAAAAAAAATTGCTTCGTTTTTAGAAAACGTCCAAGTTGGCACTTATGCTAATATTAATAAATATGTAATTTACGGGACACATATGAATATTGCAGGTAATATTACTATAGAAGAAAACGTTAATGATATTAAACTTATTTTAAAAAGTGACAAGGAAGAAAAAGATTTAAAAGCTACTTTTGATAAAGATGATTCTGGCTACTCTTTTTACTTAAGCAACTATATTAACGATGGACTATATTTAGAAAATATACCAAATGATACTTATTATCTTCTTATCAAAACAAAAGATGAAGAAAATGGTGACAAATATTATTCGGTTTTAAATGATACAGACTACGATAATCTTACTTATTATACTTTAACTAAAAATGCCAAAAACAACAAAATAAAAATTGAATGGAATACTTACGAAGAACTACCTACTTTAAGGTTTGAGATTACTGAGACAACTTTACCAGATGATGTTTATGATTTCACGATTGACCCAGGACATGATGCGAGTGATCCTGGCATGACAATATGTTTTAAAAATAATATTATTACAAATCCTTATGGAGATTATTGTCCTTATAATATGACTTTATATAAGGAAAGTGATTTCAATTTAGATGTATCTTTAGCCTTGAAAGATAAATTAACCGCTCTAGGTTATAAGGTAAGTATGACAAGAGAAACAAAAAATGATTTGGTAAATATTTATGAGACAATGGGCAGTGCCACGATGGCAAATGATACTTCTTCAAAATATAATATTGCTATTCATCATAATTCCACTGGGGCAGGAGGAAATCAAACAAGTGCAAAAGGAATTGAAGTTTACATTGCTAATGACACCAAACTTTCCTTAGCTACTTCGATTGTTGATAGTCTTATTAAAGATGCGAATGCGTCTCCTTCTTATAAATACACCAACAAAGTAGACGAAGGCATTTATCAAAGATTATTTACAGAAAAAGAAATTTTAGAAGATGATGTTCAACCAAGTAATAAAACGACAGACACACCTTATTATTATAATTTAAGAGAAGTTGGTGGCATTTCTACTCATGCTTCTAATGATGGTAGATACGAAAATGTTGGCCCTTACTATTATCCTAAAAACCCTTATTATAATGCGAATAAAACTGCAGAATCTTATTTAATAGAATTAGGTTATTTAGACAATTTAGAAGATTTACAAAATATTTTAAACAATAAAGATGGCTACGCGAATGGTATCGCTAATGGATTTAAAAATTATTTAGAAAAAGAAGCTGCATAATTGCAACTTCCTTTTTTATTTAAATTAACTTGCTTTTTGGTCTAGAGTAATTGTTAATTCTTTATATTCTCCTTTACGATAAACTTTAATTTTCATCGTATCACCCACTGTGTGGTTATAAAGTAAATATCTTAAATAGGCCAAGTTAGTAACTTCTTTGTCATCCGCTGCAACGATAATATCACCATTTTTGATACCACCTTTTTCAGCCGGAGAAGAAGCGACAACCGTTTGAATGTAAACACCACTTGAAACACCTAGACTACTTAATGTAGGATAGTTAAAGTCACTGACGTTTAACATAGATACTCCTAGAGATGGACGTTCAATCGTTTCACCTTTTTCTAGTTTAGTAGCGTATTTTAAAGCAGTTTCAATTGGAATAGCAAAACCCATTCCCTCAATAGTAGCAGTAGATGTTGAACTTCCTGAAGATAATTTTAAAGAATTCATTCCAATAACCTCACCATTAGCATTTAATAATGGTCCACCTGAGTTTCCAGAGTTAATAGCCGCGTCTGTTTGTAAAACACTCATCATCATATCTGCACGAGAACTATTAGATGAAGAAACACTGACAAGTCTATTTTTTCCCGATAAGATACCTCTTGTAACGGTTCCCGAATAAGTATCAGCATTAATTGGAGCGCCGACTGTAAAGACTGTATCGCCAAGTCTTGAATTTTCACTGCTACCCATCGTTGCTATTGCTAAAGCCTTTGATGAATCAATGGATAAAACAGCAGTATCTGAGTAAGAATCTTTGCCTTCTATTTTAGTCTCAACAATAGAGCCATCAGTGAAAACGGCATAAACTGCGTCTCCACTATCAATAACATGGTTATTGGTTAAAATATAGGTTTTATTACCTTCTTTTTTGTATACAAAACCAGTCCCTGTCGCGTATAATTCTTTATTAATGTAAGTTTTTACAACAACAACAGCATCATAAACTTTGTCAACCGCATCAGCAATACCAGTATCTGTCACAGTCACATTTTTATTAACGACTTCCTCAGTTATCGTTTTAACAAATGGTTCTGGGAAAAAATAAATAAGTAAATATAATCCTCCAGCTCCTATAAAAAGCATAATAACTGAAAGTATCAAATAACGTCCTATAGAATTTGATGTTTTGGCAGTAACAACTTTTTCTTTTTTCATTTTAGTTTAACATTCCTTTCATAATTTAATTAGTTGTTGATAATTGATTGGAAATCCCATTCTATCTAATACTTTTTCGATAGAGATTGTTTTTAATTTATCTGCTAAAATTTGAATTTCATATTCCATTTCACTCATTAGTAAGAAAAAATCATCCTTACGAAGCATTTGTTTTAAAATTAAAACAATAGCAAATAAATCACTTTTTCCATATATATATTCCCCATTTAATTTAGGAATATGTAGTTGTTCATGATAAATTGTATCTTCAATGTCACGTTGAGCTCTATGATCATACAAGATATCTTCATGAGCACACAGATTCCGAAAATTAGCTAAAATTGGTAAATAAACAATAAGCTGTTCAACACTGACATCAAAATCTTTAGCTATTTCGGCTTGATTTTCAGGCTTTAAGATTTGATATAATTCACTAACAATTCCAAAAGACAAGATTTTAACCACAATCCAAAAAGGAATATAGCCATATTTATCAATATAATGCATGGTAGCCTGATGTTGACCACCATTAATTCTAATTTGTCTTTTCATTTTTCTTAGTAAATCATCTACTTGTTTTCTTCTTTTTTTATCAGAAACAAAATTTTTAGGATTTAAATAATCTTCCTCACGAATACCATAATGTTTTGACATATTATAAGATGTTATACTTTTAATATTATTTTCAATAATTAGTAAGTTTTTAAAAATAATATTACGCATGTGTCTATCAAATTGGAACATCGCATATACTTCTTCAAAGGTTGTTCCCTCAATAAATTTTTTATTGCTGGCACTTTCCATAAAAAGCATTCGATAACCATTAAAGAAAAAATAATTTTCACGAAGTAAAATATCTTCGGCTTCTTTTGTATTCGTAATAATAAGCCCTTTACCTTGCATAATGCTGACTTGTTCTTCAAGAGTTTTGAATGTTTTTTGCATCACATCGCCCCATATTCTGCAAACATTATATCACAAAGTACATATTAATTGTAAAAAGTTTTCATGTCAACTTTGTTATGATTTTGTGAAAAAAAGGTGAAATTGTTTTATAATATTTTTTAAGAAAGGAGCTTGTTATGCCCTCAATTGTTACCCATCATTTATTTGCCAAAGATATTTTAGAAAGTCTACCCCATTCTATAAAAGAAACGGTCAACAAAAACATCGAAACCTACTTAATATTTGCGCAAAGTTTTGATAATTTATTTTATTATCATTTTTTATTTCCTATTACTGGTCAAAAAATAAGACAATTAGGGATAGACGCTCAAAAAGTAAAAACAGATATTTATTTTAAAAAAATTATAGAAAATATCAAGAAAAAGCATTTAGAAAATAATGCCGAACTTTTAGCCTTTCTTTATGGTAGTGTCACCCATTACATCTTGGATTATCATTGTCACCCCTTTGTTTTCTATTATACAAACGATGTTAATTTGAATTTGAAACATCGAGGATTACACGCAAAAATGGAAGTAAATCTAGATGCCTACATGCTCAAAAAAAGGGAGAATA
The DNA here is from genome assembly GCA_934085675.1 of uncultured Bacilli bacterium. Classification (GTDB taxonomy): domain Bacteria; phylum Bacillota_I; class Bacilli_A; order RF39; family UBA660; genus Ventrenecus. Next base: position 22,981 of record CAKOHH010000005.1, on the reverse strand, counting down.
AAGCCTTAAAAGATGAACAGTTAGCTAATATTCTTTTACCCAAAATAAAATTTTCTAAAGAACTTAAAAGTATAATGGATAATGTTTATTTGCAAACATTTAATGTTAAAAATATGGGGACTATTTATGAAAAGTCGGTTCAAAATGGGAACTTCATTCTCAAAAATTTTGTCACGGATAAAATGGGAATCAAGAAAAAACTTTATCGATTAAGGGACAACATTACTTTCCTTAGTAAACGTCGTTATGAATATTTAAGTTTTCATGTCACAGAAATAAATCGTAATTATTTAAATGAAAAACATGATTTATGGTTGAATCCTTGGAGTGGTAAAGAAAGTAACCAATCTTTTAATGACTTATATGAAGAAGCACTTGATAATGCATTAAACGCCATTAAAATTATTGATAACTATTTTGCCAATAAAGTTTCCTTAAATGAAGTTATGAACATTTTAAAAGATTATTCTTACTTATCTGGTATTTCTTGGCATGACAATAAGCCGCTTATTTACTCTAAAATTTAAGATTATTAGCAATGATACTAGCTAAATTATCTATGTAGTTATCATCTAATAATTTTTTTCTTTCCTCATAATTAGATAAGAAACCACATTCTATTAAAACACCAGGAACTTTTAGTTTTGAATACATATAAATGGTATTTGGAATTTTTTTGGCCTCTCGGTTTACATTAAGGGTTTTATTAAAGTCATTTTGCATTTGAATAGCTAAATCTTTGTTTTCTTTTGTGTAAAACACTTGTGGTCCAAAATAACTTTTATTTTCTAAATAGTTTAAATGGATAGAAATATAATAATTAGCGCCACTTTCATTTATTCTACGAATACGATGATCAAAATCACTTTTTTTACGTCTATTAACTTCCGGGCTTGCTAAATCATAATCTCCGTCCCTTGTAAGTAAAACTGTTATATTTTTATGCTCTAATTTTTCTTTTACTTTAAGAGCAATCTTCAAATTAATATCTTTTTCTTTAATGTCATCTATCACTGTTCCAGGATCAACTCCACCATGACCTGGATCTAAAATAACAATGTTTTGCAACTGCTTTTCTGAAGCAAAAGCAACATTAAAAAAGCAAAAAAATAATAAAAACAAAAATAAACAAATATAATTCTTTTTCATACTTTATTTTACGTTTATAACTACAAAAAAAGCCCACATTTGTGAGCTTTTTGACATTTTTAAAAAGAAAATATTAACGTTTTGAGAATTGAGGAGCACGACGAGCTTTTTTAAGACCATATTTTTTACGTTCTTTAACTCTTGGGTCTCTTGTAATCATACCAGCTGGTTTTAAGATTTTACGATAAGCAGTATCTGCAGTTTGATCAGTGTTAGCATCAAATTTTAATAGAGCTCTTGTAATACCTAAACGAATAGCACCAGCTTGTCCAGCGTATCCTCCACCTTTTACATTAACTTCGATATCAAAACGATTTTCGTTATTTGTTAATGTTAAAGGTTGTTTTAAGTCTAAAACTAAAATTTTATCAGGCATATATTCATTAACATCTACACCATTAATTGTAATATTTCCTGTACCACTTGTTAAAGTTACTTGTGCAGTTGCACGTTTTCTTCTACCAATAGCACTCCATGTTTGTTTAGCCATAAATTATCCTCCTTAATCTACTTTCAATTCTTCTGGTTTTTGAGCTGTTTGTTTATGATTTTCATTGCGATAAACAAATAACTTTTTACCCATTTGTCTTCCTAAGCGTCCATGAGGAAGCATTCCTTTAACAGCACGTTCCATCATTTCTTCAGGATAATTTTGAAGCATTGTACGAGCATTACGTTCTCTTAAGCCTCCTGGAAATCCAGAATGGTTATAATACATTTTGTCTTCTAACTTGTTTCCAGTTAAACGAACTTTAGATGCATTAACGATAATAACATAATCTCCACAGTCAACGCTTGGTGTATAAGTAGGTTTATGTTTACCTCTTAAAATTGTAGCAGCTTTACTAGCTACGCGACCTAATGTTTTTCCTTCGGCATCAATTACATACCATTTACGGTCAACATTTTCTTTTTTTTGTAAAAATGTACTCATAATATTCTTTCCTTTCATCTAATCTTCTCAAAATCCACTTTCCCACGGCAAACTTCTTAAAGATAAAATAAAATGTACCGATTAAAATTATATGCGATTAAATGGTTATTGTCAAACAAAAAAAGCGAATAATATCAATAGTTAACATTTTTCTTGTTAATTTTTAATATTTTACTTCTTTTAAATACAGCCCTTGTGGCTCTGCTACCATAAATTGAACTTTCTGTGTTGGATTAGAAAGTGAAAAAGAGATGTCTTCAAAAGATATTTTATTAAAACCAACTTCTAATAAAGCCCCAACAATATGTCTTACCATATAACGATAAAAACCTGTTCCACGTAATGTAAAATAATAATAATTTCCTTGTTTTTTTATTTTAATATCGTAAATAGTTGTTTCGTAATTATCCCTAAAACCACTGACATAGTTATTAAATGAATGTGTACCTAAAAATAATTTAGCTGCTTTTTTCATTTTTAGTAAATTTGGCTTTTGATAAATATAAGTGACATAATCGCTTAAAAAGGGATCTTTTTCACCATAATAGGCTTTATATACATAAGTTTTTTCTTTGGCACTGTAACGAGCATGAAAAGTATCATCCACATTTTGAATATGTAACACAGATACATAGGGATTTAATAACCTATTCATAACATACTTTAATTTAGATAAAGTAATATCCATATCTAAATCAAAAGAAATAGCTTGACCTAAAGCATGAACTTTTCGGTCTGTTCGCCCAGCCCCTTTTATATCTACTTTTCGTTTGGCAATTATAGAAAGAACATTTTCTATTTCATTTTGCACTCCTTTACCATTATTAAGCCTTTGAAAACCCTCAAATTTACTTCCATCATATTTTATTATGGCTAAATATTTCATGCTACACCTCGATATATGGCTTTTAAAGTTTCATTGAACGTTATTTCATGGTCAATTTCATAGCCACATTCTTCTAAATATTTAATAATTTCTACAGTATATGGCATTGGCACATACTTATAAATTTCTTCGTTATAAAAATCTGTGATTAATTTGCATTTCTCGTTTTTTGTAAACAAATAGAATTCTTTTACTGTTTCACATATAAAGTTTATGTCATTTTCAATTAAAATGATTTTTATTTTTTGTTTATATATTAAGTTACGTAAAAGTCTTCTAAAATAATCTTTCTCTTCATTAATCATATCTCTAAAAAAATATTCACATATAATGATTTTTGATTTTAAAAGCAAAACTTCTGCTAAATAAACTTTTTTTAATTCTAAAGGAGTCAAATATTTTAAAGATTCAGTTAAAATACTCTCTTTTAGTTTCACAAGTTTAAAAAGCTTAATAATTTTATCACTTGAAGCACAGGTATTATTTTTTAAATACTCTTCTACACTTATCAAAGACGTCACTTTATTATCTAAAATAAAACCTTGTTCTAAAGATGATTTGGCATTACGAAAATGCGATTTGAAATTTACAAAAACCGTAAAATTATCTTCTTTTAAAAAAGACGTCAGATTGATGGCCATAACGATTCCTCCAAGTCTTCTTTATTATAACAAATTTTATGTGATAATCCGTAATATCCTAACTGTTTTGATAAATTAACATAAAAAGGAATTGAATAACCTAATAATTTCATTAATTTTTCTTCTTTTAAAACAGACTCTGTAGTTCCCTCTATGGCAATTTGATTATTTTTTAGAACATATAAATAATCAAAATATATTGTTTGTTCAATGTTCTTAGTTACATAAAATATTTTTATATTTTTAACTTTGAGATAATTTAAAAATAATATAAAATCTTCACTATCAAGATTAAGTTCATCACAAAACAAAAAATCGGGAATATTTTTGATTTTAGTCCATAAGGCATATTTATAATCATCAGGTTGCTTAAAAAAATTTTTTAAAAAGGAAATCGTTTCTTCATCATAATTTTGAATATCTATTTTTTGGAAAAGTAAACGTTCTTTTAAATAAAAAGATACTGTACCATTCGTGTCATAGTTTTTATTTTTTAATAGTGATTTTAAAAGCATAGTTTTTCCAGAGCCACTTTCTCCTAAAAGACAGCAAGACGTCTGTAAATCGATATTTAAATTTTCTATCATGGTTAACCCATGAAAAACCAAATTATAATTTACGGCTACGAAGTACTTTTCCATATTGATCACTAACTATAGTTTAACGAAAAAAAAGGTAAAAAAAAAGGGCCAATCGTCAAAATTAGCCTTTTTATTCATCTTTTGAAGGCATTTTTATGATAAATTCGCCTGGTAAGCTATACATATACTTTTCTCTGGCATAACGAGCCACATATTCTGGGTCATGTAGCTTTGTCACTTCGCTATTTAAACTTTCTTCTTCCGCAAGTAGTTCATCGTAATAATTATTTAAATTTTGTATTTCTGTTTTATTGGATACTATAGAAATCCAATCTTGAAAAATCTGAATGATAGAAAAAGATACTACTAGCACAAGAGCAATCGTTAAAAGAAAGAATCTTTTTTTCGCCTTAGAAAGTGTTTTCTTTTGCAAATACCATCCCTACTTTCTACGCGGATTATATCATTCTTTCTATTTTTTTACAATTTTAAGGATAGAATTTTTTGAAATGTTGACATTTTTTGACAGGTAACCATATGAAGCAAAACCAAAGAGAACAAAGAAAACAAAATAAATATGAACAACACCATCATTTAGATAATAAAGGAGAAGTAAATACATTAAAGTAATATCACCTATGAAAAGAAAAGTGGTTAGATATTTAAGCCAAATGGGATAAGTATCTGTTAATTTAAAATGAAAATTGGTTAAAACATGAAAGAAAAAGCCAAAACAAAAGGAAGCAAAAAAAGATAAAAGTTGAATAACTTCATTCATTATTTAAATAATTTAGCCATAAAACTTTCTTCTTTTGGCTTTGTTCCTGTTTTTTCTAAATATTGATAACTATTTATTTTTCCTTTTATTTTTACATTACCGTCATGAGTATCTAATTTTAATAGTTCTAAGTTGCTCCCTTTTAAGAGTAATGTCCCCATCGTTGTTTCCATTAAAAATTCTTCATGGTCAAAACTTGTTATTTTTTTTACACCTGTTAAATATATTTCTCGTCTATCGATAATTTTTACTTCATGACTACTTGAAACTAACTGTGGAACACTATCCATATTATCACCCAGTAAAGCATATGATGTTAAAATCAATTTATCACTAAAAAAACTAGGATTTCCTAGTATTTTTTATTCTTCAGCCTTTTTATAAGCATCTAAAACAGCGTTTGTAAACTCAGTACGTACATCTGGATTAATTGGATGACATACGTCTTTATATTCACCAGTAGCAGTTTTTCTACTTGGCATTGCTATAAATAGACCATTATCTCCTTCGATTATTCTAATATCATGAATAGCAAATGAATCATCTAATAATACAGATGCAATTCCTCTCAATCTTGAATTTTCTTTCGTAATTTTACGAACACTTACAGATGTAATCTTCATAATATTCTCTCCTTCTAAAGTTATCTCTAACTTATGCTTTTATTTTATAACGAACCAAAGGGCGATTTCAAGACTTTTACGCAAAGTTTACAACGACATCGCCAATTATAACATCTGAATAATTAAAGCTTTGTTGCTTACCATCTATTAAAACGGTAAAAACATATGGATAGAGTCCAGATACAACACCATAATATTCATGATTTTTATTACGCATACCGTACACATCTATTTTAACTGTTTTGTTTAAGTATTTTTTCATATTTTCTCTCACAATATCTAAATTCATTGTCCCTCCCTACCTTGGAAAACCAACATACATCATGCCCGTACTAATGATTCCTCCCATGCCATCTGAGCCATACTTTGTTTTTGAAAGTAGACTAACTAAGTCAATTTCTTTATTTCTTTCACTCATAGCAAGTACAGTAGCAATGATAGCTGGATCTAAGGCATGAATATTAACACGTTTGGGTGAACTTGCAAAATTGGCACCAGCTCTAATAAGTTCTTCATAATCACTCTGGCAGGCTCCCGCAATAATAACAAGTTTTTCATGACTTTTTTCATATTTTCTAGCCTCTTTAACGGCCTTAACAAAGTACTCGGTATTTTTATAATTTTTAATATCATTTTTACTACCCTTTTTTTCATAATAGGCATCATGACCTGTAATAACCACAATATCTGGTTGATATTCTATTAACAAATTTTTAATTTCTTTATAGATTTCTTTTTCATTTATTTGTTTACCAATAGCCATGACTTTATTTTTTTTATAAAAATTCAAGCATCTTTCTAAATAATCTTTATCCGCATCAATATGAAGTACTTTCCCTGGAAGAAAAAAATAATCTCCACGATCATCATTAAATAATAATGGCTCATCTTCATCTTCACTTCTTGTTTCATTTTGATATAGTTTTAAATCTTCTAAAGGAGCATCAGCATATAGACGGACATTCACGCCTTTTAAGTAGGCAGTTTCATTTTTAATGGATAAGATTTTAAAAACAACATCATGATTATACTTGTATCTTGTTACTAAATTTCCTACCTCTAGTGTCATTTAATTCACCTATTTCAATATATGAAAAAAATTAGTACTTATGCACTAATTAAATTTATTATTTTCATTTTATAAAAACAGGTTATTTATGCAATTTATTAAAAATTTTTACAAATACTTCATAGGATATATCCTCGGCTCGAGCATTTTCATCATAACCGTTGTCTTTTAGTATCTCTAGAGTATTTGACCAATCTTCTTTCAATAAATTATTCTTTAATTTTTTTCTTTTTTGTAAGAAACATTGTTTTAAAAATTTTTGAAAATGTAGCATATCTATATCAACAATATTTTCTTTTCTTTCAAAAGCAATCACGGCACTGTCTACATTTGGGGAAGGATCAAATGATGTCCTTGAGACATCAAATAAATAATTAACATAATAATAATGATTAAGAAAAACCGTAAAAAAGCCATAATCCTTCGAACCAGGTTGGGCACTAAACCGGTAGCCAACTTCTTTTTGAACTAATAAAGTCATTGCTTTTTCTTTTATATCACACTTGATAATATGTTCAATAATGGGAGTAGTTATATAATAAGGAATATTGGCAATAATATAAATATTTTCATAGTTAGATGGTAAATCTTCTTTGATATTTCTTTGTAAGAAATCTTGAAAAATAACTTTAGTATTTTCATTTTCATATTTTTGCAAAATATCTTTCATTCTTTCATCTATTTCATAGCAAATAAGTTTACCTTTTTTCTGAACTAAATATTTTGTGAGAGCCCCTTTACCAGGCCCAATTTCAATAATAATATCATTTTCATTTGTTTCAATAGTATTAGCAATTTTCTTTAAAACATTTTCATCTTTCAAAAAATTTTGACCCAAACTTTTTTTTGCAGGAATTTTTGTCATAAGTGTTTTCACCTCTCAGAAAAGAATACCATAAAAAATGATTAAAAAAAAGAGTATGGCTAATAACCAACCCTTAAAACATCATAACTTAATGTATTACGCCCTACATACATAGAAGCATCATTTTCACTTGGCATAAGTAAGTCCAAATCAGTACCTAGAACTCCTCTATCTAACACAATGGCAACAATTGGTTCATTTGATAATTTGGATAAATTAAATCTCACAATAGAACCACAAGGTAAGTTTTTACTTGAAGCGACAATCCTTACGTTTCCATAAGTGACATCCGGATAAATAGTTGTACCATTTCTTACATTATAGGATGGGATACATGAAAGTTTGCCACTACATAAAGGACAATCAGCTCCATATCCCGTTACATCCCCTGTAAAAGTATCCTTGGCACTATATAAATCATTTTTGATATCATTTTCTAATTTCATAGCCATCGTTGTTAAATTAATAACTCTGTTTTGAGCTAAAGACGAAACACTATTTACATCTCGAGTTGTACTGATATTGGCTATTAAAACAACAACAATCAAAATAGCTAATTGAATAGTTGTTTTAAATCCAATTACAATTTTTTTCATGGCATCACCTTTATGGCTAAATGATAACATACCATTTACTAAATGTCAAAAATCGACATTATATTTTTATTGGTAATCCTTGCCAATTCTTCTAAAGAAATATCTAAATAATCACTTACAAAAGAGGCAATATTGAAAATATATTTTGGCTCATTTGGTGTTCCTCTGTAAGGATGAGGAGTTAAATAAGGACTGTCTGTCTCTAAAACTATGTTATCTTTAATATCAGGTAATAATTCTTTTAAACGACTGTTTTTAAAAGTAACAACCCCATTAATACCTAATTTATATCCCATGTTAATATATATTTTAGCCACCTCTAAACTACCTGAAAAAGAATGAATAACTCCCCTAACCATAGGATATTTTCTTAAAATATCAATAGTATCTTGAGTGGCATCTCTACTATGAATAACAACTGGTTTCTTATATTTTTTAGCTATTTCTAATTGTTTGATAAATAATTTTTTTTGTAGTTCTTTATTTTCTTTGTCATAATGATAATCTAATCCAATTTCTCCTATAGCTACAATTTTATCTGATTTTAATTCCTGTTCCATTTCTTCTAAATCAATAACCTTATATGTTAAAGTTTCTTCAGGATGTATACCCACACATCCATAAATATTTTTATATTCTTGCACAAGATTAAAAACTTCTTTATTAGAGGAACTATCACATCCTGCGACAATAAAACGGTTCACTTTGGTTTCATAAGCATGGTTTAAAATTTCTTCTAAGTTTTCATAATATTCTTTATATAAATGACAATGTGTATCTGTAAACATATGACACCTATAATGTATCTATTTGAGAAGAAAAACGTGGCATTGTTTCAGGATGAGAAACCTGAGAATGATTTAAAGATGCCATATTTGGATTAGTTTCCCAATATCCTGATACGTTGCAACTTGATGAATATGGTCTCGGATTTGGCATATCCATTTTTACTATCATTGGAATTTTAAAAGCACTACCAAAAGCTACACATGTTCCCGGTTGTAATATCTTCATTTTTTCAATAACATCTTGACTGATATTTGGAAGCATTTCTTCAATGTATTTAATATCTTTGGGATGTGTCATTTTAAAAATTAAGAAATTAGAACATTGCGAAACAACGGTATCACTGATTTCCATTGGTCTTTGACTTATTATATCTAATAAAACACCATATTTACGCCCTTCTTTGGCAATTCTCTCAAAAATATTATATCCAATTAGAAACACATCATTGTCTTTTTGAATATAACGATGGGCTTCTTCTAAAAATAAATGGAATGGTATAGTGCCACGACTTGCATTTTCTTTGGCAAAGTCAAATATCATACGTGTATAAATTTTAACAATAGCTTTGGAAATATTGTCATCAAGACCTTCTAAATTAATATTAATGATTTGCGATTTTTTATTTCCATTATTTAATAAACCAGAAATAAATTCTTCATAAGTTACATACTTAAGTCCTTGAAATAATTTACCAACCGGACCATGAATCAATGCATAAAGACGTACTTTCAACAATTGGGCATCATCTTGTAAATTACGATTATTTTGAAAACCTTCACTAATCAAAGTAAAATCAAGGGCTTTGGAAAAGGCTTTTAAATCGTAGGTTACATTGGCCAAAGACTCGTCTATATCTAAATCTTCATCAATATATTTTAAAATATAATCAGTGATTAATACTTCTTCGCCAAATTTTCCCCGAGAATCAATTTGAAAACATTCTGAGAAGCTTCTTGTATAACCAATACCTGGAATTTGGGTATCCAAGTTAAATTCCTTAGTATGACAAGTATTAATAATACTAAATATGTCATCCTTTTTTCTATCAATACTTGATGAACTATATAAAACTGTTATTAAGGCTTGGGCAATAATATGATTTTTATATTTAGTAGCACGGTCATCATCAATTGCAAATATTTTAGCAATTTTCATTGCCCTTTCAATAATAGTTAATTGCGAATGTTTGTCAGCTTGAAGTAAAATAGCCATATCATCTGTTTTTAATAAATTCATTGGTATTTGCATTAAAATGTCTGACTCTTCTTTTCTTTGTGAAGTAATAAACTTATAATTATAATAAGAATTTATATTAGAAATACTTTTAAAAGCATTTTTATATTCGCCAAAAGAATCAAAAAATAATAAATTAGCATTATACGCAGCAGCGTACTGATTACTTAATAAGTTTTGCACAATTCTAGCAACTCCACAACTTTTTCCTGAACCGGTATTACCAAAAATACATAAATGACTAGCTAATAAATCATTAATGTTTGGGCAGACTAAATGATCTTTATAGGTTGCACTCATTCCCAATATAAAGTTTTGCTTTGATTCAACGCCAAATAATTCTTTTAATTCGTCGTCGTTTATAATTCTAATGTGACTATCTAAACTAGCTTTTCTTAAAATACCATTAAAATATTTACCATTTACAAATTCACCCAAAAATTTAACTCTGATTTCATCACTTTTTACTTCTGTAATTTCACTTAAAATTTTATGGTCATCTTTTTCAAAAATTAAATGTAAATTTAATAAATCGCTACTAACATCATCTTTCATTTTATTTTCAATGTATGCCATATTATCGCTTATATATAAAATTTTTCCAAACATTTATGCTTCACCTTACCTAAATTAATTTTATCAAAAGTATAATTAGTTGTCTAGAGACCAAAAAAAGGCCTTTACGACCTTTTGGCATTTATTTCTTCTAGTTTTTTAGCTGTATCAATTCTCATAAAAATTGGTTCTGGAGTTAAAACATTATATTTATTAGAAGTTTCAAAATTATTAGATAACTCTGTATTAATTTGTCTTAATATTTCTTTGGATGTATCCGGTAAAAATGGCATTAATTCACTACCACAAACTTTAATACTTTCAAGTAAATTATACAAAACAGTTTCTAACCTTTCTTTTTTCGTATCATCTTTAGCTAAACTCCAAGGAGTAGTGTCGTCAATATATTTATTTGATTTTCTTAAAACATCAAAGATTTTATCAATCGCGTTACCTATTTCTAATTTTTCCATAGCTTTATCCACTTCAGATGGTAAATTTTTAATAGATTCGATAAATTCTTCATCTAAAGTTTCATTAATATTCTTATTAGTTATCTCACCATCAAAATATTTTTGAGACATAGAAATAGTTCTATTTACTAAGTTTCCCAAAATATTAGCTAAATCACTATTTATTCTTTCAATAATAAGCTCATAACTTATCGTGCCATCATTTTGAAATGGAATTTCATGAAGAAGATAATAACGGATAGCATCAACACCAAATAGATTTACTAAATCATCAGCATATAGGATGTTTCCTTTACTTTTACTCATTTTATCGTTATTCATAAGAAGCCATGGATGTCCAAATACCTGCTTAGGTAATGGCAAGTCTAGGGCCATTAATAAAATTGGCCAATAAATAGTATGAAAACGAATAATGTCTTTACCTATTAGATGTAAATCACAAGGCCACCATTTCTTAAATTCCTCTGACTCATTATTAACATCATATCCGATATTAGTTATATAATTTGTTAAGGCGTCAATCCAGACATAAACAACATGTTTGTTATTGAATGGAACTCTTATTCCCCAGTCAAAAGTAGTACGCGATACACATAAATCTTGTAGTCCTGGTTTCAAAAAATTATTAATCATTTCATTTTTTCTGGAAACTGGTTGAATAAATTCTGGATGTGTTTCAATATATTCTATTAATTTATCTTGATATTTACTCATTTTAAAGAAGTAAGCTTCTTCACATCTTGGTTCTACAGCACGACCACAATCAGGACATTTTCCATCTACAAGTTGCGATTCTGTCCAAAAAGATTCACAAGGTGTACAATACATACCATTATATTGCCCTAAATAAATATCACCTTTTTGATATAAATATTCAAAAATATGTTGAACAACCTTTTTATGATGTTCATCAGTCGTTCTGACAAACTTATCGTAGCTAGTATTCATGATATCCCATATATTTTTTATTTCCCGGGAAATATTATTGACATATTCTTTTGGAGATATTCCTGCGGAAATAGCTTTTTGTTCAATTTTTTCCCCATGTTCATCAGTTCCTGTTTGAAAATAAACATCAAATCCTCGACTTCTTTTATAACGTGCTATAGAATCTGCTAAAACAATTTCATAAGTATTACCAATATGAGGTTTAGCAGAAGCATAGGCTATCGCTGTTGCAATATAGTATTTTGGTTTCATTTTTCCTCTTCCTTTCCTAAAAATTATTTCCCGGGAAATAATTTAATAAAAAAAATCATGAACTAAAGGACGAGTTTACCCCGTGGTACCACCTTTATTCATGATTATAACCATGCTCTTTTTCTTTTAACGCTAGAAATACGATTCAACTCCAGAGCCATCTTCAATAATAAAACAATATTTATTTGCACCGACCATAAACTCTCTTCAAAGTTCTATTATTTACTCTTTCCTTCGTCGTTGATTAACATAATTCTAGCACAAAATTAAACAATGTCAATTTTATTTATTATTATTTTTTCTAAAAATGATAGAAAATTCTTCATATATTCTTCTATTTTATTCAAGGAATAAAGAATTAGAAAACCTATAATATCCCCATGTACATTAATTGGCTTTACAAACCAAAAACCATTTAAAGAAAAAAATTGTTCTTCTGTGATTGACTCATAAATTTCAAATGAGTTTAAGAGATTTTCAAATTTTATATCTAATTTTCGATAAACTAATTCCCTATTAAAACTTGCTAATATCTGTTCTTTGTCTGTAATAATAATATTTAAATTCATTTCTTCTAAAGCATATTGAATTAATATTTCAGAAATATCTTTTAATGCCCATAAACGAGAATACTTTTGTAAATAAATGGCTTTATCCTTAATATATATTTCTAAATCTTCACCATCTTTTATTCCTAAAGTTTTACGAATTTCTTTAGGTAAAACAATTCTGCCTAATTCATCGACCTTTCGAATAATACCTGTTTCCTTCAAGATATTCACTCCATTCTACCTCATTAGTTTGGAGAGATGAACTTTTTTTATACAGATAAATCATCCGCGATTTTTTGAAGTAAAGGTACAATATAATAAAGAAAATGTTTTTCATTATTTACAATATTTAATTTGATACCAATTTGATTATTTTCATATTTAATTTCAAATTTTTGATTAATATTGAAAGCCTGTAAAAATAATTTATCTCCTTTTACTTTATTAGAAGTTTCTTCTGGTAACCAAAGCAAAACATAAAGATTATTTTGAATAACTTTGGTAATTTTCAAGCGTTCTGCTAGTTTTTCAAACCATTCTTCATACATGTAGATTTCCATTTCTTTGGTTATTTTACCAAAACGGTCTTCTAAATTTTTACGAACATCTTCTAATTTCTGATAAGAATCTATCTCGTTAATCATTTTGTGGATTTCGATTTTTACTTCTTCATCGGAAACATATTGATCTGAAATATGAGTTTCTACCTTAACTAATGATTCACTTTCCTCATCAGTTTCAACATTTTCACCTTTAAGGCGTCTCATTTCCTCTTCTATCATTTTCATATAAAGACTGATTCCTACTGTATCAACAAAACCTGCTTGTTCACTTCCCAATAAATCACCTGCTCCACGGATAGATAAATCTCGCATAGCAATTTTATAACCGCTTCCTAATTCTGTAAAATCACGAATGGCTTGTAATCTTTTTACTGCAATATCATTAAGCATTTTTTCTTTACTATAAAGTAAGTAAGCATAGGCAATTTTATTACTTCTACCAACTCTTCCTCTTAATTGATAAAGTTGACTCAAGCCAAAACAATCGGCATCATAAATAATTAAAGTATTAGCGTTTGGAATATCAATACCTGTTTCTATAATTGTTGTACTAACAAGTATATCAAATTTATGATTAATAAAATCAGACATAATATTATCTAACTCGATTTTATTTAATCTACCATGAGCATACTGTATTCTCGCTTCTGGCACCAAATCATGTATTTTCTCGACAGCTTTTTCAATAGTTTCAACACGATTATATAAAATAAAGCATTGGCCATCTCGTCCTAATTCTTTATAAATCGCATCTTTCACAATCATATCACTTTCTGGAATAACATATGTTTGAATAGGATATCTGTTAACCGGTGGTGTATCTATAATTGATAAATCTCTTAAACCTGATAAACTCATCTTTAAAGTACGAGGTATCGGTGTTGCAGATAGGGTTAAAACGTTAACATCTTTTTTTAAATTTTTTATTTTCTCTTTATGAGTAACACCAAAACGTTGTTCTTCGTCAATAACCAGCAATCCTAGTTTTTTAGGTTTAATTTTATCAGATAGTAAACGATGTGTTCCAAAAACAATATCTATTTTTCCACTGGCTAAATCCTCAATAATTTCGTTGGCTTCTTTAGTTGAAGTAAATCGATTAAATAATCTTATTTCCACAGGAAAATTTTTGAATCTATCTAATGCTGATTCATATTGTTGTTTAGATAAAATTGTTGTTGGACAAAGATACATTACTTGTTTATTATTACATACTGCCTTAAACATGGCACGAAAAGCAACTTCTGTTTTGCCAAAACCAACGTCTCCACATAGTAAACGATCCATAGGAACTTTAGAATCCAAATCTTTTAAAACATCATCAATAGCAAATTGTTGATCTTTGGTTGGTTCATATGTAAAATCATTGGCAAAAATAGTTTCTTCTTCAAAATCTTTATAAGCTTCCCCTTCAATATTATTTCTTTCAGCATAAAGCTTGATAAGCTCTCCTGAAATATCTTTAATTTTCTTTTGTAAAGCTTGTTTTTTTCTTTGCCAAGCTGTTGAATTAAGCTTACTTATCTGAGGTTTCATTCCATCTTTATCACTGTATTTATAAATACTTGATATTTTTTCAACTGGAACATAGACTTTATCGTTTCCAAAATACTCTATTTGTAAATAATCTTTTTTAAGTCCACCAATCGTTAAAGTAACAACACCTGCATAAATACCAATACCATGATTTCTATGAACAACATAATCTCCAATTGCAATCGCGTCTAGGTTACGAATTTTTTTACCAATATGTAAATTATTTTTATAAGTTATTTTTTCTTTTATTTCTTCAATATCATTTTCTGAGATAACAACTAAATCATCCCAGATAAAACCTTTGTTAATTTTACTTTGAACAATATTTATTTTTTCTAAAAAAAGTTCATTTTCGTTTGTTAATACAACATTTTCATTAAATAAATCTTTAATTTCTTCAATCTGTTCTTTGGTTGAAAGGAAAAAAACAATTGTTTTTTTTAAGGCTATATTTTTATCTACAAAAGATTTTAACTTTTTAAAATCACCTTTAAAATTTTCAATATCAGTCGTTTTATAACTATGAACTTTCTTTTTTTGCATTTCATTAGCTACGGTGTTAATAAAAAGTTCTTTAGTAGGTAATAGTTCTTCGAACGAATAAAAATATTTTTTATCTTCTAAATTTTGTTCTTCTAAATATGTTTTCTTTTCTTCTAACAATTTAGTATATGCCGTCATAAGTAATGGATAATCATAGTAAAAAACTGTACTATTAGGCATATAATCTAATAAAGAACTGGTATTTTCGGTAATGATTTCATCAACAGGTTTGCAAACGATTTCATCTATTTTTTCAATGGTACGTTGTGTATTTTCATCAAAATAACGGATACTTTCAATTGTATCTCCAAAAAATTCAATCCTTATTGGATGTTTTTCATCTACTAAAAAAATATCTAAAACAAATCCTCTTACCGCATATTCTCCAGTTGATGTAACCATAGAATCCCTTTGATAACCTAGTTTTTCAAAAATTTCTACTAATGAATCACGATTAACATCTGTATTAGTTTTAAGAGTTTGATATAGTGAATTTTGTTCTTTTAAAGAGGTATTTAATTTTAAATATCCCATCATGTTAGTAACCACAATACATTTGTTATTTTGAATTTTCTCAAGAGTCTCTAAACGTTTTAGTTTTAATTCGGGTGAGACCGCCAAAGCAAGTGAGGTTAAAAAATCATCCATTGGAAAAAGGAAAACATTTTCTTCGTATGTTTGTAAAGAATTTTGAATTTTATTTGCATCATATAAATTAGAGGTAACAATTAAAAGAGAATTTTCTTGAGTATCAAAATAATTAATAATATAACGATACGATAACTCTTTAGTCAAGCCTTCAATAATTGAACCATTTTCGTATGTAAATTCTTCAAATTTTTTCACGTTAACACCTACTTTGTATTATAACGATTCATTGTTACATCTATACCATTTCTAATATATGAAACAATTATTTCTTGAAAATGGTCATAATTTTTTTCAAAAAATTCCATTTCTGTTTTAGAAAAATGCCCTAATACATGTTTTATAGCATCATTATCTTTGTCATGAGCAATTCCTACTTTTAAACGGGCAAAAGAATTAGATGATAAAGCATTAATAATTGATTTAATTCCATTATGACCACCAGCACTACTATTTATTTTTAGTTTAATTTTGCCAAATGGTAAATCCATATCATCTTGAATTACAAATATATCAGAACATGATATATTATAGTATTTAGCAATTTTACCAACACTTAAACCGCTTTCATTCATAAATGTTAAAGGTTTCACAAACAAACATTTTTCCCCTGCTACATCCGACACTTTAATCATTGCTTGAAATTTTTTTTCTAGTTTAAAATCTTTTATAAAAGAATCTAATATCATAAAACCAACATTATGTCTTGTATTTTCATATTCTTTTCCAGGATTACCTAGACCAACTATCATTTTCATATTTTTCATCTCCTAAATATATTTTGATACGTTGTTAAATTATGTATATTAATAGGAGCATATACTTTTGTTCCAAAGTTGCCACTTTTTACACATGTCAACAACACTATTTCTGGCTTAGCATTTTCTTTAGCCTGAATAAATTGTAATTCTTTTACGGCAAATCCATATTTATTAGCGTAAACAATAAGTTCATCAATTCGACTTGGAATATGAACCATATATATTTTGCCATTATCTTTCAATAAGTATTTTGCCATTATAAAAATATCTTCTAATTTTAAGGTAATCTCATGTCTGGCAACACTTTTTAATTCATTTTTATTAATATGGCTCGTTTGTTCGTACTTAAAATAAGGTGGATTACACAAAATTACGTCAAAATTATTTCCCGGGAAATAATTTTTAACATTTAATACAGTATCATGAAACAAAGAAATGTGCTTTTCCATCTTATTTTGCTTTACAGATTCAACAGCTAGATCATATATTTCCTTTTGATACTCTATCCCAACAACATCTTTTTTGTATTTATTATAAACTAAGATAGGAATAACAGCGTTACCCGTACAAAAATCCATAATCTTGTTATCATTCTTTTTTATCTGAGCAAATTCAAATAAAAGAATAGAATCTAAGGAAAATTTAAATGCTTCTTCGTATTGATAAACTTTAAGCGCAGGATAATCGAATAACCAATTAAGCGTCTTTTTCATCGTTTATTTTAACCTCAACTATTTCTTCACCTACTAAAACTTTACAATTAAAATTTAAAATATCAATGCTTACTACTTTTCCTTCACCATTAGGTGTTTTTATAGTATCTCCAATACTAGGTAATTGTTTAGAACATCTCACATATTCTTTATCTTCATAAGATAAGCAACAAAGTAATCTACCACATGCGCCATTTATTTTAGATGGATTTAAAGCAATATTTTGGTTTTTAGCCATTTGCATAGTAATTGATTCATTTACTTTATAACATCCCGCACAACATAATTTACGTCCGCAAATGCCAATACCGCCTACTTCACTTGCTTTATCTCGAGCGCCAATTTGTCGTAGTTCAATACGTGTTTTATACTTTGCTGCTAATATTTTAGCAAGTTCTCTAAAATCTACTCTTTGATCAGCATAAAAATTAAATAATAATTGTTTTCTATCAAATGTAAATGAAGCGTCTATAAAGTTCATATTTAATTTGCTCTTTTTGGCTTCTTCTCGAGCAGTTTGTAGAGCTATTTCAGCTTCTTTTAAATTTTTTAAATATTGTTCATAATCTTTTTTTGTAGCAATTCTAATTATATTTTTAATGTCTTCTTCTTTAATAGAAGTGTCCGTTATTTTTTTGACAACCCTTCCGAATTGCAAGCCTTTTTCAGTTTCAACAATAACCGTTACTTTATTGGGAATAAAAACATTTTCAATTTTAAAATAATAACCTTTTCCCTTATCTTTAAAGATAACTTCATAAATGTTCATTTAATCACCTACTTTCCAATACAAAACAATCCAAAACAAATGACGTGTTTAAATTAAAATTAAGATTATCAAGTAAATTAGCAATATATTTAACTTGATTGTAAAAATAATTTTTATCTTTTTTCATAACAAAATTTAAACTACTATACTTTTCTTCTAATTCTAGATTTTTTAATTTACAAATATATATTCCATAATAAGTATTAAAGATTGCCTGAAATAAGTATTTTAATTCTTTTTTATCGTGAATTAGTGGCAAAATAACTTGTTTATTATAAAGTAAAGTATTATCACCTATAATTTCATACTCCCTAATATAATTTATCGCTAAATCTTCCCAAACTTTAGGTATGTCATTTTCATGATTTTGTTCATAATTCACTCTGATAATCTCACACCGACTGCGAATAGTATCTATTATATTTTCTTTGTTATCTGTAATAAAAAAACCTAATATAAAATCTTCTGGTTCTTCTAAAAATTTTAAAATCGTATTAGCACTAGACGGATTTAAATCTTCAGCATTTAGTATAACATACATATTATACTTAGAAAAAATTGGTTTTGTTTGAAAAGATGTTTTCAAATTTATAATTTGTTCTTTTTTTATTGAATTACCATCTGGTCTTATAACTACTAAACTAGGTAATGTTTCATTTAAAATAAGTTTATTTAATTTAATATTTTCTTGTTCATTTTCAACTTCGTTAATTTTACTCAAAAATTGTAATAATTCTTTCAAACATTTTTCTTGATTATTTGTTTCAAGCAAAAAAGCATGAGAAAGATGCTCACTCATGTATTCTTGATATAATTGCTGTATTCCAGATGTTTCCGTCATAGACATCACCTTTAATTATTTTACTATAAAAAACAAAATAATTAAAGCAGAAAGCCCTGGTAAACCTAGTAATGTAACGATACTGACAGTAATAAAATTAATAGGTATATAAATATGTAAGGACGATATAAAATAATTCAAACCATAAAGTAATAAAAATGCCCATACTACTTTTCGAAGTATATTTATCAATTTTTTCATCTGTCATTTTCCTTTTATCTTTGTTACAGAATATGAAAAAATTTCAGATTTTATTCTGAAATTATTTTTCTATCCTTTAACGCTTTTTCTATTGTTGACATATCTAAATAATCAATCTCGGCTCCACTCGGTAATCCATAAGACAACCTTGATATTTTTATATTTTGATTTTCAAATATCTTTTTGATATATAATGTTGTGGTTTCACCTTCTATGGTTCCTTTTAAAGCTAAAATAAGTTCTGGATTTTCTAATTTCTGGATTCTTCTTATGAGTGATGACAAATTAATATCGTCCACTCCAATATCATCTATAGGCGATATTAGTCCATTTAATACATGATAGACACCCTTAAAATTTCCAGCTTTTTCAAAAGCGTAAATACTTTTGTAATCCTCAACTACGCATATTAAATTTTGATTTCTAGTTTTATCTTCACAAATATTGCATTTTAAAGAATCTGTCAAATTGCCACAGATATCACAAGGATGAAGGGTTTCACGTGCTTTAACTAAAGCATCACTTGCTATTTGTATTTCACCCAAAGGGATATTCAATATAGATAAAGCCATTCTCTCTGCACTTTTTTCACCAATACCTGGAAACTTTTTAAAAAATTCAATGATACTTTCTAAACTATTAGGATATACAGAATTCATATTACATTAAACCATCAAGCATCCCAGCATATTGGCCCATTTTACTTTGAATTTCTTTATCAATATCTGCTAAAGCTTGTTTTTGCGCTAGAACAATAAAATCTTCTAACATTTCAATATCTTCTTTATCTAAGTTATCCTTATTTATTGTTATTTTTGTCAATTCTTTTTTACCATTTAAGATAACTTCTACAAATTCATATTTCCCGGGAAATAATTTTTGATTTATTTCATCTTTCTTTTTTTGAATGTCACGTTGCATTCTTTGAGCTTGTGCCATTATACTTTGCATATTCATTTTACTTTCCTTCTTTCTTTACACAATTTCTATTTTATCACTATTAAATATATTTGTAGTAATTTCTTCAAAATCACTACTTGCCTTTTTAGGCTTTAAATTTGCAATCGTTTCTTCTTCAATATAATTATAAACATATTTATTTTTTATATTCTGAATATATTTATTTTTTTCATTTGTCCACTCTTCCATACTTAAAGCAATTATATGAAATTCTAAATTTAAATTTTTTTCTATTTCTTCCAGTTGACTATTAATAAGTGTTGCCATACTTGCTAATTTTGTAGTTATAATGACATTTTTTAAAGATGAAGCCACTAATTGAGAGTCTACAATTAACCCCAGAATGCGTTTATCAACATTTGAATCAGATTTTTTTTGATTCCATATAACTTTATTTGAAATCAAAGTTTCCTTTTTTGCGTCAGTAAAACAATTATTAACACGGATTTTCTTTAGTTCATTAATGTATGCACTACCGTCATTATCGCTGTTTTCAATAACTTCTTCTGCTATTTTATCTTCCTTCTTTTCAAAAACTATGTTTTCAGGATTATTATTTACTAATTTTTCAGCATTAAAAGTATTAGTTTTAATTATTTTACTTTCTCCTGTTGCCTCTCCTGCAGTTTCTTCGTTTGAAATAACATTTAATAAAATTATTTCAATTAATTCATATGGATTAACATTTATATTTATTTTGTTAAGCACATCATTTAATTCAAAGATTAATTTTTTTACCTGTTGAAAACTAAATTTTCCTTGATAATTGTTTACTTTTATTAATACAGCTATATGTGCTAACTCTTGTACAACTTTTTTTATGAAAATTTTATAGTCACTTGATGTATTTTCAAGTTCTTGGATCTTATCAATAACGGAAGAAACATTTCCTTCTGATAATTCTTTTAATAAATCTTTAACAAATTTAGAAGAAATAGATCCATAATTTTCTAAAATTTTTTCAGCAGTGATTTCTTCTTCATTACTAGAAAGTTGGTCTAAAAGACTAAGAGCATCCCTTAAACCTCCTTCGGATAAATAAGCAATTTCTTCGATGGCTTCCTCTGTTATTTTTATTTTCTCTAAATCACAAATTTTCCTAATTTGTTTTTTTAAATTTTCTAAAGATATCTTTTGAAAGTTAAATCTTTGACAACGCGACAAAATCGTTATTGGTACGTTTTCTACATTTGTCGTAGCCATGATAAAAACGGCATGTGCAGGGGGTTCTTCAAGTGTTAATAACAAAGCATTAAAAGCACTAGTTGTCATCATGTGTACTTCATCTATAATATAGATTTTATATTTACCCTCAGAAGGAGCAATTTTTACATTGTTGATAAGTTCTCTTATATCATCAACACCATTATTTGAAGCTGCGTCTATTTCTATTATATCAGGACTTGTTGAAAAAGCTAAACAAGCAGCACACTTGCCACATGCTTCGCCATTAACGGGATTTAAACAATTTATTGTTTTAGCAAATACTTTAGCTGTCGATGTTTTTCCTGTTCCTCTAGGCCCTGTAAACAAATAAGCATGCGATATTTTATTGTGAATAATAGAATTTTTCAGCATTTGTATGGAGTAATCTTGCCCAATAATATTTTCAAATTTATCTGGACGATACTTACGATATAAAACTTTATAATTCATAAAGGTGCCTCCTCGAATGCTTTAATTATAACACAATTTATCTTCTTTTTTTGAAAAATTCAGACAATATATTTGCGTACATTTGTTCGATATTTGACTTTAGTTTAATAAATTTGGTTTTATCATATTCTTTTTTGGAATCAGGTTTTGATAGCAAATAGTAAACTTTACTCAACCTGGCTTGCTTAATTATTTCTTTACACATACTACATGGTTCTAAAGAAACATATAATTCACAATCGCTTAGATTCCAACGTTTAAGTTTACGAGTAGCCTGCTCTATGGCGTTTATTTCAGCATGGCCCAAAACAGAATAATCTTTTTCCCTAGTGTTATACCCATATGAAATAATCTCATCATTCAATACAATAAGAGCTCCAATAGGAACATCTTCGCTTAATAAGCTTTTTTTGGCTTCTTCAATTGTTTTATCAATATAGTTCATTATTTCACCTCATAAAAAAAGTGCACACAAATAGGAAATGATGTGGCTGCTATCTTCCGATCCTGACCATGTTACACTATATTTGTTGCACGATTAAATGATATCAAATCTATTTATTAATTGCAAGTTCTTTATTTCCAATGTTTCACGTGAAACATTGGTTTTTTATTCTTTATTCATATGTTTCACGTGAAACATTATTTTCTTTATTTTTTATTTATATGTTTCACGTGAAACATTGTTTTTTTTATTCTTTTTTTATATGTTTCACGTGAAACATTGGTTTTTTATTCTTTTTTTATATGTTTCACGTGAAACATTGTTTTCTTTATTCTTTTTTTATATGTTTCACGTGAAACATTGTTTTCTTTATTCTTTATTCATATGTTTCACGTGAAACATTGTTTTCTTTATTCTTTATT